>CAYFRT010000018.1:4489-32812 GCA_964345585.1 uncultured Actinomyces sp. | reverse complement strand
GGTCACTCAGAGGCGCGACTCTGCCGGCCGCGTTCAATCAGGTCGGCGACAGATTCAAGGGTCGAGGTGCTGGAGAAGTCCTCTTCCTCGCCCTCATTCTCCTCAGTCCTACTCAGCGATGAAGCTTTCAGAAGAGTTGACACCCTAGCAGGGGATTCACTTTCCTCAGTCTTGTCAATCGCGTCGATCTTTTTCGCCAACGACGTTCTTACCAGCTGGGCTTTGCCCGATGGGCGCCTCTGCTCCGCCGGCTTTTCTTGCACGTCCTCCTGTGGCCCGAAGACCCTGAGTTTCCCATCCAAGAGGACAAGTTCGGCTTCAAGGTTGGTTCGAGCAGGTTCTTCCCAGGCCGCTGCGACGGGGGTGTAGAAAATCGTCGAACTATCAAGAAGGTGCCGCACGAACTTGCGTCGTTCCCGAAAGAACCTCTCCGGGTCGGGTTCGGCGCTGTCGGCATACAGTGTGCTGGTCAGTTTCTTATAATCCTGCGGGACCGCGGCAAGTACAGACATGTCCGCGTCCACCAGAATCTTCGCGTCAAAATCGTTTTCATCGGGGTGGTGGTGGCGGAGCTGCCTGAGGAGCTCTTTTGCCCGGGTGGCAGTCGATTTCGGGACGCCGAGCGCTTCCAGCCGGTGCTGCAGTGTCAGCCCTTCCTCGTCGTCCGATGGCATCTGCTCACCAAAGGACTGTGGATCGGGTTGCCCAATGCCAAGGGATGATGCGGCCTGCTGGGCGTTGTTCCAGTTCCCTGCCACCTGCGTGACTCGGTAGGTCATGACCAGGCGTAGCAGGTCAGAGTCGGAGGCCGGGCCGTCCAGGAGGTCAAGTTTTTCAAGCATCGCCGACAAGAACCGCAGTCCGGGGAAGGGCCCCACGTTCTTGTCCCACGATTGGAGGATACGGTCAACCTCCACTTCCCGCTCTTTCGCGGAAACAGTTGCACCCAGGTTCACCAGCGCGTCATCTATTGCGCTGGCGAGCCACTGTGGGGCTCCCGAACTCATGTCAGACCCTCCTTTGACGGTGCACCGGAATCGGTGCCCGCCGAACTCAGCAGGGCATGCACCTAACCTTCGTCAATCGTATCCTGTCGCGTGCGGAACGTAACTTTGACGGTTAGACCGTGAGGATCCGTCTCCCACAGGCTCACGTCACCCCCGTGGCTCACTATGATGGAACGAACAATCGACAGTCCCAGCCCCGAGCCTCCCTGATCACGTGAACGGGAGATCCCCGTGCGGAAAAAGCGTTCGAAAACCCGGGGACGATCCTTCATCTCCACACCCGGACCGTGGTCTCGAAACTCTACCTCGGCAAAGTCTCCGACAATCCCTAACCGGATTTCAACGGGGGAGCCCTTGGGCGTGTAGCGCGTTATGTTTCCAGCGAGGTTTAGAAAGACCTGAACCATTTGGTTGCGGTCCGCATCCACCATTAACGACTCGGGCGCGTCCTGGCCGCCTATCCCCTCGATCACCACTGACCTGGTCGGATCGATAGCCAGCATGTCGGAGCGGGTTTCGTTCGCAAGTTCAACCAGGTCGAAACTGCTTACCTTGATATTTGGTCCCTCGTCCAGCCTTGCAAGCGTCAGAAGGTCCTCGACTAGCGTCCCCATCCGCGTGCTTTCCGATTCGATACGTCCCATCACATCGGCCACATCGTCCTCGCCTACGGCGCCGATGCGGTACAGCTCTGCGTAGCCGCGAATGGCCGCCAGAGGTGTTCGAAGCTCATGCGAAGCATCCGAAACAAACCGGCGCATTCGCTGCTCCGACGCGTACTGGGCGTCGAACGAGCGCTCAATCTGAACCAGCATTTTGTTCAGGGACGAGGACAGCGAGCCAACCTCTGTTGTGTCAGGCGAGTCTGGGATGCGCTTCGACAAATCCCCCGCAGCGATGGCGCCGGCGACGTGCTCAATATTGCGTAAGGGGGCGAGAGAGCGTTGCACCAGGTAGCTACCCGCAATCGCGGAGAGCAGAACCAGGATCGATCCGATGAGGAGGAAGGAAAGCGCGGTGTTTGTGAGTGTCTCAGTCACGCCGAGGAGAGGCAAAGCGATGACCACCACACCAACGGGGGAGGTCTTTCCTTCCATGTGCATGGGGAGCATCATGGCCCGCCAGGTAGACCCGTGAACCGTGGATGCAACGGTGATCGGATTGCTGGGGGCCGTCAGCGGGGTCGCGTCGGCAGCGTAAATGAGGTCGGAAAGTTCAGGGACTCCCGCACGCTGTTCGGTGGCTTGGGTGAGGAACTCTACCCGCTTGCCCTCGTAAATCTGTGCCAAAACGTAGTAGTCGGAGGGGAGGAGAGTCGGGTGAGACTCCAGGCTTGCATCGTCCAGGCTTGCGACAAACTGCTTCGCCCCGTCAGCAAGTTGGCGATCAACCTGCCTCACCAAGTGCCCCTGAAGCACCCCCACCATCAGCGTGCCTGCGATGGTGAGTCCAGCGGCGAGCAGGAGAACCATGAGCACCACCATGCGGCGAGACAGTGGTACCCGTTCCCACGACTGGCGCGCGCTGACCAGCGGATCCATGTTTAGGCGTTTTCTCGAAGCATGTAACCGACGCCACGACGGGTGTGAATCAGCTCGGGGCTATCGTCTGTGACGCTGAGTTTCTTTCGCAAGTAGGAGATGTAGGACTCTACGATTGCTCCGTCCCCACCCCAGTCGTACTGCCACACATAGTCCAGGATTTGCATCTTGGAAACCACTCGTCCTTCATTCAGCATCAAGTAGCGCAGCAGTCGATACTCGGTTGGTGAGAGGTCGACCGGGTGCCCGGCCCTGCGGACTTCATGAGCGTTGTCGTCCATCTCGATGTCGGCAACACGCATGATTCCGGCTTCTTCCGGCTGTCCCACGGTGCGCCGGAGAATCGCATGGATACGGGCAACCACTTCCTCTAACCCAAATGGTTTGGTCACGTAGTCGTCTCCGCCGACGGTGAGCCCCTCGATCTTGTCCTCCATCGCGTCGCGTGCGGTGAGAAAAAGCACAGGGGTGTCGACACCAGCGTTTCTGAGCTTCTCAGTGAGTTCGAATCCTGACATGTCCGGGAGCATCACGTCTAACACGATGAGATCCGGGGCCCCATCTTGCATCTCCGTGAGGGCAGAAGCGCCGTCACTGGCCGTGCTCACCTCGAATCCGGCAAATCTCAGCGACGATGCGAGCAGATCCCGAATGTTCGGCTCATCGTCTACGACTAGAAGTTTCGAGGGGGTACCGCTGTTTGGAGTCATTCTTCGATTATCGGTCCACTGTCCGGCAGTGTCACCTAACGGACGGACAATTTGTGCTTTATGCGAAGATTGCAAGGTGTTTTGGAGTGGATTCCCATGCTTTTTGAGGATCGGTGATTCAAGATAGGCGTCGGCAAGACAATCTGCATATCGACAGGCCAGAATTGGGGGCAAGTAATGGTGGACGCGCTTTCGCCTGCGGGCGTCACATTCCGCCCGGTTTCGCGCTCTTTGGGAACCGCAAGAATCGTTGGGGCGGCGCTCAGTGTTGGCCCCTTCCTGATCACCTTTGTCGTGTTGGGCATTCTTATCTCCCCCTGGTTTTTTATCGGGGCCGGCGTCATGTTCCTTCTCTTCGCGTGGCTGTTCTGGCTGATTCCAAGGCAGGTGCGGGCCCTCGGATATGCAACCACCGACTCCGACTTTTTGGTTCGACGAGGAATCATGTTTCGTCGACTCGACATCGTTCCGTACGGTCGCATCCAGTTCGTCGATGTGAACGAGGGCCCTGTTGCCCGGCACCTGGGCATTGCCTCCTGCCAACTCCACACGGCTTCCGCCTCGACGGATGCGGCCATTGCTGGTTTGCCCGTGGAAGAGGCGGCCTCCCTGCGAGATCTACTGGTCGCCAACGGCGCGTCCGAACTTTCCGGGCTCTAATAAATGGCGAAGCCCGACAAAATTCGTGCAGTCGATGAGGGGGTGCCGGCGCAGGCGTGGCGCCGCGTTTCTTGGGTGACCCCCATCCTGGACAGCTGGAAGGCCATTGTTGCCCTTTTGGCGCTGTTGGTTTTTCAAAACCTTGACCTTGTTCGGGAGCTGAAGAACTTAGACCTTCATGACCAGGACGTGGTTCGGATACTCCTCTGGGCCGGGCTGGTCCTGGTAGTTATCTTCGCGATCATCGCGCTCTTCTCTTATTTTTCATGGCGGGCAATGACATACGCGGTGACTGACCAGGCCGTTTGGCTCCGGAAAGGCATCATTTTCAGGTCGCAACGCCACGTCCGTTTTGAAAGGGTGCAGTCCGTTGACATGGTGCACCCCCTATTGGGGAGGATCTTCGGGCTAGGGAAGCTAACGGTTGAGGCGGCAGGCGGGACGGGGTCGAATCTGTCCATCGGCTTCCTGCCAACAGTCCAGTTGGCGCAACTCCGCAATGAGGTACTGGCTGGAGCCGCGGGGATTCGAGAATCGCACGAGGACAGCGTCACCTCCACCCCTCCCGAACAATCCTCGCTTCGTAGCGCGGAAACGGGGCGCGTCTTCGGGCAACAGCCTCCACCACAAGTTCGGGCGGAAATGCAGGAGGCTCCAGAAACGCAGCTTTATGCCGTCAGTGTTGGTCGGCTGATTGCGTCAACGCTGATGTCGGGGACGTTCGTTGTCGGCGTCCTCATGATCGTAGCGATCATCATTTCAACGGGCGTGGTTTTGTCACTCGGTGAGTCTGATGCCTTTTGGGGGCTGCTTGCCGGTGTGGTGCCGGTGGTGCTTGTTCTTGTCACACTTGGCTGGGGCAGGTTTGCGGGAGACTTCAACTTTCGTGCAGCAGTGTCGCTTGATGGCATCCGTATCCGGCGCGGACTGGTTGAGTCGGTCGCGGAGACAATCCCTCCTCGCAGAATCCACGGTGTGGAAATCTCTCAACCCTTCTTGTGGCGGATCGCTGGGTGGTACCGGGTGAGTATCACACAGGCCGCGAAGGTTTCCGGTGAGCAAGGCTCAACACGGGTGAACAATGTTCTGCTCCCTGTGGGGGACCAACACCAAGCGCTCTTGGCGCTGTGGCTGGTTCTTCCGGATCTCGAAGATCCCGCAGAGATATTTACTGAAGCTCTCCATGGGCGACGCGCCCAGCCCCAGTGGGTTGGCGTTCCCCGGCGCGCATGGGTTTTTGATCCGCTGGTTTACCGCAGGGCCGCGATTCGTCTAACGGAGACGGCGGCAGTGATCAGAGGGGGACGTATCACTCGTTTCGGTAAGTTCATCGCATATGAGCGCATCCAATCGCTGGTTGTTGATCAGGGGCCGCTCGATCGACTGGCTCGGGTGGAGTCAGTTTTGTTGGCGATGGTACCCGGGTCGTTCCAAATGCTTATCCAGCACCTCTCGCTTTCCGATGCTGCGAACGTCACCGCTCACCTCGCGAACCTGAGCAGTATTCGTAGATCAGCGGAGCCGCCAGAGAAATGGTTGGCCCGAGTTGAACGGGGCTTGGCGACAGGAGCTACGGTGTCTATCGGTGCCACCACAGGTGGTGAGAACGGGGACAGAAGCCACGCACAACCGGCATCGGTGACAATTGAGTCGGCGCAGCACAACTTGGACAACGATAGGTGGAAGCCGCAGTGAACAGAGGAACACCAACCGTAGGCGTAATCGGAATGGGGCGGGTCGGGCCTGCTCTTGCCAATGCGTTACGTGCCGCCGGACATTCCTTGGTGGGGGTAGCGGCCAGATCAAAAGAGTCTCGCGAACGGGCGGATTCGATGCTGCCCGGTGTCCCGGTGGTGGATGACGTGGAACTTGCGAAGAGCTCCGACATTCTTTTCCTCGCCGTCCCCGACGGGCAAATTCGGTCTCTAACGAAACGTCTAGTGGATGCTGGAGGAATACGCGCCGGCCAGATTGTCATCCACGTGAGCGGCGCCCAAGGGATTGATGTTCTGGAAGACGCCACCGCAGTTGGGGCGCTCCCCATCGCGCTCCACCCCGCATTGACTTTCAGCGGGACTTCTTTGGATGTCAAGGCAATGGAAGGACTCCCCTTCGGCTACACGTGCAGCCCGGTGGCGCAGCCGCTTGCGGCCAGTCTGATCAGCTCCATTGGTGGCGTGCCGTTCTTGGTGTACGAGGAGGACCGGCCCCTCTACCATGCCGCCCTCGCCCATGGCTCTAACCATGTGCTCACTGTGGTGTCCCAGGCTGCCCGTGCGCTACAGGAGGCGGGTGTTGAAGACACTGAGGAGGTCTTGGGGCCACTTGTCAAAGCCACAGTCGATCGCGCCCTAAGAGAAGGCATCCGCGGGTTGACCGGGCCCGTACAGCGCGGCGACACCGGCACGGTTGATCTCCACTTGGAAGCGCTAGGGCAGGTACCTGCGCTGAAGAATGTGGAGCGCACATACCGCGACCTGACACGCGCCACTTTGCGGGAGTTGGGGAGAGATCCTCGGACCACCTCGGACCCCGAATTGTTACGCACAAAAGCGCAAGTAGCGGACACGTTGAAGGTTGCTCGGGAAGGTGGGGCGCAGAAAATAGGCCTGGTCATGACGATGGGTGCGCTTCACGAAGGGCACCTTTCCCTAGTGCGAAGGCTGAAAGAAGATCACGACGCCGTCTTGGTGACAATCTTCGTTAACCCCGAGCAGTTTGGGGAGGGTGAGGACTTTGACAGGTACCCCCGCGATCTGGAAGCGGACATGCAACGCCTTGCCGAAGTTGGGGCGAACTGGGTTTACGCGCCGTCGGCGGACGAGGTGTACCCGATTCCACCCCGCGTCCGCATTCAGCCGGGCCCTGCGGCAGCAGTGTTGGAAGGGGCCCTGCGACCCGGACACTTTGCAGGAGTGCTACAGGTTGTGGGAAAAGTGATGGACTTGGTGCGCCCAACGACTGCCATTTTCGGACAAAAAGATGCTCAACAGTTCGTCAATATTCGCCAGATGGTTGAAGACCTGGACCAGCAGATCGCCCTCGTAGAAGCCCCAATCGTCCGGGAGGAAGACGGAGTGGCCATGTCCAGCCGCAACGCTTACCTGGACGCATCCCAGCGCGTGGCAGCCAAAACCCTTTCCAAAGCGTTGAAGATGGGGTCTGACTTGGCGGAGCGCGGGATTCAGGCGCCCGAGGTGGTCGCAGCGACAGCGGCCGTATTCGCAGCGATGCCCCAGGTAGAGGCGGAATATGTGGCACTTGCGGATCAGGATTCCTTCGAACTGTTGGCACTGTGGGCGCCGACACCGGAGGCTGCGAAGATTCTTTCCGGGGGTCAAACATCACTCGCGGCAGAGCGTTTACCCCTTGGAACGGTATGGGTGCCTGACGCATACTTGGAGAAGCAGACATCTGGCAAGACGGCTCCGTCCGAACGGGCTGCGTATCTCTTGGTCGCAGCGAAAGTCGGATCCACCAGGCTGATCGACAATATGAAGGTGAAGGTACGAACCAGTGAGTGACAACCCGGTCTACCGGACCATGGTGTGCGGAAAGATTCACCGTGCCACCGTGACCGGGGCCGATATCGACTACATCGGGTCGGTGTCCATCGATACCGACCTACTTGAGGCGGCTGACATCTATGTTGGTCAACAAGTGGATGTTGTGGATGTGACTAATGGTGCTCGCCTGACCACATATGTCATCGAAGCTCCCGCGGGCTCCGGCACGGTCCAGCTCAACGGTGCTGCGGCGCACTTGGTGAGCCAAGGTGACCTTGTCATCGTCATGGCTTACGCGCACATGCCCGAAAGTGTTGCGCAGGAACGCAAACCCAAAGTGGTACACGTTGACAGCGACAACAAGATTATTGATCTGGGCAACAGCCTGGGACACTAGCGCCTGATTACCTCGGGTCCCAGCGATCTTCGCCTGTGCACTAGGATTGCGGGCGTGACGAAAGAGCAGAACGTGACTGAATCCCAGCCAGAATCCAATTCCCAGCTCCCTGAGCAGTACCGGATCCGCGCAGAAAAGCGCGAGCGCCTGATCTCCCAGGGGGTGCAGCCGTATCCGGTGGAGGTGCCGATCACCTCGACAATCAAGGAGATCAGGGAGAAATACTCGCATTTGGAGGCGGGCGAGGAAACCGGCGACATCGTCGGGATCGCCGGGCGTGTCATCTTCTCCCGCAACACAGGGAAACTCTGCTTTGCGACGCTGCAGGATGGCGAGGGCAACACCCTCCAGGTGATGCTGTCAGCGCGTGAGGTCGGGATGGAGTCCCTGGCGGCTTACAAGGCTGATGTCGACCTGGGCGATATTCTGTTCGCTCACGGGCAAGTCATCTCTTCTCGGCGAGGCGAACTCTCTGTCATGGCCGCTCCCAGTGAGGACGTGCCAGCATGGCTGCTTGCAGCAAAAGCCCTTCGCCCTCTTCCTAAAGTATTTGAGACCGAGGAGGGGGAGGCGGTTGAACTCTCCGAAGACAACCGGGTGCGTCGCCGCTACCTCGACCTGATCATGCGTCCCGCAGCCCGCGACATGGTGCGCAAGCGTGCCGCAGTGGTGCGGTCAATGCGGGACTTCCTCCATGAGCGGGGATTTATCGAAGTTGAAACCCCGATGCTCCAGACCATCGCTGGTGGGGCGGCGGCCCGACCGTTCGTAACCCATATCAACGCGTATGACACCGACCTCTATTTGAGGATCGCTCCCGAGCTGTACCTCAAGCGCGCACTGGTTGGCGGCATTGACAAGGTCTTCGAATTGAACAGGAACTTCCGTAACGAAGGCGCGGATTCCTCGCACAATCCCGAGTTCTCAATGCTCGAAGTTTACGAGGCATACGGAACCTACGACACAATGGCCGACCTGACCCGTGAACTGATACAACGCGCTGCTCGGGACGCCTTCGGAAGTGAAGTAGTGACCCTCACTGATGGCACCGAATACGACCTGTCGGGCCCTTGGAAATCGATCAGCCTCTATGAGTCTTTGTCGGAAGCGCTGGGCCGCACGATTACCGCGGAGACCAGCCGGGAGGAACTGGTGGAGATTGCCGAGGGCATGGGGGAAGAAATCCCTTCCCATTACAACCGAGGAAAGATCGCCGAAGTTCTGTTCGAGGAAGCAGTGGGCAACCACCTCTACGAACCCACGTTTGTGCGGGATTTCCCCGCGGAGTCGTCGCCTCTTACACGCCAGCACCGCAGCAAGCCGGGCATAACGGAGAAGTGGGACCTATACATTCGCGGGTTTGAGTTGGGGACGGCATATTCCGAACTCACCGACCCGGTGATTCAACGTGAGCGTTTTGAGCAGCAGGCGTTGGACGCAGCCAAGGGCGACCCGGAAGCAATGGAGCTGGACCAGGACTTCCTGGAAGCAATTGACTTCGGAATGCCGCCCGCGGGGGGCATGGGGATGGGTGTTGACCGACTGCTAATGGCCCTCACCGGCGAAGGGATCCGGGAGACAATTCTGTTCCCGTTGGTGAAGAAGACGAACTAGCTCAGGCCGTCCCTCGGCTCGGCTCGTCTGTTTGATTGGCATCTGGAGGGGCCTGAACTTCTGGGACTTCTGGGACTTCTGGGACGTTCGGACCTTCCAGAACCTCTGCAAGGGCAGTCTCCTCGCCTACATCCTCTGCTTTAGCCGTGCCGGCAAGAGCGCCAGAGACGAGCTGGGCGCGGTGAAGCATCAGGTTGATGGACGCTTCGGCGTCCGACAAAGACCCGACGGCGCGGCAGCCCTGCTGGACCCAGTGCTTGATTTTCTTGGGTTCCTCGCGCGCCAGACGGGCCCCACGATAAAGCAGCACCGGTACCGACTTACGCGATTCTGCGAGGTCGCGCAGCAGTCTGAACCATGCGTTTCGAACCGGGGACCGATCGATGCACAAGGCGTCTGCCAGCAAGCCCTCCTCAAGTAGCGGCGCCACCAGTTCGGAAGCGAAAATGCCTTCCGCAATGAAAAGTTCGTGGTCTCCAAGTTCCAGGGTGCGGGTCCCAGTTCTCCGGTTTGAGGGGATGTCATAGATCGGGATCTCCGTTCTCCCCTCCAGACACAACTGTGAAAGGGCATCAAACGCTTCCTGGGCGTTCCAGGAGCGAGGATCATCCCAGTCGATCACGTCGCCGGTGAGCGTGGGCATGTTCGGCTCATCTTCGTCGCGGTAGAAGTGGTCCAAGGAGATAGAGGGCAACCCCACCCGGGAACTAAGCGATGTTTTCCCCGACCCGGACGGTCCCGTCAGGATGATGACCTGCGCGCGAGGTCGGCGCATGCCGTCTGGTAACCGAAACAGTCCGGTCTGAACTTGGCTCATTGTGTCTTGGGCGCTTTCAGCGGGTAGGGGCTACTTTTTCGTTCTTCTTGTCAGAATGACTTTCAGATTGCGAGGGCCGTGTACGCCGTCGACGCGGGACAGCTCGATGTCGGACGTCGCGGAGGGCCCGGAGATCCATGTCATCGGTCTGTTTGGGTGTTCCGCCAGAACGTCGAACGCCTGCGGAACGGTCGCGCAAACCGTGTCCGTGTAGAGCACAACAACGTGCGTGTCTGGCAGCAGCGAAATCATGCGTCGCCCTTGCCCAGCTGTTCCATCCAGAACGATGGTGCCCGTTGGTGCGATGCCCAGGCGACTGGTCGTGACTGTTGCTTCAACACCGTCCAGCACTTCGCTACTGAGCGGCTCGGAAGGAGAGTCCAGGTACACCAGGTGTCTCTTCATGAGTTCACGGATCCAGCTAAGTGGTGCATCTGCAGGGATCACGACGGTTGACAGGTCGCCCAGGGCTTCAACGATTTTCAAGGGCAGGTCGTTTGCTGAATCGCAGGTGAGAACTTCCGCCCCGTAATCCTCCAGTGACTCTTTCATTTGGCGAATCAGTACCGCCGGGTTCATGGGCAAGAGAGGACGTCTAGCGTAGTCGCGGACGAGGGCATCGTGAAGTGACTTCAATATGGCGTCGTCTTCTTTTGTGGTGTGGCCCGAGGACTCCTCGGCCAGCGCCAGCCGCGCCAAAATTTCATCGCGAGCGGATGCTCCTGACGACTTATCCCAAACCACCGATCCGGTGGCATCGACGGATTCGTGTTGTGTTGTCATGGCCGTTGCCCCCGTTTGTGTTCCTTCATCCATTTGCGGAACGGTTCCTCTGGGGGTGCCGGCACATCGCGGTATTCGGTCCAAGACGACACCGGCCACGGCAGCGCCGTGATCTGATGCTTCTTGCCACCAAGGGCGCGGCCAACCGGCAGGAGGGACTCAGCAGCCGCCATCCGTATTCCAGAGCTAAGGACCTTGGAGCTCGCAGCCATCGCGGCGCCCCAGGCTTTGCCTTCGCCTCGTGAGCGTTCTGCTTCCACTTTTTGTCGTCGCAGATCCACCAGGATAGAGGGGATATCGATCTTGACAGGGCACACGTCGAAGCAGGCGCCGCAAAGAGTGGATGCGAAGGGAAGTTCCGCTGAGGGATCCCCCTCCTCGAACGCATTCATGAGTTGCGGGGTGAGAATCGCGCCGATGGGGCCTGGATAAATCGACTGATATGCGTGGCCGCCGACGATTTCGTAAATGGGGCACACGTTCATGCAGGCGCCGCATCGGATGCACATGAGAGCGTCACGTCCAACGGGATCTGCCAGGACATTGGAGCGTCCATTGTCCAGAAGGACCAGGTGAAACTCTTGCGGGCCATCACCGGGTGTCACGCCCGACCACCAGGAGGTGTATGGGTTCATGCGTTCACCGGTGGCGGAGCGGGGAAGGAGTTGCATGAAAACTTCGGCGTCTTTGAATGTGGGAATTACCTTTTCGATTCCCACCAAGGAAATGAGGGTTTCTGGGAGGGTGAGACACATCCGGCCATTGCCCTCGGACTCCACCACAGAAATAGCGCCCGAGTCAGCGACCATGAAATTGGCACCCGAAATCGCCACTTTGGCTTCCAAGAACTTGGCTCGAAGGTACTTGCGGGAAGCCTCAGCCAAATCCTCTGGGGCATCCGACAGGTCTTCTGGGGCGCCCTCCATCTGCTCAGCGAAGATTCCGCGGATCTCTGCGCGGCCCTTGTGAATGGCAGGCACCACGATGTGGCTGGGCTTGTCATCCCCAAGCTGAACTATAAGTTCGGCTAAGTCCGTCTCAATCGGCTTGATCCCGCGTTCTTCCAGATATTCGTTCAGCCCGATTTCCTGGGTCGCCATGGATTTGACCTTCACGACTTCGCGGACCTGTTTCGCCGCGATGATGCGGTGGATTATCTGGTTGGCTTCCTCCGCATCGCGGGCCCAGTGGACCGTGCCACCCAGTGCTTGCACGTTCTTTTCCAGTTGGATGAGCAGCTGGGGAAGGTGATTCAGCGTGTACTGCTTGATCGCATGCCCGGCGTCGCGTAGTTCCTCCCAGTCCGGTGTTTCCTCGACCCGCGTCTGTCGCTTGTTCCGAATAGTGCGCGTAGCGCGTTTCAAGTTCACCTGCGTGCGATCGTCGTCAAGCATGACTTGGGCAGCTTGGCGGAACGTGGCCCCCCAGGAAAGAGGGGAGGGGGCGTGGTCTGCTTCTAGCACCGGGGAGGGGCGCTCCTCCACTTTTGAAACAGGGTGGTGAGAACTGTGGGGAGATGGCGTCTGGGAGTGGTTTTCCCGGCCGTTGAGGGCCTTTGCGAGCGAGTTCATTTAGGAACCTACCTTTGACGCGTAGGAGGGGGTTGTCCACGGCTGCTCCCGCGTCCCCGCGAGGATCTCAGCGATGTGAATGGCCTGCACACCGGCGTTGTTTCGCGCCAGCGCCCCGCCGATGTTCATCAGGCATGAATAGTCGCCCGCCACCACGTAGTCAGCGCGCGTTGATTGGATGTTGAGAGCTTTCTCTTCCACCATCGCCGCGGACATTTCCGGGTTCTTGAGGGAAAACGTCCCTCCAAAGCCGCAACATGTTTCCGCATCCGGCAATGGCACCAGGTCCAGTCCGTCAACGTTTTCCAACAGGCGTAGCGGCCTGTCCCCAACCCTGGTAACACGCATCGAGTGGCAGGTTGGGTGGTAGGTAACTTTGTGAGGGAAATATGCTCCCACGTTCTCAAGTCCGAGGACGTCGGTGAGGAACACGGGTAGGTCATACGTCTTCTCAGCGATGAGTTTCGCCAGGTGCGCAAGACGGTGTTCGCCCGCATGCTTTGCGACCATCGCTTGTTGGTGTTTGATTGACCCGGTGCAGGATCCCGAGGGGACGACAATCGCATCCCAATGGTCATCCAAGATCGGCTCAAATGTTTCCACGTGATTCTGGATCAGCGGGAGAGCATCTTCGAAATAGCCCGAGTTGATGTGCATTTGTCCGCAGCAAGCCTGACCCTTGGGGAAATCAACTTCGTGCCCCAACCGTTCCAGGAGCCTGACGGTGGCCTGGGGTGCTTGTGGGAACATCGCATCGTTTAGACAGGTGGAAAACAGGGCTACCCGCACTGGTTTCTCCTTCCTCGGCCTCCAGCAAGGGAGGCACGCAACTAAGTGCCAGCTTAGCGAGGCTGGCCCCTCTTGGAAGCCTCGGTGACCGGACGATTCGTTGGCCTTGTCCTCTATTCCGCTGAGAACGAACCGAGCTCCGCGTGCCGATGGCGGTCTGGGTAGGTCAGAGCCCTAGATTAAATGAGGTAGATAGGAGACAGAACACATGTGGAATATCTGGGAAATCTTCGCCTCGGAGTTCATGGGCACCGTGGTGCTGCTACTACTGGGTGGCGGTGTTGTTGCAACAGCTCTTCTGCCCAAATCAAAAGGACGAGGCGGCGGTTGGCTGATGATTTCCGTCGGTTGGGCGGTGGCGGTCTTCGCGGGCATCTACGTGGCGTGGAAAACCGGCGGTCACCTGAACCCTGCCATTACCTGGTCGAAGGTTGTCGCCTACTGGTTTGATCACGACACCACCATGAACGGGGCTGAAGCCGGGAGCGCTGCGGCTATCCCCGTCACTTTTGGGTTCATGCTCTTGTATTGGTTTGCGCAACTGTTAGGAGCCTTCGTCGGAGCGGTACTGGTTTGGCTTGCGTTCAAGAAACAGTTCGATGAGGAAGCGAGCCCCGCAACGAAACTCGGCGTATTTGCCACGGGTCCCGAGGTCAGGTCTAACCTTTGGAACTTCATGACCGAAGGCATCATCACAGCCGTTCTGGTTCTGTTCATCCTGGTTGCAGGCGGCACGCCGACTGTTGCCGGACCACTCGCTGTCTCTCTGGTTTTCTTGGGGACTGGCGTGTCCTTGGGCGGCCCTACCGGATACGCGTTCAACCCTGCACGCGACCTGGGTGCTCGACTGGCGCATACCGTGCTCCCGATCCCCGGAAAGGGAAGTTCGGATTGGAACTACGCATGGGTCCCTCTGCTTGGCCCCATCGTTGGGGCGACGGTAGCTGTCCTAGTGTTCTACCTGTTCGGTCTGGGGGTATTTGACCTGGCCTCGTTGGGGGCCTAACGACAAACGCATGCCTTGAAACCTGTGTGCTGAGACAATGAGTCTAGTGTTGCGTAACTCAGTGTTCACGCAACAGGGTGAAGAGTCTAAGGGACAGGGGAAACCATGGACAAAGGGAAGTTCGTTCTAGCGATTGACCAGGGGACAACCTCGTCCCGCGCCATTGTCTTCAATCACGCCGGCGAAATTGTCGGCAAGGGGCAGTTGGAGTTTCAGCAGATCTTCCCCCACCCAGGTTGGGTGGAGCACGATCCGAAGGAGATCTGGGAATCAGTCCGCTTCGTCGTTGCGGAGGCCTTGGCGGATGCCGAAGTGAACCGTGATCAGATTGCAGCCATCGGCATTACGAATCAGCGTGAGACCGCAGTTGTGTGGGACAAGCACACGGGGGAGCCGGTATACAACGCAATCGTTTGGCAGGACACCAGAACGTCAAAGATTATTCGCGAGCTGGGTGGCGACGAAGGAGTGGAAAAGTACAGGGACATATGCGGGCTGCCCCTCGCCACTTATTTCGCTGGACCGAAGGTCGTGTGGATCCTCGACAACGTTGAGGGAGCGCGGGAGAAGGCGGAAGCGGGCGACCTCCTGTTTGGTACCACCGACACCTGGGTGCTTTGGAACCTGACCGGCGGCGTCGATGGGGGAGTCCACGTCACGGACGTCACCAATGCTTCACGGACCATGCTCATGGACATTCGAACGCTGGAATGGGACACCCGCACCTGTGAAGATTTCGGGATTCCAATGTCAATGCTTCCCGTCATAAAGTCATCTTCTGAGATATACGGGGTGGGCCGCACTCAGGGGCTGCTGGCAGGTGTTCCGATCGCAGGC
Source organism: uncultured Actinomyces sp. (assembly GCA_964345585.1). GTDB lineage: Bacteria > Actinomycetota > Actinomycetes > Actinomycetales > Actinomycetaceae > Scrofimicrobium. Next base: position 17,574 of record CAYFRT010000018.1, on the reverse strand, counting down.
ATCTTAGGAGACCAACAGGCAGCAACCTTCGGGCAGGCCTGTTTCGACCCGGCAATGGCAAAAAACACGTACGGGACTGGCTGCTTTGCCCTCATGAACACGGGGGAAGAACCCGTGTTCTCCAACAACGGTCTACTAACCACTGTTTGCTACAAGATCGGCGAGCAGAAGGCTGTGTATGCGCTGGAAGGGTCTGTCGCCGTTGCAGGTTCGCTGGTTCAGTGGATGCGTGACAACTTAGCGATGATCTCTTCTGCCCCGGAGATCGAGGAACTGGCTTCGCGGGTCCCTGACAATGGGGGCGTTTACATTGTCCCCGCGTTTTCCGGGCTGTTTGCACCCTATTGGAGAGACGACGCCCGCGGTGTCATCGTGGGTTTGACCAGGTTCAACACTCGTGAACATCTGGCTCGGGCCGTGGAAGAATCAACCGCTTTCCAAGTGAAAGAACTGATTGATGCAATGGACGCAGACGCGGGAACCGACCTGACGGAACTCAGGGTCGACGGGGGCATGATCCATGACAACCTGCTGATGCAGTTCCAGGCGGACATCCTGGGAGTAGATGTGGTGGCGCCGAAGGTGGCTGAGACTACTGCTCTTGGGGCTGCCTACGCCGCCGGCATTGCGGTGGGGTACTGGCAGGGAGAAGAAGACGTCGTGAAGAATTGGCGCGAGGGCACCCGGTGGGTTCCGCAAATGGATAAGGCCGAGGTTGCCCGAACCTTCCGGCTCTGGAAGAAAGCCGTAAGCCGGTCCTTGGACTGGGTGGACGAGGACGTCATCTGACCTCGTCCACAAACCCCAACAAACCTGCTCCGAGCGACACTAGGAGCAGGTTTGTCGGAATCTGACGAAACGTTGCTGGCTATACGGTACTGAAATCAGACAACGATGAAATCGTAGGGGTCGTATTCGTCGATATCGACGATGCGCAGACGCGGTAGCCGCACCTGGAAAGCATCAAAATCAGACTCCAGGTCATAGACCTCAAGGCCCAGTTCAACCAGTTCCTGCAAATGAGCGGATAGGAACTCTTTGAAGCAGACGACCCCGACAGTGTGGCCGGTCTCTAGCAGATGGCGGACTTCCGGGACGAAGTCGCCGTCGTGTGACGCCAGGAGCACGGAGCCGCCTTCATGCTCCGCGATGGCCTGGAGCGTCCTTTGGATTCCGACGTCAACAACTTTCACATCGGGTGCGCCGGACAGGGGCACCGGGATGTAATCCATGGCGATGAGGGCCTGGACGAACGGCATGGGAAGATTTCCGGAGGACCCGTTTAGGAAGAACAGCGCTTGGGTGGTTTGCCCCCATGTCCTGCGGGCCGCATCCAAGACCCGGTGCCAGCGGGGCCTTTCTTCTGGTGCTGGGCGCCGATCAAGGACCGACATGCCTAGCGTCGCATCGATGTTTTCCCCGTCAACGAGAAGATAGGTGTTTCTGGTAGACACGTGGTTTCCTAACAGTGGCGAGGGACGCCGCCCTCCCGGGTTTCGAATAGTGCGGCGCCTCCGCCTAAGGGTCCTTCCCGCTCACAGCATGAGTCGGGTGCGGTTTTTTGCTATTGGTTTGCTTGTCGCTTCAACTCTGCCAGGCGAGCCTCCACTTCGCTTGTCGAAGCATCCGTTTCCAATTCTGCGAACTGGGATTCGATTGAGTTAGATGCAAGTTCAGCTTGACCTAAAACCTGAGCTTCGGAGCGGCGAACCTTTTCCTCAAAGCGGGCCAGTTCAGAGGTTGGGTCCATAATGTTGATGTTGCCGACGGCCTCTGTGACCTTAGATTGCGCTTCTGCGGTTTTTTGGCGGGCCACCAGTTGGTCACGGCGACGCTTGAGTTCCTCCAACCGCGACTTCATCTCTGCCAGACCGCCCTTGAGCTGCTCGACAGTTTGGTTTTGAGCCGCGATCATCGGCTCAACCTCTTTGGCGTCCTTTTCAAAAGCAATTTGCTTGCCAAGGGCAACTTTTGCCAAGTCGTCCCAACGGGTCGCCTCAGTGTCGTCACCAGCTGCCCGCATCTCATCAGCCTTGTTAGATGCGGCGAGGGCCTTGGCGCCCCATTCCTTGGCGGCATCCAGGTCGCCCTGGTAGTCCTTTTCCGCCAGACGTAGGTTGCCAATAGTTTGGGCGATCGCCTTCTCTGCTTCCGCGATCTCATTCGTGTAATCACGGATGAGCTGGTCAATCATCTTCCCGGGGTCTTCCGCCTTGTCAATGAGGGCGTTTACGTTTGCCCGCAGCAGCTGGGAAACTCGACCAAATACCGTTTGTTTCTGAGCCATCTATATTCCTAACTCTTTCTTCCCCCATGTAGGGTTCAGGTCCCTTTTACACTCTACTGCTAGAACTTGCCTGAGTTACTGCTAGAACTTGCCTGAGCGGCCGCCCCCTCCGCGGAAGCCGCCTCCACTGCTCCCGCCTCTGAAGCTGCCCCCAGACTTTCCACTGCTACCCCGGAAGGAGCTACCCCCGCCGAAACTGCTCCCGCCTCCAAAGCCACTTCGGCGTGGCGACCCGAAGGGCTGCCCACCATGTCCCCTCCGTGGTGGGGCACCATAACCTCTCGGGGGCCTGCCACCTCCGCTGAGTGCTGACCCCAGGATCATGCCCCAAAGCATGGAGTTGCTGCCCCCGCCGCGTTGGGTTGTCTGCGGCCGGGCGGTACGTAACTGGTTGAGAGCCGAGCGGGCTTGAGCCTCTGCGGCAGTCGACGCGTTGATGGAAGCTTCGGGGTCGGACTGAACGGTTTGGCGCGCTCGGGTAAGTTGCGAGTTGGCGTTCGAAACCGCGGTCCTCACGCTCAGTTCCGCGCGGTATCGGCCCTGCTGAACCTGAGACTGTGCCTGGCTGACGATTGCCTCAGCTGCTGCCAGCCGCTCACGAGCCTGAGCCTGCATTCGTACCTGCTGGTCGCTTGCGGAGCGAAGAGGTTGCAAGGCTTCGTCCAGTGCGTCCTCGGCACTTCGTAATCTGCCCAGCGCTGCGAGAGGGTCTCCGTTTCCACGCCGGGCCTGCTGGCCGTCTGCGATAGCGGCCTGCGCTTCAGTGACCAGAGGTTGGAAGCTCAGACTTCTGGGTGCCAGGCGTTCCACGTCGTTCAGGTCCGCCGAAATCGAAGCGATGGCGCTGTTGAGTACTCGGTCCGATTCCCCGATTGACTGTTCGGCATTGCGGATCGAGTCAATCGCGCCAAGTGCCAGCGCCAACTGGGAGGCGGCCGAGTCGATGTCTTCTACGGTCTTCGCCCGGTTCGTGTTGAGCTCCAGCCGTGCCTGGTCAAGGTATCGTTGGGCGGCGTCCAAAAACGCCTCCGCTTGTTGCGGCTTTTGCAACAGCGACTCAAGTTGCACAGGGGTGAACCTGAGAGAGAGGTCTTGCAAGCGCTGGCGCTCCGGGACTAAGGAGTCGCGGGCTTCCTTGACTCGTTCGGTCATGTTCCGGAGTTGTTCTTCCGCGCTCACCTCACGCTGGCGAGCTTCTTTCAACTGGTCCTGCGTCTCTTTGACGGGCGGCATCACAGCTTGAATGATCGAAAGAATCTGGGTGGCGTACTGCGCTTTTTGTTGTTTGTTCGAGGCATCTGTCATCTTCGGCATCAGTTCAAAAGCGTCCGTCAAGCCAGAACGTGCAACTTTGACCGCGTTGGCAAAGTTATCGGTGCGAAGATTGCCAAACTGGGCTCGCGCGAACTGTAAATCGTCTTCCGCATTGCGAAGAGCCTCATCTGAATAGAGGAGCTGCTGTTGGGCTTGGCCTACCAGCTCTTCAGGCTTCATTGCGGGTTGTGCTGTTCCGGTGCCCCCCGATGTCTTGTTTTTGCTTGAGCGAACTATCAACCAAAGGACCAGGCCGATGCCGATCAGGACGATTAGCAGAAGGAAGTAGGGGAGGGTCGAGGAATCTCCCGTCGCTGCGTTAGATCCTGTCGAACCGACTGCAGTCCCCGCCGCACCGGTCGACGCGGCAGCCCCCAGTTGTTCCGCGAAGTACTCGCCCGCGTCGGCCGCAACCTGCGGCGACAAAGGATTCGACGTCGACACAATGCTCAGGGCTCCATCAAAAGCGGAGTCCACCTGGTCATCGGAGATGATCGTGCTGTCCTCTGGTAGCGAAGTGCACCACGTTGAATCGCGTTCCTCGTACGCCAAAACGAAAACGACTGCGTTGTTAGCCAGAGAGGATTGTCCAGCCGCGGCCAAGCACCAATCCAAAGGGTCATAGCCGGAAAAATCGGGGGCCAGAACGTAGTAGACATTCAACCCGTTGCGTGAGGTCGCAGCCGCAGCAGTAGACACCTGGTTCGTTTGAGATTCGCTCAGGAACCCACTGTCGTCCGTGACAAAAGAACTGATCCGTGGAGGTTCCGCAGCCTTTGCTCCGGGAGCGAACAGCATCATAGTTAGCAGCGCGAGCACAATCGCAAACGGAGCCAGGACGGGGAGGATCCATCTTCGTTGTAGCGGAATCTTATTCATGAGGTTGGGCCCTAACTGCCCACTTCGGCTAGGGACTCTCCGGTATCTGCTGCACGGTTGCCGCAAACAGGAAAAGCAGGCACATTCCAACCATAATAGGGATCCGGTTCACCGGCTGCTAGGCCCTACGGTTCAGCTATCGGCTATCTGGCTCTAGTATTGGTTCTGTGGTGCCCAGCGGGGATTGGTCCGTAGAGCGACCTCCGACAGGGGCAAACCATGAGACTTACGGGTGTTCTTCTACTTCAGGAACATCCGCGTATTTATCCAACTTGGGAGGTGTAGCAAGTGCCCACCGGCAGAATTAAGTTTTTTGATCCTGAACGCGGGTTCGGATTCATAACGGGCGACGATGGCGCCCGCGTGTACCTTCACGTTTCAGTGTTGCCTGAAGACCATCCCGCCCCTCGTCCTGGTACTCGTGTTGAGTACGGGGTTGCAGAAGGGCGGCGAGGCCCGCAGGCAATTTCGGTAGAAGTTTTGGAGCAGCCACCGTCGGTTGTCCGCGCACAACGACGCAAGCCACAAGACATGGTCCCGGTAGTCGAGGACCTCATAAGATTGCTTGACGACTCTTCTGACTCATTGCGCAGGGGACGTTACCCGGAGAGCTCGCACCAGATCGCAAAGGTACTGCGTGCGGTAGCGGAGGATTTTGGTGCCTGAAAGTTCTGACAGTAGGAAACAACCGACCAGCGCTGAGGTGCCCGCGAAGCTAGCTGACCCCGAAGGGTCCGAAGAGGAGCATCTAGAACCGCGGAAACCGAGAGTGTTGCGGCGCGATGCTGCGGTGCTTGAAGCTCAGGATCTGGCTGAAGAAGCAGCCAAAGAAACCGCGCAGCAAGGAACCGTTGGAGAACACCTCGGGGCGACCATGGTTGGGGAGCGCGTTGCACTGCACCGCTTCGCGTCTTTGCACGAGGGATATCCGGGCTGGACCTGGGACGTCTCCGTGGCTAGGGCTCTGCGGTCGAAGAAAGTTACGGTCTGTGAAGTTAGCCTCACTCCGGGACCCGATGCCCTGCTAGCGCCTGAGTGGGTCCCGTGGCGAGATCGGCTAACTCCGGACGATTTGTCACGCTCCGACGTGCTTCCTTTCGAAGCCAATGATCCTCGTTTACAGGCAGGGTTTGAACAGACAGGAGATGAAGAAAGCGCAGATCGGCGGCCCGTCGATGAGATGGGGCATGGCCGTCCTCGCGTGTTGTCTCAAGAGGGGGTCGATGAGGCTGCGGAGAGGTGGTACAACTCCGACCAGGGCCCCGTGCCGGGCACCAAGACAAACGCAATGTGCTCCAACTGCGGTTTTTTGGTAAAAATCACAGGTTCGTTGGGGACGCTTTTTGGTGTCTGTGCGAACGGGTGGTCGCCTGATGATGGTGCGGTTGTGAGTTTCGACCACACCTGCGGAGCGCATTCGGAGACGGACCAGCCGAAACGGCGCCCTCAGTGGCCAATCATCCCGTCGCGGTTCAATGATTCCGAAGTTATTCTTGAGGAAGAGAGCTAATAACCCCGTTTTTCGGGGTTATTGGGTGTCGCAATAGCTTGGTTATTTGGGAAACAATTTTACCAGACAAAAATCCTATGACCGCAAGCCGGGATCAGAACACGGGAGTTTTGACTACCGACCACACTGATCCCAGTGAGCACAATAAAGAATGATTCACAGCTATCAACCTCATCCAATCAACCTAGCGGCCTCGATAAGTTCTTTAAACTGACCAAGCGAGGCTCTTCAGTAGGCCAAGAACTCCGCGGTGGACTTGTCACGTTCATCACGATGGCTTACATCCTCATCCTTAACCCCGTCATTTTGATTGCAAATGCCGAGGGGACCGACATCACGATGAACTCCATTGCCGCTGGCACGGCATTGGTCGCGGGCGTCCTTTCCATCCTCATGGGCATCTTTGCGAACTTCCCTATGGCCATGGCTGCGGGTATGGGCCTCAACGCCCTTGTCGCATTCAGCCTGGGTCTTGGGCTTGGCCTGACTTACGCAGAAGCGATGGGAATTGTCTTCTGGGAGGGCATACTGATCCTGATTCTGGTTCTCACCGGATTCAGAGAAGCAGTGTTCCGTGCGGTTCCACGTCAACTGCGTTCCGCTATCTCCGTCGGCATCGGCATGTTCATCGCCTTTGTGGGCCTGATCAATGCCGGCATCGTTCGCCCAGGTGGCACCCCGGTGCAACTTGGCATCGACGGATCCCTAGCCGGTTGGCCGGCACTGATATTCGTCATCGGCTTGGTGACGATCATCGTGTTGTATTCGCGCAATGTTAAGGGCGCCATCCTCATCGGCATCCTTGTTGCGACGATCTCCGCGTTCATCGTTCAGGCGATTGCGCACGTACCGGTTGTCTCTGACGAGATTCCTGGCGGATGGCAGTCATCTGTTCCCCAGCTTGAAGGTTCCGCATTCGCCGCGCCTTCGTTCACCACGTTGGGCTACATTGATTTCTTCGGGGCGTTCACCAAACTTGGCTGGCTCCCGGTTCTGCTTCTCATCTTCTCCCTGATGCTTGCTGACTTCTTCGACACAATGGGCACCATGGTTGCCGTTGGATCCGAAGGCAACCTGCTGGACGAGGAGGGAATCCCTCACCGTTCGCGCGCCATCCTGGTTATCGATTCCCTAGGAGCGATTGCTGGCGGTCTGGGCGGGGTTTCCTCGAACACGGCTTACGTCGAGTCTTCGGCGGGGGTGGGCGAGGGCGCCAGGACAGGTCTGGCCTCTGTCTTCACCGGCGCGTTCTTCTTGATCTCGATCTTCCTTGCGCCACTAGTTACGCTGGTTCCAGCGGAGGCGGCATCAACGGCCCTGGTGTTCGTCGGATTCTTGATGATGACCCAGGTGACAGAGATCGACTGGACTGACGTTGAGTTTGCGGTTCCCGCGTTCTTGACGATCGCGCTTATGCCCTTCGCGTACTCGATCACCGCGGGCATCGGCGCAGGGTTCGTGTTCTACACTGTTATTCAGATTGCGCGTGGGAAGGCCTCCCGCATCCACCCGATCATGTGGGTCGTGTCGGCGGCGTTCGTTGTCTACTTTGCAATGGGACCAATCCAGGCGCTTGTCATCTAGCGCTTAACATGAGGAGGTTTGCCAGGCGGTGTCCTCGAAGACCTTCCAGTCCTTTACACAGTTCAACTACAGACTCTGGTTCGGCGGCAACATCGTTGCTTCCGTCGGGATGTGGATGCAACGGGTGGCACAGGACTGGCTGGTCCTCACCGTTCTGACAGACAACAGCGGGTTTCAGGTTGGCATCGTCACTGCTCTCCAGTTCCTGCCGATACTCCTCTTTTCTCCAATAGCAGGGGTTGCCGCCGATCGTTTTGATCGGCGGCACCTTCTGCAAGCAGCCCAGATCGTGACCGGGTTGCTAGGTCTGGTGCTGGGTGTCCTAATCCTCACAGGGGTCGCAAGACTCTGGATGGTTTACATCCTCGCGTTCCTTGGAGGTACTGCTTCCGCCTTTGACAACCCTGTGCGCAACGCCTTCGTCTCTGAGCTTGTTCCGGCCCGCATGCTCCCCAACGCGATCGCTCTCAACTCCACTGCGTTCAACTCGGCTCGGCTGATTGGACCGGCGGTATCCGGCGTAGTCATTGACTGGGTCGGCATTGGCTGGGTGTTCATCATCAACGCCATCTTGTTCATGGTGCCGGTGCTGACGCTGGCACTCATGCGGAAAAATGAACTGGACGCACCCGAGTTGGTCCCCCGCGAAAAGGGACAGGTTCGCGAAGGGCTGCGCTACATTCGTCACCGCAAAGACATAATCCTCATTCTGGTCCTGATGGGCACGGTGTCGTGTCTGGGCCTCAACTTCCAGCTCACCTCCGCGATGATGGCTACAGAGGTGTTTGGCCTCCCCGCTGGAGGGTATGGCTTGATGAGTACCGCGATGGCCGTGGGGGCAGTCGCTGGCTCACTCCTAGTGGCCCGGCGAAACAACCCTCGGATGCGCATGATAATCATCGCGGCTGCCATGTTCGGTGTTGCGCTGGGAGCGTTGGCGCTGTCACCCAACTACTACTGGTTCCTGGTTATCGCGGTTCCCATGGGCGCGTTGTCTATGACGTTGATAGCCAGCGCAAACGCAGCCGTCCAGATCTCAACAGAGCCTCGTTTTCGCGGTCGAGTGATGGCAATCTACTCAATGATTTTCTTGGGCACCACGCCGGTGGGTGCCCCGATAATCGGGTGGATCGGCGAGGAATTTGGTGCCCGCTGGTCCATGGGGGTCGGGGCAGTGGCTTCGATCGTGGCGGCCATCGGCGTGGCTCTGTGGGGTGTGTTCAAGTGGAACGTGCGTTTGCGCGTGAGCTGGGTTGAGAAGTCTTTGCGACTGGAAGTCCCAGAACTTGCCTGGAAGCGCCCGCGAGGGGCGGAACGGGACTCTAGTGACGCCCAGGCCACCGGCGACGCCCAGGCTACGAGTGACGCTGAGGCAATGGGCGAGGTTATCGAGGCAGAAGAGGAATCTCTAGAGAGCTAGAACGCTGCCCGGCCGGATTTCATCTCAGACACAACCCAGTCAATGCACGCCAGGAGATTAGCTATGTCGCTGGTTTCGATCGAGGGGAACGAAGCGATTCGGAGCTGGTTCCTCCCCAACTTTCGGTAACCGTCGATATCTACTATTCCCGCGCGCCGCAGAATGTTTGACACCTCCGTTGCGGAGACTTCTGGCGAAAGATCAACAGTGGAGACAACAGGGGAACGCCACGCAGCATCCTTTACGAACATAGACGCATAGTCGGAGTTCTCTGCCCAATTGCTGATGAGGGACGCGCCTGCCTGCGCCTTCTCACTGGCTGCGACCAAACCACCCTGAGCGTTCAGCCATTTGACCTGTTCGTCAAGCAGAACCAGCGTGGCAATGGCAGGAGTGTTGAGGGTCTGATCGGCCTTAGAGTTTCGGATTGCCTGAGAAAGGTTTAGGAAGGCGGGGACGTATCGTCCTCGGGTCCACCTCTCATCGGTGTTGACCTGTTCTGCGCGCGCCTGCGCCTCTGGAGACAGGACCGCGACCCACAGTCCCCCGTCTGCCCCAAAGACCTTCTGAGGAGAAAAGTAATAGACGTCAACCATGTCCCAGTCGACAACACTTGCTCCGGCTATTGACGTGGCATCCACAACCGTTAGTGCATCGCCAGGTGCACCGCGGTAAATCGGTGATACAACCCCGGTTGATGTTTCATTCTCTGGGTACGCGTACACGTCGGCTGTTGGGACGTCTTCCGCGATAGTTACGAGGGTGCCTGGCGCCCCCTCCACCACTTCCACGTCCAGCCACGGCGCGGCAGCGAGGTCTTTGGCGGCCTTTGCCCCGAACTCCCCGAAGACGGCTGCGCGTGCTGTTTCCCGCACCAAAGAGGTCGCGACAATGGGGGAGAAAGCAGTTGCGCCACCGTTGCCGAGGACGATTTCGAAACCGTCCGGTAGCGAAAACAGTTCTTTTAAACCCTCCCGGATGGATCGCACACGCTGTTTGACCGGGGGCTTGCGGTGGGAGGTGCCTAACTCGGTGGCGTTCGCGAGCGCACGAACCTGTTCGGGACGGATTCGCGACGGGCCTGCGCCAAAACGTCCGTCAGAGGGCAACATGTTCACGGGAAAAGGCATATCGTTGTTCACTCCTCCAGGGTAGTTAGGCTGTCCTCGTTTCGCGTTTCCGGGTCCAGGGGCGGACTCCCACGTAACCTGGTTCCAACGACTGGCCTCGACGTCCCGCAATCAGTGTGGTGCCCCGGGGTGGTGACCGTGCCGATATGGCTTTACGTAGAGGGAGGTGGGTGCGATGGCGGCAGCCGATCTCATCGACACCACCGAAATGTACCTAAAGACGATCTTTGAGCTAGAAGAGGACGGGGTAGTCCCGATGCGTGCTCGCATCGTCGAAAGATTAGGGCACTCAGGCCCCACGGTGTCTCAGACCATCGCCCGAATGGAGGGGCATGACCTGGTCACGGTTTGTGAAGACCGCCGACTTGCCTTCACCGAGCAGGGGCGACACTTAGCCGAAGAAGTGATGCGTAAGCATCGTCTCGCAGAATGTCTACTTATCTCAGTCATTGGACTGGACTGGGTGAGCGCACATGATGAAGCGTGTCGATGGGAACACGTCATGTCGGATGACGTGGAAAAGAGGCTTGTCACACTGCTCGATAATCCCGAACGCGATCCGTATGGCAACGCGGTTCCGGGTAGCGGAGGTACTCCTGGCGTCGGGATCAGCGTGGAGGATGCCTTGGCTAATTTGGGGGCCCCGGGCGGCTCTTCAGGCAAGGTTCAAGACCAGGTCGAAGGCGTGTTGCTCCGAATTGGGGAGCCAATTCAAGCGGAACGTTCAGCGTTGGAAGCGCTCTCAGAAGAAGGGGTGTTCCCAGGGTCCGTGGTGGCAGCCAAAGCGGTCCCGGGAGGCTTCCAAATTTGGCGAACTTCCCCCACTGAGGCTTCAGGAGAAGTAAACGGATCGCAAAATGTGGTGACCCTGTCGTCCCTCTTTTCCCCCCACCTTTTCCTTGAAATCCCCAAGGAAAAGTAAACGCGCTGACTCTGTCACATCAGTGTGACCAGCACTTCGTTACCTTAACGTGACATTCTCTTCCGCCCGGGTTAGTGTTTTGTTTGGTTGAAGACCGAATGGGTCCAAACCCTTGCCTTGGGATAGCCGAATCTGTGTCACCCGGGGTAAGAAAAAACAGATGACACAGAGCGGGGGAACCACCTTCGGCCTTCTAGGCCTTGGGGTTAAGTTCCGAAAGGAACGGGGCGCTCCGGCCCTAACCCGACAGCTCACTTCGCAGGCTTCAAAAGGAGAGTTGAGTACGTGACAGTTAAGCAGGCGCCTAGGCATCGTGGAAATGCCAAGCCAGTTACACCGTTGAATGAACTCATTGACACAGCGTCAATGACCGCGGTTGGCAAGCGAGGAATCGCTATCGCATCCGCAACCGGCATTGCTTTGACCGCAGCGGTTACGTCCGCAGCGTCAGCGGCTACGGCCCCCACAGCCCTTCCTCAGGCTCCCTCAGACGACTTCGTGTCGAACCTGGAGTCATCCGAATCCGCAACGCTCGTGTCACTTGACGTTGAGTGGGAGCCGGGCGATGAAGTGGCAGTCAAGGCTGAAGAGCCAGCGCCAGAACCAGAACCAGAACCAGTGGTTGTTGCGCAAGCTGCTGCTACCGGCCAGGTAGCGAGCCGTAGTACCACGACTGCTAGCGTCGAAGCTGCAGCCACTCAGGAGGCAGTCTCCTACCCGGGCGCTTCCGCCTCGGGCATCGTGGCAACTGCCCTGCAGTTTGTTGGATACCCATACGTTTATGGAGGCGCAAGCCCCGCGACAGGGTTCGACTGCTCCGGGTTCACCAGTTACGTCTTTGGCCTGCACGGCATTTCCCTTCCCCGCACCGCAGGTGCTCAGGGTGGGGCAGGAACAGTGATTCCTGCGTCTGCGGCTCAGCCAGGCGACCTTGTGGTGTGGAGCCACGGCGGTCACGTTGCGATTTACATTGGCGGCGGACAGGTAGTCCACGCCTCCACTCCGGCGACCGGCGTAAAGATCGGTGCTATGTGGGGCTCGTACTACTTCGTGCGCGTCTGAAATAACAAAGCTTATTTTCTGAGAGGCTCTTTCCAGTTGGGGAGAGCCTCTCAGCGTTTTCCGGGCGTGCGATTTGTTGCGCTTGCGGTATTTGACGGCTTCCTCGTTTGATGGAGTGCCAACGAGAGCCCTATCTGGCCCTATTTAGAAGGTGACACCGTAGAAAACGATGGCGGCACCGCAGAGGACAATCAGGCTCACTAAGAGCCAGTTGAAGCTCACTTTCACCCCTGTGTACGGAGCCTTACCAGTTGCGGGGTTCTTCTGCTCCCAGATGTCCGATTGACCGGTGGAAGGCCGGTACTCCAGAGGCCTGCGGTCGGGATTGTCGAAGTAGAGTTTTTCTTCCTCAAGCAGCTGTGCGGCGGTGTGAGGTTCCACCCGAACGGTTATCCGGGGATTGTCGGAGAACTTCAGTACCGGGGCCGGGTCGGGTTTGCTTTTACGGCTGGCGGCGAAACCGCCGCGGGCAGGCACGCCGGCAGCGTATATGCGCCGAGTGGGTTCTTCCTCAGCATCCCAGTCAGCGCTACTAGTTGCGTCCCAAGACCGAGAAATTGAGTGAAGTGGATTCTCGTTTACATCAGCAGAAGGTGTCTCTCCCGTCTTGTAGACGGATAGATAAAGTCCGAAACGGGACTCAGCAGACGCGAAGTCCTTCCAGGAGATCCTGAAGGTCCGCAACTGGTTGTAAACAGTGATTCCTCGTTTATCGGCAGTCACGTGCGGCCACGCCCAGATCCACCAGGTGAAGTACACCAGTCCGATGGGCACCATCAGGCTGCGAAGGGCTTCCCCGGGGCCATCGGAGGACCAAACCATCGCGACGAACACCAATGCAACCCCCAGCACTGCGATCGCGCTGAGTTGGCCATACTTTGATCTAAATATCAGTTGGTAATCCACAGGTCGAGCCTATTGGATTCTCACAATCCGCGTTTCGCTCAGCCGAGTGGAAGCGACGGCGGCAGTGACGG
>CAYFRT010000018.1:0-4389 GCA_964345585.1 uncultured Actinomyces sp. | reverse complement strand
GGCGGTCGCGGTGGTGTCCAAAGTCGCACCAGAGCACCCTGAAACCCGGCGTACCCTTAAGGTCTGGGACGCTTCCAGCCTCAACGCCGGGTGCATACGCCCACTTGATCCTGCCGCCCACCTTAGGGAAGACCTTTATGTCCATCCGCCCAGACATTCGTAACCTGGCGATTATTGCCCATGTTGATCACGGCAAGACGACGCTCGTTGATGCGATGCTCTGGCAGGCCGGTGTTTTCTCTGATCACTTGACCGTTGAAAAAACGGGGGAGCGCGTGATGGACACCGGGGACTTGGAGCGTGAAAAAGGGATCACGATCCTCGCGAAGAACACTTCTGTCAAATACGGGGGTCCCTCCGCGCAGGAAGTAGCAGGACAAGATCAAGTTACGATTAACGTCGTCGACACCCCCGGCCACGCCGATTTTGGGGGCGAGGTGGAACGGGCGCTATCAATGGTTGACGGCGTCGTGCTGCTCGTCGATGCGTCTGAAGGCCCTCTGCCACAGACCCGTTTCGTTTTGCGCAAGGCTCTCCAATCCGATCTCCCAGTGGTCCTAGCCATCAACAAGGTGGATCGGCCTGACTCCAGGATCTCGGAAGTCAGAGAAGAAGCCACAGAGTTACTACTTGGACTGGCAGATGACCTCATCAATGAGGGAAGCGATTTAGACATTGATCGCGTTCTTGATGTCCCGGTGGTCTATACATCCGCGAAAGCAGGGCTCTCATCGCTGTCTCAACCGGAGGATGGCGGCCTTCCGGACGGCGACCTGGAACCTTTGTTCCGCGCTATCCTCGAACGCATTCCAGGCCCCTCGTTCGACGAGGAAGCACCCCTTCAAGCCCAGGTGACCAACCTAGATGCTTCGCCGTTCCTCGGGCGCCTCGCGCTACTTCGGATCCACAACGGCACGTTGCACCGCGGAGACCAGGTCGCATGGGTGAAAGCGGACGGCACAACGAAGATGGTGCGCGTCTCGGAACTCCTGGTTACGGAAGGGCTGGACCGTGTCCCTGCCCAGAGCGCCACTCGCGGAGACATTGTCGCAGTGGCGGGCATAGACGGAATCACGATCGGCGATTCTCTGGTGGATCCGGAAGACCCCCGGCCCCTCGACCCCATACACGTTGACGAGCCATCGATCTCGGTGACGATCGGCGTCAATGACTCTCCGCTATCCGGGGAGGTAAAAGGGGCCAAGGTCACCGCTCGGGCAATCAAAGACAGGCTGGCCCGCGAAACGGTGGGCAACGTTTCACTGAAGGTCCTCCCCACGGATCGGCCCGACTCCTGGGAAGTTCAGGGGCGCGGTGAACTTGCGCTGGCGATCCTGGTTGAGCAGATGCGCCGTGAAGGGTTCGAACTGACCGTTGGGAAGCCCCATGTCGTGACCCGGACCGTCGACGGCGTTGTTCAAGAGCCCATGGAGCGACTGACAGTTGATATTCCCGAGCAATACCTGGGAGCCGTCACGCAACTACTTGCTTCCCGTAAAGGACAGTTGCAGTCCATGATCAACCATGGAGCAGGCTGGGTGCGGTTGGAATTCCGGGTCCCTGCCCGCGGGCTCATTGGCTTCCGCACCAAATTCCTAACGGAGACCCATGGAACAGGCGTTCAATCCGCTTTGTCTGAGGGATACGAACCGTGGCAGGGGGAGATCGTCAGTCGACCGACGGGATCTTTAGTCTCAGACCGTTCAGGACAGGCAACTGCGTATGCGATGACCGCACTTCAAGAGCGTGGCAGCATGCTGGTGGAGCCTGGATCTCAGGTGTATGAGGGACAGGTTGTCGGGGAAAACCCTCGTAACGAAGACATGGATGTCAACGTCACTCGGGAGAAAAAGCAGACCAACATGCGGTCCGCCACCGCGGATGCTTTTGAGGCACTGACACCTCCGCGCAAACTCAGTTTGGAAGAGGCACTTGAATTTGCGTCCGAGGACGAATGTGTCGAGGTCACCAAGAACAACATTCGAATCCGCAAGACCGTCCTTGACGCGAAGAACCGAGCGAAGCTGGCTGCACGGAAGAAGCGTGCTCGCACCTCTGGATAGTCAGGTGGATATGGCCAGGGGTGTCGTTAGCGGACCAATGCCAAAGCCAGCCGCAAGCGCCGTTACCAACGCGCAGGGGGAACTTTTTTCCCGGTAATCATGGTCGAGGCTTGAACCGTTACCCGGCCGCGGCGAGTGTCTACAACGACAAAGTGCGGAGTGACCTCGAGTAGCGTGCCCAGCGCGTCATGAACGCCATCATCTGCGCGGTATCGCACCACCACCCGGTCTCCGGGAACCCATTGGAGCCAGGGCAGTGACGGGGGAGGTGTAGCAGACATAGTCTGGAGTGTACTTGGAGGCTTTCAAGCGCGATAATAGATACCAAATCAGGAGGAATTAATGACCTACATCATCGCGGAGCCGTGCGTTGACATCAAAGACCGTGCGTGCGTCGACGAATGTCCGGTGGACTGCATCTATGAGGGTCCTCGGATGCTCTATATCCATCCGGAAGAATGCGTTGACTGCGGCGCTTGTGAGCCTGTTTGCCCGGTGGAGGCAATCTTCTACGAAGATGACTTGCCGGAGGAGTGGTCCCGGTACTACGAAGCAAACGTGAACTTCTTTGACAAGATCGGGTCCCCGGGCGGCGCTGCACGGACGGGCGTCCTTGACTTTGATCACCCGGTTGTTGAAGCAGAACCGGAAAGCGTAAACGATCACCTCAAAGACCAGCTGTAGTCTCAAAGTAGGGTAGCGACGCCGCTAGCCGGCGCTTTCGCGTCCCAATGGGTATCGTTTTGGTACGGGCGTAAAGAGCACGCGCGCTCACAGTAGGCTGAGCAGGCGCCCGGATCGCTAGCGATCACAAAACTCAAGGAGTTCTTGCAATGGCAGAAAAGGGAACCGAAACATCTGCGGAAAACTCAGAAGAAGTCGCAGCGCCAGAGACTGTGGCATTTTTCCAAGTGAACGACGTTGAGGTTCCCACGCCTCAAGTTCCGTCAACGGTGGGGGCCAACGGTCTGGCCATAAACCAGCTTCTCTCCTCCACTGGGGATGTGACGCTGGACTACGGTTTCGGCAACACCGCAGCGGCGACCTCGAAGATCACATACATCGATGGTGACAGAGGCATCCTGCGGTATCGCGGGTATCCGATTGAGCAGTTGGCCAGGAATTCCTCGTTCTTGGAAGTGGCGTTCTTGCTGATCTACGGAGAGCTGCCGACCGCTTCCCAGCTGGAAAGTTTCATTCGTAACATTCAGTCACACAGGCTGTTGCATGAGGACTTCAAGGCGTTCTTTACTGCCTTTCCGGCCAACGGTCACCCCATGGCAATTCTGCAGGCCGGAATTGCGGGGATGGCAACCTATTACGAGGACACCCTAGATCCCCACGACCCCGAGCAACTGGACACCGCCCTGGTTCTCCTTCTGGCGAAGATCCCCACGATGATCTCTTACATCCAGAAGAGGGCAGCCGGTCTTCCTCTCCTCTATCCAGACAACCAGCGCGGATACACCGAAGACTTCATCCGGATGACCTTTGGCATGCCGTACCAGGCGTATGACATTGACCCCGCATTGGTCAGGGCCTTGGATATGTTGCTCATTTTGCATGCTGACCACGAGCAGAACTGCTCGACATCAACAGTTCGTCTGGTTGGGTCCTCGAACGCGAACCTGTACGCCTCGGTGGGGTCGGGCGTGGGTGCGCTTTCAGGCCCGCTCCACGGTGGGGCGAATGAGGCCGTCCTGTCGATGCTGAACCAGATCGTCGAATCAGGCGACCCTGTTGAAAAGTTCGTGGAGAGGGTCAAGAACAAGGAAGCCGGGATCCGACTCATGGGATTCGGTCACAGGGTTTACAAGAGTTACGACCCGCGTGCTGCCCTGGTGAAGGAAAGCGCTCATGAGGTGCTGGCAAGACTTGGGAAGAATGACCAGAAGCTCGACATTGCGATGGAGCTCGAAGAAATCGCGCTGTCGGACGAATACTTCATTTCCCGCAAGCTTTACCCGAACGTGGACTTCTACACCGGGCTGATTTACTCGGCGATGGGTTTCCCAACCAAGATGTTCACGCCGCTCTTCGCGCTTGGTCGCATGCCAGGCTGGATCGCTCAGTACCGCGAAATGATTGAGGACCCATACACCCGCATTGGTCGACCCCGCCAGGTTTACCAGGGGGTTGTGGAGCGCGACTACGTTCCGCTCCGTGCCCGGTCGCGTCGCTCAAGTTAGGCCAGGCCTCTGCAAGCAAACCGTAAGGCAAACTAATGCCCCCAGCCGTCCCAAACAGGGAAGGGCTGGGGGCACTTAGCTTTGTGCTAAGTGCCGTTCGTTCGTGGGGCGCCAACCTTGGGGCGCTGCGTCAAGAG
>CAYFRT010000017.1:0-32956 GCA_964345585.1 uncultured Actinomyces sp. | reverse complement strand
TGGGTTGGTGCGCTACTGGGTTGGTGCGCGGCTGGGTTAGCGCCTTGCCATGTCTCGGGCAGCGATGACACCAAACACGGTAGCTGGGCCGATGGTGGAGCCGGGACCCGGGTAGGTCCGCCCCATGACGGAGGCAGAGTTGTTTCCTGCGGCGTAGAGACCTTCGATGATGGAGCCGTCTTCGCGGAGGGCCCGGCTGGCCTCGTCGGTCAACACTCCACCCTTGGTGCCCAGGTCGCCAAGGACAATCTTGTGTGCAACGAACGGCCCCTTCTCCATGACACCCAAGTTCGGGTTCGGCTTCACCAGGGGGTCGCCATAGTAGCGGTCGTAGGCGGAGTTCCCTCGTCCAAAGTCGCCATCCACTCCGGCGCGGGCAAACCCGTTGAAGCGTCCAAAGGTGTCGCGCAAAGTTGTGGGGTCGACCCCGATGCCGACAGCCAGTTCCTCAAGCGTCTTCGCCTTGACCATGATGCCGGCTTCACGGCGGGCCTTGTTAGCCCTCGGGTCAAGGGCGAAAGTGCGGAGGTATCGGCGCAGAGCCCGAGATTCCCAAATCATCCAGTACGGCCCCGTGCCCCCATCATGTTCAAGCATGTGGTGGCCCAGGTCCACGTAGGACTCCGACTCGTTCACGAACCGCTTCCCGTTTGCGTCAACCATCAACGTGTAGGGCATCGAACGTTCCCCGACGATGAACGAGGGGTCCCCAACTGGCGCCCCCGCCAACGATCCACCCCACCAAGCGTCATCCATGAGTTCGACCGCTGCACCGTGATTCACCGCGATCTCAGTTGTGTACCCCATGTTGCTGGGTGCGCCCGAGGTTTCCGGCTGCGAATTGTGGTATTTCTTCCGCCATTCCGGATTCGACTCGAAGCCGCCAGCAGCCAGCATGACGCCCTTCTTCGCCCCCACACGCACCGGGATTCCGTCGCGGTTGATGACGGCTCCGACTACTCTGGCGTCTTCCTCAATCAAACCCTCCAGCGGGGAGTTCAGCCACAACGGCACGTTCGCGTCGACAAGCACTGCCTTAGCGAACTGCGTCATCAGACCAGAACCGATGCCGGTTAGTTTCTTTCCGGTGACAATGCCGCCGCCGACGCGGCCAACCAGCCGAACCCCTCGTACCATTCCCGAAGGAGTTGACCAGGCGCGCCCCAACTCCCACACATCGTCGGTCATCGCGGGGAGTGGGACCGCGCCCCGCATGGTGTCCCACCACTCGCCGATTATCTTGCCGTCAACAGGTGCGCCTTCAATGCCGCGCCCGATTTTGCCGCCCGGCAACTCTGGGTAGTAGTCCGGGTAGTCTTTTGCGCGGGCGAACTTCATCCCGTGTTTTTCGGCAGTCAGGACAAAGTCTTCAATGCCATCAACGTAGGCTTCTTTGCGTTCGCGCGAGGTTGCCCGGCCCTCGTCCCCGATGGTCACTTCCATATATTCGAGGGCTTCATCGCGGGAGTCTCCCACCTTATCTCTTTGCATCAGCGGGTTGTTAGGCAGCCACATTCCGCCGCCCGACATCGAGGTGTTTCCGCCCCACTTGTCGCTTCCTTCTACGAGGAGAACTGAGAGTCCCTCATCCACCGCCCCCAACGCTGTGGCGAAACCTGCTCCACCAGTGCCTATGACAACGACGTCGTAGACCTCATCAAACTTTTCCTTGGTCATCTGTATTCCTTCCATCTTCCTGGCTGAAAACTTCATCCGAAAGAGCATCCCCCGCCTTGATCTGTCGAACGACCCCAGGTGCAGCACCTCGGTTGTGCTGCTGGTGCCTTGGAAACTGCCGCCAGCGGAGAGCGCAAGAATTCCGGCCCTTAACTAAACGATAGTTTAGTTAAGGGGGTGATGGCTAGCCCGGGACGGGAAATGGGCTCAGTATCTCCCAGAGCGGATAACCGCCAGGCGCCAAGGAGGAACAGCCACTGAGCTTCAAGGAGAGCCGCGGCGCAGTCCCAAGGTGAAACAACTACTAATCCTCGGGAGCCAATAGCGACAACCCCCACGATGCCGTGCCCCGGACATGACATCGCAAAGCAACAGCTTCGGGCCACCCACTACACTTTCGGACTGTGAGCAACGTTAGTGGGGCGGCGAAGACTCTCCAGACCGCCAAGCGAGTGGTAGTCAAGGTTGGTTCCTCATCTTTGACTCGGCCCGACGGACACCTGAGTGTTGCCCGCCTCCACACGCTGGTTGAGGCACTGGTTGGCTACGCGGCAGGAGGCCGGGAGGTGGTGCTGGTTTCTTCGGGCGCGCAGGCAGCAGCGATGGGTCCCCTCGGGTTGAAGGCAAGGCCGAAAACCCTCGCCGGAGCACAGGCCGCCGCAAGCGTGGGCCAGGGTCTCCTCATCGCCGAGTACACTCGCGCCTTCGGCAGTTTTGACATCAAAGTGGGCCAAGTCCTTCTCACTGCCGTCGATGTGCTGCGGCGAAACCACTACAAGAACGCCCGCCGCGCACTGGAGCAGTTGATTTCGATGGGCGTTGTCCCCGTGGTGAATGAAAATGACACGGTGGCAACCGACGAGCTCCGTTTCGGGGAGAACGACCGGCTTGCTGCGCTTGTGGCGCACTTGGTTGGCGCTGACGCACTGCTCCTCCTTAGCGACATCGATGCCCTCTACACAATGCCGCCGAACCATCCGGGCGCCAGCCGCGTGCCGGTGGTGGAGAGTTTCAAAGAGGTGGAAGACCTGGACATCGGCACCGCGGGCTCGCCGTTTGGCACCGGGGGGATGGTGTCGAAGGTGGCGGCGGCGGCGATGGCAACCTCGTCCGGCATCCCGGTCTTGCTGACCTCGGCGGAGAACGCAGAAGCGGCATTTCGGGGTGACGATGTGGGAACTTGGTTCGAGGCGACCGGGAAACGCCTCGCCCCCCGCCAACTTTGGCTTGCTTACGCGGCCAGCCCGAAAGGTCAAATCATCATCGACGCGGGGGCAGCGCGGGCCATCACAGAGCGTAACGCTTCCTTGCTCCCAGCCGGCGTGGTCACCGCAGAGGGGGAGTTCGCCCCCGGCGACGTGGTGGAGATTGTCGACCAGTCGGGCAGGGTTCTTGCTCACGGACGCACAGGGTTCGACACGAAGCGCCTGGAAGAAGTCAAAGGTATGTCGATGGCGGACATCGAGGAAAGCGTGGGCAAGTTTTACGCTCACGAAGCGGTGCACCGCGACGAACTTGTCGTGATGGCTCGGCACCGAAGGGCCTAGTCCCGCGCCGCCATTTTGCACTGAAAAACCGTCCGGCCCTCGAATAAAGTGTGCTCCACACCCCTAAACCACTTAGGTTAGAGGCATGAATGAGACAGCCTCCCACCCGGCCATGGAAGACCACATCATTGCGATCGCTAAGCGTTCGCGGATTGCCTCGCGCGTTTTAGCAACCGCCCCCAGCGGTCACAAGAACAAAGCGCTTCACGCGATGGCGGACGCACTCTTGGAACACTCCCCAGAGATCTTGGATGCGAATTCTTGGGACCTGGAAAGGGGAGTCGAAAACGGGCTCACTGCTGGACTCCTTGATCGCCTGGAACTCACCCCCGAACGTATCCGAGGGATCGCAGACGCCCTTCGCGACTTGGCCGGTCTGCCCGACCCGATTGGGGAGATCGTTCGGGGTTCAACGCTTCCAAACGGCATTCGCCTGCGCGAACAGCGCGTTCCCATGGGAGTCGTGGGGATGATTTACGAGGCGCGCCCGAACGTCACCGTTGACGCCGCAGGCATCGCCTTGAAGAGTGGTAACGCAGTCATTTTGCGGGGAGGGTCAGCCGCCCTCGAAACGAATACCAAAACCGTGGAGGTTCTGCGCGGTGCACTGCAGAGCGTGGAACTTCCCCCGGACCTGATCCAAAGCATTGATGATCTGGGGCGCGAGGGCAGCGTTTTTCTAATGCAAGCCCGCGGCTACGTCGACGTCCTGGTTCCGCGCGGCGGGGCCGGACTCATCCAAACCGTTGTTCGGGAAGCAAAGGTTCCCGTGATTGAAACCGGGGTTGGCAACTGCCATGTTTACGTCGATAAGGATGTGGATGAGGAGCAGGCGCTGGCCATCGTCGTCAACTCCAAAACGCACAGAGACAGTGTCTGCAACGCCACCGAAACCCTTCTGGTGAACCAGATTGTGGCAGGTACTTTCCTCCCGCGTGTCCTCCAGGAACTGGGGCGCCGAGGGGTGCGGATCCACGGGTGTGAGCTAACCGCACAACACGCTCCCGTCGGCGTTGAGGTGATCGCGGCGACCGAGGAAGACTGGGCAACCGAATACTTAGGTCCAGAAATCGCGGTCAAAGTTGTTGCGGACTTTGATGACGCGATCGAGCATATTGCCAGGTACTCCTCGGGTCACACCGATGCCATCTGCACCACGGCATTGGCGGCGTCCGAGGAATTCATTGGGCGCGTCGATTCCGCCGTAGTAAACGTCAACGCCTCAACCAGATTCACTGACGGCGGGGAGTTTGGTCTGGGGGCTGAAATCGGTATTTCCACGCAGAAGCTCCACGCCCGCGGACCGATGGGACCGGCTGAACTGACCACCACCAAGTGGATTCTTCACGGTGATGGACACGTCCGCTGATCCCACACTTCGGACATATGAGGGCGCGACCAGGCAAGGTCGTTAGCCTTCAAGCCATGTGGTCAAAGCGAATGTGCAACTGAGTCGGATCCTTAGGATCTGACCGGGCTTCCTCGCGACCAAAACTCTCAGGCGAACTGTTTCTTCGCACCTTTCTGATCTGGTTTTAAATCGCACCGCAGTACGAAACCGGCTTATCCCAAGGTAGCTCCCATGCTGGGGAGACCTCGCGACTCAGGGCACAAAGACAGAACACTTCTGTCCTCCCCGGCTCCCTTTCAAAAGTTCTACTCAAAGGAAAGCCATGTCTAACAGCCAGAAGTTCGAGACGCTTCAGATTCACGCCGGCCAAGAACCGGACTCCGACACCGGATCGCGGGCCCTCCCGATCTACCAAACAACCGCGTTCGTCTTCGATGATGCGCAACAGGCCGCCGACCGTTTTGCACTCTCAGAGTTAGGTCCCATCTACACCCGCATCACGAACCCAACAACAGAGGTGGTGGAGAACCGGATAGCGGCGCTGGAGGGGGGAGTGGGGGCACTCTTGTTGGCTTCGGGCCAAGCCGCAACCTCTACCGCAATCTTCAACCTTGCCGGGGCCGGCGACCACGTCGTAGCCAGTGCCTCCCTGTACGGGGGAACGCACAATCTGTTCGTGCACACCCTCAAAAAGCTTGGTATCGACTTCACCTTGATCGAGGGTCACAATGATCCAGACCAGTGGGAAGCCGCGGTTCAGCCCAACACCAAAGCGTTTTTCGCGGAGTCAATCCCCAACCCTAAGGGCGACATCCTGGACATTGAGACGGTGGCGGAGGTTGCCCATAAGAACGGGGTTCCCCTCATTGTCGATAACACAATCGCCACCCCCTACCTGGTGCGGCCGATCGAGTGGGGCGCGGACATTGTGGTGCACTCGGCGACCAAGTACCTGGGCGGTCACGGAACCGCAATGGGGGGAGTGATAGTCGACTCGGGCAACTTCGACTACAGCGCCTACCCGGAGCGTTTCCCAGGTTTCAACGAACCGGACCCGACCTACAACGGACTGGTTTATGCTCGCGACCTTGGGGCGGACGGGGCTTTTGGCACCAACCTCTCCTACATCCTTAAAGCCCGGGTGCAACTCCTTCGTGACCTTGGCGCGTCCATCTCACCCTTCAATTCCTTCCTGCTGGCACAAGGCATAGAAACACTGTCCCTGCGCATGGACCGGCACGTCGAAAACACCCAGAAGGTTGCCGAGTGGTTGTCGAAGCGCCCCGACGTCCTTGGAGTCACCTACTCTGGTCTGCCCGACAGCCCCCACCACCAGTTGGCAGAGAAGTATGCACCAAAGGGGCCAGGCGGAATCCTCACTTTTGAGGTCGAAGGGGGTGAAGCCGCCGGCCGCGCATTCGTTTCGGCGCTGAAACTGCATTCGAATGTAGCCAACATCGGGGACGTGCGGTCACTGGTAGTTCATCCCGCATCAACAACCCACTCTCAACTCACCCCCGAGCAGCAAGAACTGGCGGGCGTCAGCCCCGGCCTGGTCCGGCTCTCACTGGGCCTGGAGCACATTGACGACATCATCGCGGATCTCGAAACCGGTTTTGAGGCTGCACAGAAAGTTAGAGACGGCAACTGAGGTGATTAATCCGGCGTCGGCCAGTGGTGCGGCGCGGTGACCTCGTCCCACAAAAGGGACACGACGAAAGAAGGGGGCAATGAACACACAGAACTTGCCACCAGCGTCGGGAGCGTGGCGCGAAGATGACCCGGTGGGTGAGCGAAAATTCTTCCACGGGGGACCTTTGGAGCTCGAAGGGGGCCGCACCCTGCCCGAGTACAAGATCGCCTACGAAACGTGGGGGACCCTCAACCCGCTAGGAACCAATGCGATCCTGGTCCTCCACGCCCTCACCGGCGACAGCCACATTGTCGGCGAGGCGGGACCGGGGCACCCCACACCGGGTTGGTGGACGGAATTGATTGGGCCGGGTGCGCCCCTGGACACCGACAAGTACTTCGTGGTCGCCCCCAACGTGTTGGGTGGTTGCATGGGGTCGACAGGACCCGCTTCAACGGGCCCCGACGGGGGGCTTTGGGCCAGTGATTTTCCATTCATCACGATGCGTGACACGGTCAGTGCCGAGATCCCCCTAGGCGAGTATCTGGGGGTGAAAAGTTGGGCTCTAATCATTGGCGGTTCGTTGGGTGGGATGCGCGCACTCGAATGGGCCCTGATGAGCCCCCGGCCGGTCCGTCGACTCATGGTGGTGGCAAGCGCAGCAAAAACGACCGCCGATCAGATCGCTTGGGCGCACACGCAACTGGCCGCCATCGAATATGACGCTGGCTTCAACGGAGGGGACTATTACGAGGCGGCCGCGGGTGAGGGCCCGCACCGAGGCCTGTCGATCGCGCGGCAGATTGCGCAAACCACCTACCGTTCGGCGCTCGAATTGGGGAGACGTTTCGGTCAGGAACGGCAGGGGGACGAGGACCCCTGGAACGGCGGACGCTACGCCGTCCAGTCCTACCTTGAATACCAAGGGCAAAAGTTTGTGCACCGTTTCGACGCGAATTCCTATTGCGTGTTGACGCGTGCCTTCATGGCTCATGACGTTGGACGAGGGCGTGGCGGCGTCGCACCCGCACTCAGCCAGATCCAAGCGCGAACCACGGTTGTAGGAGTCGACACGGATCGTCTCTGCCTGCCCGAGGAACAGGAACTGATTGCCCAGCACGTCCCGGGTGGGAGGCCGGTGGAGTGGGTGCAGTCCCACTCCGGCCACGACGGCTTCCTGTTGGAGTTTGATCAGTTCGGACCGCTGGTCACCAATTGTCTAAGCGAGGACTGGCGCGCCGAAGAGTCCTAATCGTTAGCCGCGGTTGCCCGAGGGGTCACTGTTCTGGGAACAGCACCTCGAACGTCTCCACCACGACCTGACGGCGCGGGTCATGAGGCGAGGGGCGCACCGAAACATTAGTGTCAGAAATCAGCGCGACCGGCCTGCCGTCTCCATCACAGATGATTGACATGTCGCCGTCTGCTGGCAGTCCGGCGCCCTCGCCAAAGTCAGCACGGTCGGTGACGAATTCGGTGCGCTCGCCAGTGAGAACCTCGTGCGCGACCCGTGTTGCTTCCGCCCGATTTGCGGAGTATTGGAACGGGGGCGGGAACAGGCCACTTTCGGATTGCTCCCCGAACAGTGCAGAGTCGGAGTGAACGTTGGTGAGGTCGAAGGCTTCGCCCCAGAACACGCCAACAGCGCGTAGGTCGATAGGAAGTGCGGGTGCGTTACTTGTCATGGACTTAGACTAGGCGCATTGGGGGCCATCTTGGAACACGACTGGTTGATCAGTGTTGGGTGATCTCTGCCGCTATTGAGCGGGAAACCAGCAGAGTCGCTGGAATGAAGATACCCCCGGGGGTATCGTCGAAACGTTGATGAAAAAGACCTGATTGGGGTTTAAGTAATGCGAATTGTTGTTGTGGGTGGCGTTGCTGCTGGAATGAGTGCGGCTGCCCGTGCCCGTCGGCTTGATGAAGAGGCAGAGATCATCGTTTTGGACCGGGGTGACCACGTTTCTTTCGCGAACTGTGGACTTCCGTACTACGTGGGCAGCGAAATCAAAGAGGAAAACAAGCTGCTGGTCCAAACTCCAACAAGCCTTAAGAACGCGCTGAACCTCGACATTCGGGTGCGCCACGAAGCAATCGGCCTCGACCCCAAAGCGAAGACTCTCAAGGTCAGGAATGAGGACGGAGAATTCGACCTGGAATACGACGCCCTGGTGTTGGCCCCGGGCGCGAAAGTTGTCTACCCACCCATCCCCGGTCTTGACTCTCCCCGCGTGAGCACCCTGCGCACCGTGGAAGACGCTCTGACGTTGAGGGAAGAAGCCATGGAGGCCAAGGGCGCCTCCGGCCCCGCCAGACGAGCGGTGGTACTGGGAGCCGGGTTCATTGGTGTTGAAACCGCAGAAGCATTGAACCGGCAGGGCTTGGACGTTTCTATTGTCGAGTTGGGCCCGCACGTGCTACCTCCCCTCGAACCAGAACTTGCCGTGTTGGTCAAGCGGGAACTCATTGCACTGGGCATTAAGGTCCTGGACCACACCAGTGCCGTGGAGATCCAGCACGGCGAAGACTTCGACACCGTAGTTCTCAGCGACGGCAACAAGATTGAGGCTGACATCGTTGTCCTATCCACCGGGGTTGCCCCTGCAACGGACGTTTTTGAAGACTCCGGGTTGGAACTGGTCAAGGGCGCGATTGTCGTCGACGACCGTGGCCGCACTAACTTGGATTCTGTGTGGGCCGGCGGGGACGCGGTCCTATCCAAGGATGCGATCACCCTGGCGGAGCGGGCCGTGCAACTGGCTGGCCCTGCTAACCGCGCCGGTCGCCAGATTGCTGATGACATCATCACTGGGGGCAAGGGAAGGCCACTGCCGAATCCAATCGGCACTGCCATCATCCGCATCGGTGATCTTACCGCTGCCTTTACTGGCGCAAACCGGCGTGAGTTGAAGGAGGCGGGAATCGACTTCCACACAATCAACTTGCACCCCAACCAGCACGCTGGCTACTTCCCCGGCGCGAAGATGATCAACCTGGTCATCCACTTCGGCAAGGACGGGCGCATCCTGGGCGCGCAGGGTGTTGGTGAAGAAGGCATCGACAAGCGAGTGGACCTGTTTGCAACTGCGATCCGCGCTGATCTCTTGATTACCGACCTGATCGACCTGGATCTTTCCTACTCGCCTCCGTACGGCATGGCGAAGGACCCCGTAAACCTCGCTGGAATGGTTGCGGAGAACATCCTCGATGGAGTCACTGCGATGTGGTACTCCGAGGACCTTGGTGAGGTCATGGAGACATCTTTGATCGTTGACTGCCGCACGCCCGAGGAATACGCGACGGGACACATCCCCGGTGCCATCAATATTCCTCACACACAGATCCGCGCTCACCTTGATGAGGTTCGTGAACTTGCGGACGGACGCCCGGTGCGGGTGCACTGCGCTTCAGGTTTCCGTTCCTATCTGGCAGAGCGTATCCTGCGTCAAGAAGGGTTCCCCGACGTTGCAAACCTCGCTGGTGGAATGCTGACACTGAAGGCAGCAATTGACGCGGGCATGACGCCTGACGTCGACTTGGTTTGTGGGAGCGGCGCGTAACCTCCATTCTTGGATTGACTGAGACTCTTTTTGAAAGGTAAGAACTATGTGTTCACCAGTGAAATGCAACAAGTGCGGTAAGACAACTTGGGCCGGGTGCGGCGCTCACGTTGACGAAGTGATGCGTTACGTCCCTGAGTCCGAGCGTTGCCCTGGACACCCCGAAGAGAAGAAAGCCGCAGGCCTGCGCGGTTTCTTCCGGCGCTGAGTTAGGCAAACAGAAGGGGCCCTCCTCGCGTTGTTCGCGGGGAGGGCCCCTTCTTTCAGTACGCCAAAGATGGCGGGTTCAAAGGAGTGGGATCAGTCCAGGGAGGCTGTGATGTCTATTTGGGGCACCCGACCAAAGCGCACTGCTCGCACAATCTGTGACACGCCCAGTCCAATGAAGGACAGCCCTATCAGCCAGCGCAGCGCCTGCACGGCGAAGGTGGGGGAGATGAGGACCACCACTCCGGCAGCGATGCAAATAACCACGTAGGCAATCGTCCACCCGTTTGGTTGTCCTTTGAGCATGAGAGTCAAGGTCACTACGCCTTCAACGATCCACATGACACCAACGGTGATGGCGATTACCAATGCCAGGACGTGTGTTGTCACATTGGAGAAAACCAACGCCAGTATGCCTGCGGCAATGAAAACGAGTCCGACGATTATCCGGCTGGCCTGCGCCCAGCCTTCCAAACCTTTCGAGAAGATACCCATTGCCAGGAAGATCGCTCCCGCGATGATCGCGTAAACACCAACGATGATTGCGACCGCGTTGATTGCGAACTGCGGCCAGAACAGGATCAACAGGCCGGCAATGACGGCGAGGATTCCCGCGGCGGCCAAGGCGACTCGGTACCGAGACACAGCATTTTCAATACGGTCAACGGTGTTGTCCATTTTCGACATCGGCCACTCCTTCAGCGTTTTACTATTTTCTATAAGGATAGACGCACGCACCGGATTTCAACGCCAATGAGCGGCGAGGTTTGCCTACCCTTCGTTGCAATGACGTTAAATTCTGCCATGGTTGACGAATGCGGAGAACAACCAAATTCGTGTCTAATTATCCCGTCGTGGCTGCAACGCTGGTCACGATTCTTGTGACCCTTGGGTTGTGGTTGGGAGACCTCAAAGTTCCCGCCCAGGTGGTGGCAACCGTGTACGTTGTGGGGTTTGTGCTGTGGACCTCGTACGGCATGGTCAAAGACATGCTGGCCGGAAATTTCGGCCTGGACATTCTGGCGGTGGTGGCCATGGTGTCCACCGTTGCCGTAGGCGAATACTTTGCCGCACTAACCGTGGTGCTCATGTTGTCCGGCGGGGAGGCCCTGGAAGACTTTGCCGCGAACCGGGCACGTTCCGAGCTCTCTAACCTGGTCGAGAACAGCCCGAAAACCGCTCACCTCATTCAAGGCCGCGCCAAGGACGGCGATGAAATCATCACTGACCTGCCCGTCGAGGACATCAGTAAGGGTCAACTACTCCTGGTGCGCCCCGGCGAAGTGGTGCCACTTGACGGCGTGCTGGTTTCCGGCGAGGGCAGTTTCGATGAGTCCTCAATAACGGGTGAGTCGTTGCCTGTTCACCGTGGGGATGGTGAAGAAGTTCTTTCTGGAGCCGTTAACGGCAGTGTGGCCGTGCGGATCAAAGCGGTGCGGGTTGCCTCCGAATCGCAGTATCAGCAGATCGTGGATTTGGTGCGTCAGTCCGAGGAACACAAGGCCCCCGTAGTCCGCGTCGCTGACCGCTTCGCAGTGCCGTTCACGCTGCTCGCCCTCGTAATCGGTGGGGTGGCATGGATCGTAAGTGGGGACCCGGTGCGTTTTGCCGAGGTCATGGTGCTCGCCACCCCGTGCCCACTCCTCATCGCGGCTCCCGTCGCGTTCATGGGTGGAATGTCTCGGGCAGCCAAGAACGGTGTCATCCTCAAGGGCGGTGCGGTTTTGGAAGTGCTCGCCAGGGTCAAGAGCGCGGCGTTCGACAAGACGGGAACCATCACCTTGGGTCGCCCGGAAGTCGTGTCCATCGACACCACTGGAAAGTATTCGGAAACCGAAGTGCTGCAGTTGGCTGCTTCCACGGAACAGTATTCAAGCCATGTGTTGGCCGAAGCGGTTGTTCGCGCCGCCCGAACGCAAGACTTGGAACTGGAAGGGGCAGTCGACGCGAAAGAAACCGCTGGTGCCGGCATTGAAGCAACAGTTGGGGATCACCACGTTGTAGTCGGCAACATCCGGCTTCTGCAAACCCACAGCGAACAGGACTTCGTTCCTTTCAAACATGACAGCGAAGCCGTCGCTCACGTCATGATTGATGGGCAATATGCGGGCGCACTGGTCCTTGCCGATGAAATCCGTCCGCATTCCCACTCTGTAATCGCCTGGCTAAAAAACAACGGGGTGGAGAACGTCGCGATGGTTACCGGCGACAATTCCCCCGCCGTGCAGGTCATTGCTGAAGAAGCGGGGGTGACCACCATCTACGCCGGTCTCAAGCCCAAGGAGAAGGTAGAACGAGTCGCCGAACTTGAACCTCGCCCCACCCTCATGGTCGGGGACGGGGTGAACGACGCCCCGGCACTGGCCGCCGCGGACGTGGGTTTGGCGATGGGGGGCCGAGGGGCCACTGCTGCCGGTGAAGCCGCAGACGGGGTGATCATGGCTGACCAAATCTCAAAGGTCGCTGACGCGGTGGCGATCTCCAAAGACACGCTTCGGGTGGCGCTGACCTCGATCTGGCTTGGAATAATCCTCAGCGTCGGGCTCATGCTGATAGCAACCACGGGCGCTATCCCCGCACTGGCAGGTGCGTTGACGCAGGAGTTTGTTGACCTGGCTGCGATCCTGTATGCGCTGCGGGCTCTGACAGGGCAACTTCCCCGCCTGGACCAAGAAGAGGGCAAGCCACTTCCTGCGGCCTAGTAATGGTCACCGTGCGTTGCGTAAATTCTCTGGCCTAGTTGTTACACCAACGCATCAACGTCGCTGTAACCGGCGCGACGCACAAAAGCTTCCGGACCATCTCCATCCGGGGACGAGGAATCCTGTTCTACGTCAAATACCCGGACCATCCGGTCGGAAGCATCCCACTGAGGCCAGTCCACAGTCCCATCTTTCATCAGACTGACCGCTTCTCCGTGAACCTGCTCCGCCAGTTCCCCTGGCGCATCTTCCCCGAGCAGCTTCGTAACCCCATCGGCTTCAAGAACGTCAAAGAAGAACGGGACGTCGACGCAGTGAATTGCACCTTCGTGAACGGGGGAGGGCCATTCAAAGCTGTAAACCCAAGTGCGACTCGAAGATGGGTCAAACGCTGCCCGGGCTTGCGCTACTTTGAGGACCTGGCTCCTGAAGACCACGTCAGTGGCGTAACGGGTTCCAACCTCATTGGCGTTCGCTAGCCCATCGCCGTTGTCTTCGACATATTTGCGCAGTTCTTCCCCGCGAAGCCCCATAAGCCGGAGCACCACTTGTGCGGGAACCGCACCGATCGGGCCTTTCAAAGCGTCCGAGATCCCCCGCAACTCGTCAAGATTCGACCCAATCACCAAAGGCTTATCTGCTCCCACACCCAAACGGATTTGTTCCAGCATCTGATCGGGAATCAGGTTTCCATCGACGATTGGCCCAAATGGCATTGTCATTGCAAGTTGGGAGCGGATTTTCTCCAAGACAGTTCGGCCTTCCGGTGCGCTCGCAGCCGCCTGAGCATCAAACATGTCGTCCCGGGAAATCGCGGAAAACTCCTCCAAAGTCGCGTGGATCCCCAGTTCCTCAGCCATGCGGTACGTCCTCGCTGTGGCTTGGGTCAGCGGCACCTGTCCCTCCGCGGGGGAGGAGGCCCAGACCGCGTGGAACGAAGACTGAGCAGTGGGGAGCGTCAACAGGGTTAATACGGCAGTTGCACCAGCGGACTGACCACCGATAGTCACATTCTTCGGATCCCCGCCGAAAGCGCCGATGTTGCGCTGCACCCATTGGAGGGCGGCCAACCAGTCCTCAACTGCCCGGTTCTTCTCAGTGCCCGGAACCCAACCGAAGCCGTCGAACCCCAGTCGATAACTGCACGTGACAACAACAATCCCGTCCCGGTTGAAAGACTCTCCGTGGTACCACGGACCAACTGGTGAACCGGTTTGGAAACCGCCCCCGTGAATCCAAAAGAGGACCGGCATTGGGCGGTCGGGAGCCAAGTCGGGCGTGAAAACATTCACGTTCAAAATGTCTTCACCTTCAACCGAGGGCTCAGGAATCAAAGTATCCGGCATTTCCCGCACCAGTGGCGTGGCACCCGGTTCGGTGGCATCAAACATGCCAGTCCAAGGCTGCCGCGCCTGAGGAGCCGCAAACCGTAAGTCCCCAACAGGGGCTTCAGCATAGGGAATGCCAAAGAAAGCGTAAGAGCCGTCGCGGTCGACGCCCTGGACACTACCTTCCGCAGTTTCAACTACCGGTGCATTTTGCAAAACGTCCTCCATTTTCCAGGGGTCCTCGGCCTACGAACAGGCAAGCAGTCAAGGGCCACAACTATTGTAAGGTCAGGGCAAATCCTTAGGGTCATCGGACGACAGCGCTGAACAGCCACAGCCCGCTCACCCCGGAGGAATCCATCAGGTTAAGTGTGAGCAGATCTCAGGAAGGCGCGGTGGCGCGGTGGTGTACAAGGTTGCGGTAGCAGGCGCTTCCGGATACGCAGGAGGCGAAGTTCTCCGTCTTCTGGCAAACCACGGCGGAGTCGAAGTTGTCACGGTTACGGCCCACTCAAACGCGGGAAACCGGCTGGAGACGGTGCACCCGAACCTCCGCACGTACAAAGACATGGTGTTCGCTCCCACAACCCCAGAAGCACTCAGCGGGCATGACATCGTGTTCTTCGCGCTCCCGCACGGCCAGTCTGGGGCGCTCTCGGCAGCCCTGGCCAGTTCCGACCCGGACGCCTTACTGATTGACTGCGGAGCCGATCACCGGTTGGAAGATCCCGCGCAGTGGGAAAAGTTCTACGGCGGGGACTTTCACGAACCATGGACGTATGGCGTCCCGGAACTACCTGTCGCTGGCGGTAAGCAACGTGAACGCCTGGTTGGCACGCGCCGCATCGCCGCCCCCGGCTGCAATGCCTCCACGGTTTCGTTGAGCCTGGCGCCTGGTGTGCAAGCGGGACTGATTGACACCTCGGACATCGTCGCCACCCTGGCCGTGGGGCCCTCGGGAGCCGGACGCGCTTTGAAACCCCACCTGCTTGCATCAGAGCTGTTGGGAAATGCGAAACCCTATTCCGTTGCAGGCACACATCGCCACATTCCGGAAGTGGAGCAAGGACTGCTGTGGTCCTCGCAGGCGGGCAGCAAAAAGACCGCGGAGGACTTCTCCTTCGCCATGTCGTTCACTCCCGTGCTGGTGCCAATGGCACGCGGGATCCTGGCGGTTGTGAGTGCCCCGGTCGCCCCGGAAATCACCGAGGAAGAACTGCGTCAGGCCTGGCTGGACGTGTACGGGGATGAGGAATTCGTGCAAGTCCTCCCACCCGGCCAGATGCCACAAACAGGGGACACCATTGGCGCGAACACCGCCTTGATGGGGATTGCACTCGATGAGGCAGCCGGCCGAGTTTTAGTCGTGACCGCGGTAGACAACCTTGTCAAAGGGACCGCGGGGGCAGCAATCCAGTCGATGAATATCGCCTTGACACTGCCCGAAACCATGGGACTGACTACGAATGGAGTTGCGCCGTGACCGTTACCGAACCGAAGGGTTTTCTTAGCGCCGGAGTGGCAGCGGGAATCCGCCAAGGTGAAGGGCTGGATCTGGCCGTTGTCATCAACCAGGGACCCTTGAATGTTGGTGCCGCGGTTTACACTTCCAACCGTGCCAAGGCCAACCCGATCCTCTGGTCAAAGAGCGTGCTTTCCAACGGCCAAATCAAAGCCGTCGTCCTAAACTCGGGTGGCGCGAACTGTTTCACGGGTGACTTTGGTTTTGAAACGTCACGGCTCACCGCTGAACTGGCTGCGGAACTACTTGCCAGCCCTCCCGAACAAGTCCAAGTCTGCTCCACCGGAATGATCGGGGTGGGGGGCGAGGAATTCCGGGAAAAGATCCTCACAAACCTGCCTCGCGCCGTCGCGGAGGCCAGCGCGGAGGGTGGCATGGATGCCGCTAACGCGATTTTGACAACCGACACGAAGCCCAAAACGGTGGTGTACGAGGGCGACGGTTGGAAGATCGCCGGCATGGCCAAAGGTGCAGGGATGCTTGCCCCTGGTCTTGCAACCATGCTGGTCGTCATCACAACCGACCTGGTGCTCACTGTGGATGAGGCAGATCGAGCGCTTCGATACGCCACTTCAAAGACTTTCAACCGACTCGATTCTGACGGGTGTATGTCGACGAATGATCAGGTGACGTTGCTGGCCTCGGGCGCCTCAAACGTCACGGTTGAGTTCGATGCTTTCCAAGACGCCCTGACCGCCGTTTGTGCAGATTTGGCTCTGCAACTTCTGGCGGACTCCGAGGGCTCCAGTCACGACATCGCGATCCGGGTGTTCAACGCCGCCTCGGAAGAAGATGCGGAAAACGTGGGACGCACCATCTCCCGAAGCAACCTATTCAAAGCCGCGGTGTTTGGCAACGACCCCAACTGGGGACGGATCCTCGCGGCGATGGGCACCACTTCCGCGAAGTTTGACCCCTACAACGTTGACGTAGTGATCAACGGGGTCAGGGTTTGTTCAAAAGGCGGTCCCGACGAAGACAGGTCCCTCGTTGACATGGAACCAAGGCAAGTGGACGTCGATATTGACCTGAAGGTGGGGGACAAGGAAGCAACCATTTGGACCAGTGACCTCACCTACGCTTACGTCGAAGAGAACAGCGCATATTCCTCATGAATTACATGAAGTATCAGCAGACAAGCGAGCAAGAGGCTGCAGCGACAGCTTCTGTGCTGGTTGACTCCCTGCCCTGGGTCAAGGAGTTAAACGGGGCGATCGTTGTCATCAAATTCGGCGGCAACGCGATGGTGGATCCGGCTCTCATCGAGTCGTTCGGCCAGGACATTGCCTACCTCCGCTACGTGGGAATGCAACCCGTGGTTGTGCATGGGGGAGGCCCCCAGATCAGTTCGATGCTGGAACGACTCGACATCGACTCAGAATTCAAGGGCGGGTATCGAGTCACCACGACGCAGGCAATCCCTGTCATCAGAATGGTCTTGACGGGTGAGGTAAATCCAAAACTGGTTAGCTCCATCAACGCTCAAGGCTCCCTTGCAATGGGAATGAGCGGTGAGGATGCCGGAATCTTCGGCGCTGTCAAACGTGGGGCCATCGTGGATGGGGAAGAAATCGACCTGGGACACGTCGGCGAAGTTGTCACGGTTGACCCCAGCTCTGTTTCAGACCAACTCAAGGCCGGACGAATCCCCGTCATCTCTTCGATTGCGCCGGACCTGGGGAACCCGGGTGCCTCCCTGAATGTGAACGCCGATACGGCTGCGGCGGCGCTTGCTGGGGCTCTGGGGGCGAAGAAACTTCTGCTCCTCACCGACGTTGCAGGCCTTTATGCGCATTGGCCGGATCAGGACTCGTTGGTTTCCCGCATCACCTCGTCGGAATTGCGCGAAATGATGCCTACGTTGGCCTCCGGAATGATCCCGAAAATGGATGCTGCCTTACGCGCGGTTGAAGAAGGGGTTGAATCAGCCGCGGTGATTGACGGAAGAATGCCCCATTCAGTCTTGGTGGAATTGCTAACGGATAAGGGGGTAGGAACCCAGGTGGTGGAAGGCTGACATGGACGCTTTGACTAACGCATTCGGACCCGCGATGGCGACTTTGGTTCGCGGGGAAGGTTGCTACGTTTGGGATAAGTCAGGTAAGAAATACTTGGATTTCCTCGCCGGGATCGCCGTTAATGCCCTTGGACACGCACACCCCGCGCTGGTGCATGCGGTTTCCAAACAAGTGGAAACCTTGGGGCATATTTCCAACTTCTTTGTCAGCCAACCCCAAATTGACTTGGCTGAGCGTTTGGCGGAGTTGGCGAATTTGGGCGAGGGCACCCGCACTTTTTTCTCTAACTCAGGAGCAGAGGCGAACGAGGCGGCCCTCAAAATGGTTCGCCTTCACGGCCGTGCTACCGACAAAGACACGATTGTCGCGCTGGAAGGAAGTTTTCACGGGCGCACCATGGGAGCCCTAGCGCTGACATGGACAGCAGCGTATCGGGAGCCTTTCGAACCGCTCCCAGGCGGGATAGTGCATGTGCCTGCCACGCCCGAGGCGCTGAGGGAAGTGTTTCAAAAGCACGCGGTAGCCGGCGTTTTTCTGGAACCGGTTCAAGGAGAAGCCGGGGTCCTTCCGCTCCCAGAAACCCTGATTGAGGTCACGCACCAACTGGCCACGGAAAACAACGCGCTGTTGGTGGTGGACGAGGTGCAGACGGGTATCGGCCGGACTGGCACCTGGTTCGCTCACCACGTTGAAGGAGACTCGGGCCCCGTCCGGGCAGACATTGTTACCTTGGCGAAAGGCCTGGGAGGCGGCATCCCCATCGGGGCGACGGTGGCGGGACCACGCGCCGCGGAACTTCTTTACCCTGGCTCTCACGGTTCCACGTTTGGCGGCAACCCTCTGGCTTGCAACGCCGCACTGGCTGTCTTGGACGTGATTGAAACTCAGGATCTTCTGCAAAATGCAGTCGAGCGAGGACAGGGACTGCGTCGCGCCATCCTTGGGTTGAACTCACCGTTGATCAAGGAAATCACGGGGGACGGCCTGCTCCTAGGCATCCAGCTAAACCAGCCTGTCGCCAAAAAGATTCAGAAGAGAGCTTTCGAACTGGGCCTCATCATAAATGCGCCCAGAACAACGACTTTGCGGGTGGCGCCCCCGCTTATCGTCGGGGACGAAGAGATCAAAGAGTTCACCCCAATCTTCAAAGCCGCATTACAGGCTTAGTTTCGACATTTGGTTGGATTCGACTGCTTTGGGGTGACTCTCCGTAGACTCGGTTCAGTTCAACTGGGAGGGGAGCACACGTGGCTCTGATCGTTTGCAAGTTTGGCGGTTCTTCCGTCCACGACGCAGAAGCCATTAAACGCGTTGCTCACCGGCTTGTTCGCCTCAGAAAATATGGGAACCAAGTTGTGGTGGTCGTTTCCGCAATGGGTGACACCACTGACGACCTGCTAGACCTGGCGAACCAAGTGGCCGGGGTCAGGGAACACCCCACGCGGGAGATGGATGTTCTCCTCACCGCAGGGGAACGTATCTCCATGGCGCTGTTGGCGATGGCCCTGGAAGCACAGGGGGTCTCCGCCCACTCCTACACTGGCCCACAAGCGGGGCTGCTAACGGACGGGAACTTCGGGGGCGCACGAATCATTGGGATTGAACCAGTGCGATTACAGGAAGACCTGAAACGGGGAAGCATTCCCATCGTTGCTGGGTTCCAAGGGTTCCATGAGGAGACTTTCAGCACCACAACGCTTGGGCGTGGAGGGTCTGACACGACGGCCGTGGCGCTCGCATACGCCTTGGACGCGGACGTGTGTGAGATCTATACCGATGTTGACGGCGTGTTCTCTGCCGACCCCCGAGTGGTACCAAACGCGAGGCTTCTGCAGGAAGTCACAGCGGAAGAAATGTTGGAGCTCGCCGCGCACGGTTCCAAAGTCCTGCACGTAAGGGCGATTGAGTTTGCGCGCAGACACAACGTGAAGGTTCGGGTTCGGTCCTCTTATTCGGACATGCCTGGAACTCTGATCACAAACGCTAGTGAAAGGTCAAAGGGCGTGGAAGATCCCCTTGTTTCCGGAATCACAACGGACCGCAGCCAAGCGAAAATCACGGTGGTTGGCGTGCCCGACATTCCGGGTGCTGCGGCAACTTTGTTCGAGGCGGTTGCGGGGGCTGGCGTCAACGTCGACATGGTTGTGCAAAACGTGTCGGTGGGGGATAGCCGGCTGACGGACATTTCGTTCACCGTGCCACGCTCCGCAGTACACAACTTGATCCCGGTGCTAAACAGGTTGGTTGCCGAACTAGATGCGAAAGAGATCATCACAAAAGGTGACATCGGAATCCTCTCCGTCGTCGGAGCCGGAATCCGCTCCAACCCGGGAATCTACGCACAGGTGTTTGGCGCATTGCGGGACCAGGAAATCAACATTGAAATGATCTCCGCCTCAGAAATGCGGATTTCCGTGGTGACAGTGGAGGAAGAACTGGACCAGGCTGCCCGCATAGTTCACACCGCAATGGGCCTGGACAGCGAAACCGGGGAAGCCATTGTCTATGCCGGCACCGGACGGTAGCCACATCAAAATGCAACCGGGGCGAACACGACCTTAAGATCCAACCAGTGAACATACGCCTCAACTTTTCGAGGGTGTGCGAAAGACTTGAATCCAGTGAATAGTCCAAGGGATATTGGGCAGAAAGTGGTGGACAACATGAGCGCAAAACGCGACTTCACCGTGGCGGTTGTGGGGGCGACCGGACAGGTTGGCGCCGTCATGCTTCAACTGTTGAAGGAAAGAAACTTTCCGTTGACGCGGCTTCGGCTTTTCGCGTCCCCTCGTTCAGCGGGCAAAACCGTGAACTGGGACGGCCAAGAAATCGTGGTTGAGGACGTCACGGCTGCGACCACGGAAGACCTGAAGGGCATTGACGTTGCACTCTTCAGTGCGGGCGGTGCTGCATCTTCGAAGTACGCTCCGCTGTTCGCCCAGGCAGGTGCCGTAGTTGTCGACAACTCGTCCGCGTGGCGGAAGAACGAGGATGTGCCGTTGGTGGTGGCCGAGGTGAACCCGAACGACATCACCACTCGCCCCCTCGGAATTATTGCGAACCCGAACTGCACCACAATGGCGGCGATGCCCGCATTGAAGGCCCTGGACGGGATAGCGGGCCTGCAGCGCCTGCGCATCGCAACCTACCAGGCTGTTTCTGGGAGCGGGGTGGCCGGGGTGCAGGAACTTTCTCACCAGGTGCGGTCAGCGGTGAACCAGCCGTTTGAAGGGCTGGCGCTCTCGGGGCAGGCCGTGACCTTCCCAGAACCAGTTGTCTATGAGGCACCCATCGCATTCGACGTGGTGGCAATCGCGGGTTCACTGGTGGATGACGGATCGGGGGAGACGGACGAGGAGCAGAAGCTCCGCAACGAGTCCCGCCGGATCCTTGGGCTGCCGAACCTGGCGGTTTCAGGAACCTGCGTTCGGGTCCCAGTCTTCACTGCTCACTCTCTGGCGATCAACGCAGAATTCGATAAACCCATCTCTTTGGACGCCGCCATCGCCGCATTGCAGGAGCAGCCGGGGGTTGAACTTGTTGCTCTTCCGACCCCGCTCAAAGCCGCTGGTACCGACCCGACGTATGTGGGGCGGGTGCGGAGGGACCAGTCGGTGCCCGAGGACCGAGGACTGGCACTGTTCGTCGTAGCGGACAACCTGCGAAAGGGTGCCGCTCTGAACACGGTTCAGATCGCCGAGCTCCTCGCCGAAGAACTAGGGGACTGAGCCTTCTATTCCGCTCTCAGGATCTGTGCGCCTCCGCCGGCGCGCAGAACCCTTGAGGCAAACGACCGTGCTGGATCATGATTCGCGACGGAACGCAGCAGAGCCTCAGTTTGCTTTTCCTGGTGCAACACTAAAACGGTGGGTCCGGCTCCCGAGATGACGGCCGCGAAGCCCTCGTCCCGCAACTTCGAAAGAAGAGAGAAAGATTCGGGGGAGAGGTCCGCCCGGTAGTTCTGGTGAACCCGATCTGCGGTGGCATCGAACAGCAGCGACGGGTCATCCGCCATGGCGTGAACAAGTAGCGCCGAGCGGGCGGCGTTCGCAATCGCATCCGCCATCGGTATCGCGACAGGTAACACTGCGCGAGCACTACGCGTTTGAAGTTCAAACGAGGGGATGAGCGCCAAGGCGCGAATGTCTGCGCGCACCGGGGATGTTTGGACGCGTGCTACGGTGTCCCCGGCACCCTCGAACTGGGTCGACCAGGTGATGGTGAAGCCACCCATCGTGGCTGGTCCGACGTTATCTCCGTGCCCTTCCAAGTTGTAAGCGTGCGTGAACGCCCACTGGCGATCTAGTGGTTCACCTGGGTTCGCGAGATCCCACGCCAACAACAGTCCGGCCACGATCGCGGCGGAGGAAGAACCAAGTCCGCGGGCGAGGGGAATTGTGGGTTCGGACTCGAAGTGCAACCCACTGACCTGGGCCCCGAGTTCTTCGAGTGCGCCCAGCAGGGTCGCAACCACAAGGTGGTCCTTGCCGCGACTCAGCGACTTGCTTTGTGGCCCGGAAAGATCGAACGTGAACCCCGAGTTGGTGGTTGTCACTTTCGAGGTGTCGAACCAGTCGAGTGCCAGCCCCAAGGTGTCAAACCCAGGGCCCAGGTTTGCACTGGTCGCAGGCACTTTCACGCAGGCTTGAAGGCCTGGATCCAAAAGTCTCATCGCGTCTCTTCACCCAATCGCAGTAGCGCCTTACGCCAAGTTCAGCGAGCGTGCGACAACGTGAACGTCTGCAGGCAGCACCTCTGTTTGGAACGTGTGCGAGGAAAGCGCGGTATCAATATCTTTCAAGCCGTTACCGGTAACCGTGATGGAGATTCTCTTCCCGGCCGGAAGCAGCCCAGCAGCATGCTTCTTCAGCAGTCCGGCAACTCCGGCGGCCGAGGCGGGTTCAACAAAAATGCCCTCTTTCCCCGCCAACAGTGCTTGAGCGTTAAGGATCTCTTCATCGGTGACCGAATCAATGAGTCCGCCCGAGGCGTCCCGCGCCTCAATCGCCTGGTCCCACGAAGCTGGCTTACCAATCCTGATCGCGGTGGCCACAGTCTCTGGATCATCAACCGGGTGGCCAAGGACCAAGGGGGCCGCGCCCGCGGCTTGGAAACCCCACATTTGGGGGAGTTTCGTTGCCTTCCCGGCGGCCTTGTACTCCCTAAATCCGCGCCAATAGGCGGTGATGTTTCCCGCGTTGCCGACAGGAAGCATGTGAATATCGGGAGCATCTCCCAGAACGTCGATTATTTCGAACGAGGCGGTCTTTTGACCCTCAATTCGGAAGGGGTTTACCGAGTTCACCAAGACAATCGGGTACTGCTCATCCAACTGCCGCGCGATGGTCAGGCAGTCATCGAAATTCCCGTCAATCTCGACAATCTTGGCCCCGTATACGATGGACTGCGCCAACTTGCCCTTAGCGATCTTCCCGGCAGGAAGCAGAACAACAGGGGTCATGTTCGCCCGCACCGCGTAGGCGGCTGCCGAGGCGGAAGTATTTCCCGTCGAAGCGCAAACCACGGCTTTGGCGCCTTCTGCGGCTGCCTTGCTCACAGCCATTGTCATCCCGCGGTCCTTGAAGGAGCCAGTGGGATTTGCGCCCTCCACTTTTACCCAAACGTCACACTCAACCAGCTCCGACAGGTACGGCGCGCGAACCAGGGGCGTGGAACCTTCACCCAGGCTGACGATTGGGTCGCCCTCCTCAATCGGAAGAAAATCGAAGTAACGACCTATAAGACCAGGTTGCACTGGGGATGAATCCACTTAAGCCTCCGAAAGTACCGTGCGGCAAGCATCTGGTATCCGTGTCAAAGCGCGCTTGCACGCAACTCCCTATTGTGCCTCGAAACGCCTATTTTGGAGCTCAAACATCATCATCCGGACCCCACCAGATCCAGCATTCGGCAAGTGGCGCTATTCAGCAGGGGCGATCGCCGCAGAGGCCTGTGACGTTCACGGCCGCACACCTTCACGCCCATCACTGTAAAATGGGCGCAGATTCAGGCGCGACGACAAGGTTACCGGGAAACCGGTTTTGGCCTTCGCATATAAGCCGCCGCGTTATACAAGGCGTGTAGTAAGGAAGGTGGCCACAGTGGCCTTCAGGTCAAAGTCAAGAGGGGGACCTGCAGTCATTGGCAGGCTCATTGACCACCATGTCGGAAAAGACGCCCTCCTTGAGGCGAGGGACTGGAAAGAACTTCCCGACGGGGTGTACCCGTGGACGTTCCTGGCACCAAGCGGACCGATCGCTGCGACCAGGTGCGGAAACCCTGACTGGCCGATGATCATCATGCTTCCCGGATTGACCGGCTCTAAAGAAGATTTCCACCTGATGATGCCGATTCTTGCGCAGCACGGGTATCAGTCGGTCTCTTTCGACCTGGCAGGACAGTATCAGAGCGCGGGGGACAGGCTGTTTGCGCAGCGCGAGTACGATTGGGACCTTTTCAAAGAAGACCTGGATGCCCTCTTAGACCTGACGGGGCCAGCACACCTGATCGGCTTGTCATTTGGCGGCCAGGTTGCGGCACTCAGCGCAATCGGAAGACCGCAGGATGTTCTCTCCCTCACCCTGCTTTCCTCGCCCCCCACGCATGGGAACGTGTTCGCCAAGGTCAAATACACAGCGGGAATCGGAAAGTTCTTCCACCCGCGTTTCCTGGGATACATATTCCCCCCGGCACTTTGGTTCAACTTCAACCGGGCAGATAAAGGGCGCGCCGACTTTGTTCGGCACCGACTGAACTTCCACAACCGCAAATCGGTTCGAGACGTTTTCGAGCTGATGATGGATTCGCCCGAGATTGCTAGTGACCTGGCTGCTTCGGGAGTGCCAACAATGATCGCGACGGGCACAAATGACCTGTGGAAAGAGACCCTACACAAAGAATTCGCGGACGCGGTCGGCGGCCAGGCACACTTCTACAGGACAGGTCACAGTCCGTGCGAGACCACCCCGAACCAACTCTGCCGCGACATGATGTCTCTATTCAAAGAAGCAAACCAGCAGGAAAACAATCGGGGCGCGGCCGCCGCATAGGTCACTACCGGTTCTTCTTCCTCCGCTCACGAACCCGAACCGAGATTTGGATCGGTGTTCCCACAAAACCGTATTCCTCCCGCAGACGCCTCTCAATGAACCGGCGATAAGTGGGTTCCAAGAACGCCGTTGCGAACACAACGAACCTTGGCGGCTCCGTCGAAGCCTGAGTGGCAAAAAGGATGCGTGGCTGCTTCCCCCCGCGGACCGGGTGAGGATGAGCCGACTGCAAACGCCCCAGGAACGCGTTTAGTTTTCCCGTGGGAATGCGGGTTCCCCACCCTTCCAACGCCTCATCGAGCGCCCGGGTCAGCCGGTTCATGTGCCACTTCGTCTTCGCAGAAATATTGATCCGAGGAGCCCAGTCAACCTGGCCGAGATCCAGATCTTCCTCGCGGCTGAGTAAGTACCTTCTGTCCTCGTCAACCAAATCCCACTTGTTGTTGACGATCACCAGAGCCCGCCCAGCGTCAATCACCTGCTGGATCACCCGGACGTCCTGCTCTGTGAGGGGAACTGAGGAGTCAATGACCACCAACCCCAGTTCGGAGCGGTCAAGCGCCGCCTGAGTACGGATCGAGGAGTAGTAGTCCGCCCCGGTCGTTCTGTGCAGTCGACGCTTTATCCCTGCCGTGTCGACGAACTCCCACTGCCGTCCCGCAATGGTGACGATCTCATCAACCGGGTCCCGCGTCGTTCCAGCCATGTCGTGAACTACGGCCCGTTCTTCGCCCACCAGCGCGTTCAGCAGCGAAGACTTTCCCACGTTTGGGCGCCCAACAATCGCGACTTTGCGGATCGCGTGATCTCGCGGCGCGGACATTGTGGCGCTCTCTTCGGGCAGGATTTCTAGAACCGCGTCGAGGAGGTCCCCGGCCCCGCGCCCATGCAACGCAGATACGGGCCTTGGTTCGCCCAGCCCCAACGCCCACAGCGCCGTCGCATCTGCTTCCTGGGTAACAGAGTCCGCCTTATTGGCAGCCAACACGACGGGCTTACCTGAAGCGCGCAGCATCTTGACTACCCGCTCATCGGTGGCTGTCGCCCCCACGTTTGCGTCAACCACGAACACGACAGCATCCGCCAGACCCACGGCAATCTCTGCCTGCATTGCGACCTGCTGGTCCAGGCCCCGGGTATCAACTTCCCAACCACCCGTATCCACAATGACAAAGTGCTTTCCCGCCCACTCGGCGTCATACATGACACGGTCACGTGTCACGCCGGGGGTGTCTTGCACAACCGCTGCCCGGCGGCCAAGGATCCTGTTCACCAGGGTGGACTTGCCGACATTGGGGCGGCCGATCACTGCAACCACTGGGGGAGAGTAGGCCTCGATCGCAAGTGGAGCATCGGATTCTTCTTGCGCGAGGAGGGCCAGGTCCTCCTCGTCCAAATCATAAGCCGCAAGCGAAGCGCGCATGGTGGCCAGCTCTAGCTCATCGTCGCTGGCGTCCTCGTTCAGAACTTCCCTGTCTTCACTCATGCTGTTTCCAGTTCCTTCGTTTGGTTCTTGGGCGCCGCGCCCCTGCAATCGACTCTACTTGCGACAGGCGGCTGTGTGGGCCCTGAGGTTTATTTCTTCGCGAGGTCCCGCACGACTTCTTCTGCTACTTGGGGATCCAGGAACTGGTGGAACACGCCACGGTATTCCTGGTAGGGTTCGGCGCCTTTTCCGGTGATGACCACCAGGTCGCCGGGCTCACCCATCCGGATGGCTTCTCTTATTGCGTCGCGCCTGCTGGTGGTGACTTCGATGACGTCTTCCATCTGGGGGCGCACTTCTTTGATTGCGTCAAGGAGTTCTTTGCGGATGGCAACGGGGTCTTCCCAGCGGGGGTTTTCGTCCGTGACCCAAAGTACCTCGGCATTCTTCGCGAAGATCTTTGCAAGCGGGGCGCGTTTGGTTGCGTCTCTGTCGCCGTCGGTGCCGAATACGGCGATGATTCGGCCCGGGGTTAGTTCGCGGATAACGTCCAGTAGGATTTGGACGCCTTCGGGGGTGTGAGCGTAGTCCACCAGCACCCGCGGTCCTTCCTCCAGGTTGGAGGGGATCCACTGCATTCTTCCCGGGACGGCGGGGGCTTTACTTAGCGCCGCGATGGCGTCCTCCATGGGCACTCCCAGTTGAGCGGCACCCACCAGGGCCACGGCGGCGTCTTGGACGTTGGCTGGTCCAGGGATGGGGGAGAGCGCTTGAAACTTTGTTCCCTCTGGGGATTCAAGTTGGAAGGAGGACCCACCCGATTGCATGTCGGGCTGGATATTGGTGGCATGCCACAGAGGGATGTCACCAATGTCTGGGTCATCATCGGTTAGTACCTGGACTGCGACGACGGGGATGGCTGCTTCGCGGGCAAGCTGGCGCCCGTACTGGTCATCTACAACGACGACACCACGCTTTGAAACTTCGGGGGCAAAGAGCATCGCCTTTGCTTCTAGGTAGCGGTCCATCGTCTTGTAGTAGTCAAGGTGGTCGTGCTGCAGGTTCGTGAATAAGGAGACGTCGAACGTCAGCCCTTTGACGCGGTCCAAAGACATGGCGTGGGAGGAAACTTCGACTACCCCAGCCCTCGTCCCATTTTCTGCTGCGTATGCGAGTGCGCGGTGAACCACGGGGGATTCTTGGGTGGTCCGTGAGCCGTTGGAGAACTGTTCACTGCCCGTGTCTAGTTCGACGGTCCCCAGTACGGCTCCGTGCCCGAAC
The DNA here is from genome assembly GCA_964345585.1 of uncultured Actinomyces sp. Classification (GTDB taxonomy): domain Bacteria; phylum Actinomycetota; class Actinomycetes; order Actinomycetales; family Actinomycetaceae; genus Scrofimicrobium. The sequence goes on along the minus strand of CAYFRT010000017.1, from coordinate 5,655 downwards.
TTTGGCTCCAGGGCGGCACGAACAAAATAGGTGGTGGTTGTTTTCCCGTTTGTGCCGGTAACCCCGACCAGGGTTAGGGCTTGGTGAGCATCCCCGTACAAGGCTTGCGAGAGTATGCCTGCGGCGCTTCGAGGGTCATTGACCACCAGGATCGGCAGTCCGGCTTCTTCAGCCAGGCTCACCCCGTCTTGGTCGGTGATGATGAGAGCTGCGCCGGAGTTCGCGGCGTCAATGGAGAAACGTGCGCCGTGGTGACGGGTTCCGGGAATCCCCACAAAGGCCCAATCGTTTTCCAGGTCACTGGTGCTAACGGTGATGCCTAAGACTTCAACCTCTTCGGGGCCAAGCCCGCTTGGGCCCGGGATGAACTTGGTTGGGCCCAGTTCAGGAGCGGGGCAACCAGCGATGAGGTCTGTGATGCTGGTTCGGTTTGTCTGGGGACGGATAGACACGTATTCCTTCATGGCCCACATTGTAGGTCCCACGCCCTCGGTAATATGACCAGGACTCGGTCTCAACGCTGTTGTTGGAATGGTTTGAGCGACTAATCTCCTAAGTAGGTATCCAACCTAGTGAAAGGGGCAGTGGTGGACGAACCCCAAGAGCGCGACCCCGCTGCCTCCATGTCGCTCCTTAACCGTGTCATCGCGGATTCTCTGGACCCCGGTTACCGGAAGCAACATGACCGGGACATGAGGCGTGAAGATAAGTCCTGGCACAAGGTGCTCTGGCTGGTTTGGGTGTTTGTGCTTTCGGTGGCATTGACGTGGGTTGCAGTGGTTTCTGCGAGAACGCTTCACGCTGAGGCGGTGGAAAAGCCCTCGGCCGCCTCCGAACTGGAACAGCAGGTAGAAAACTCCGCTGCCACCGTTGCTCGGTTGCAAGAAGAAAACGAAAGCCTAGAGCAACAGATCGGGGAACTTGATCCCGCTACTGAGTCCCCTCTGGTTGATGCTTCCCTTGCCACCGTTGCCGCTACCGCCAAGGTTATTGGCCCCGGCGTCACCGTTTCTATTACCGACCGCTTCGGCGGGGGGACACCTCTTATCCGGGATACGGATATTCGCACTTTGTTGAACGCGCTGTGGGCTGGGGGCGCGGAAGCAATGGCGATCGATGGGCTCCGGATCGGCCCACAAACAAGCGTTAGGACCGCTGGTTCTTCCATCTTGGTAAACCTGACGCCCTTGACATCGCCCTATGTAATTGAGGCGATAGGGGATCCTGATCGTCTGGGAACGGCACTGAGCAAAGGCGTAGCGGCAAGCGCGGTGAGGAACCTGGAGGACACTTTGGGCATGACGATCACAACCACCGCATCCACACGCCTTGTCTTGAGCCCACTTCCCGCATCTACACTTTGGTACGCGGTACCCTCGGAAACAGAAGAGCAATCCTCGGAAGGGGAAGGCGGGCAATGATTGCAATCATCGGCCTCATCGCCGGAGTTATCCTGGGCCTAGTTTTTGACCCGGTCATTCCCGGGGAGCTTCAGCCGTATCTTCCCGTGGCTGTTGTCGCCGCCCTGGACGCTCTTTTTGGGGCACTTCGTGCCTACCTGGAGGGCGTCTTCTCTGACCGAGTCTTTGTGACCTCATTCTTTTGGAACGTATTAGTGGCATGTCTGCTGGTGTTCCTGGGCATCCAATTAGGGGTCGGCTCCGCAATGACGACCGCGGTTGTGGTTGTGCTCGGGATCCGGATCTTCTCTAACACGGCGTCGATCCGGCGCCTGGTTTTCAAGGCGTAAACCAATGCCCACCCGCTCTAACCGACACGGCTCTCATGGCAAGGACGCGCCTCAAGTGCGTGTGCGCGACCGTTTCCGTTCCCTCCTTACCGCCAAGCCGCGTCCCCTCCACATATTGATGGTCATTATCTTCATCGTTTTTGGGATGGCCATCACTACCCAGATCCGCGCCACAGTTGCGAACCCTTTGGAAGGGTTGTCCGAGGATGAGCTGGTCACTCTCCTTGCCGACCTGCAACAGCGCGAGGATGATTTGCGTGCCACCAGGAGCGAACTACAACTCCAGTTTGGGGAATTGCAGGATGCGGCAACGTCTCAACAGGCCGCCCGGGAACTGGCTGAGCGAAGCGCGATTCAGTCTCAGATTCTGGCAGGAAGCATCCCCGTTTCGGGGCCGGGAATAATCCTGTGGGTGACCCCGGGAGACAACGCAATCTCAGCCAGCGCTTTTGTCAGCACTGTAGCGGAGCTCCGCAATGGTGGTGCAGAAGCAATCGAGTTAAACGAGACGCGGCTTAACTCCACAGCCTGGTTCGGCGAAGAAAACGGGAAGCTACTGCTCAACGGGGTGCCCTTGACGATGCCTTATGTTTGGCGGGCGATTGGTGACCCGCACACCCTGGAAATGGCTTTGGAAATCCGTGGTGGGGTAGTGGACCAGTTGAAGGCGTTTGGGGCTAATGTCTCCCTGTCAGAATCGGACGAGATAACAATTGAAAACGTCGTACAACAACCAACGCCGGTTTGGGCGGAGATCGCGCCAGCCGATTAGTCCCTCTCGCACCCGATCGACATCTGTCCCGACTGTACAATCGGAGCTGTGTTTTTGGACTAGGCTGAAAAGCTAGTAAGAGGAAAAGGAGCAAAGCGTGTCAGATGATCCCACCTTTGATCCCACAAGCACAGCGTTTTTCAGCACGGAAGAGGTTGAAGAACAACCGGATTCGGCACGAATTCCGCTGTCTGCTCGCGATCAGCAAGCCGTTGAGGCACTCCCTCCCGGGTCTGCACTTCTAATTGTCCAACGCGGACCGAACACTGGTGCCCGGTTCCTTTTGGACAGGGAAATCACCAATGCGGGGCGGTCGCCCTCTTCAGACATCTTCTTAGATGACGTGACGGTTTCCCGTAAGCACTGCCAATTTGTCGCAAAAGACAACGTTCACTTGGTACGCGACTCTGGTGCTCTAAATGGAACCTACGTGAACCGTGACAGAGTGGACCAGGCACTGTTGAGCGCCGGCGATGAGGTTCAAATCGGCAAGTACCGGATGACCTACCATCCATCACCGAAGAAGTGATGGGTTCTCAAGCCGCTCAAACCTCGCCCACTCCCGCCGTCGATAATGAAGTAGCGCCGACGCCTTGGCCTCGGGGTGTCTCACGTGAGCCAACATTGGCGATTGGCGCCGTCGTAAAGATTCTCAAACGGGAGTTCCCTGCGACCACGGTGTCAAAGATCCGGTTTCTGGAGGATAAGGGCCTGGTTTCACCGCATCGGAGCGCGTCCGGCTACCGCAAATTTTCTCTGGCAGACCTGGAACGGCTCCGTTTTATCTTGATGCAACAGCGTGATTCCTACGCGCCCCTCAAAGTCATCCATGAGAACCTTCAAGCCTTGGATGGCGGACACGATGTTGAGCCTGTGCCAAGGGCCCGACTGGTCTCTGTTGAAGGGAAAACAGTTGACGCGGGAGGCCGCAAAACTGTTACGGCCAGGGAACTTTCTGACCTTACTGGTGCGACGCGGGAGAACCTGGAAAGCTACGTTAACCTTGGACTAATTGCCCCTGACCTGGGAGGACACTTCCCCGCAAGGACCGTGCAGATCGTTAACCTGATCGGTTCTCTGGTCGCAAACGGGGTGCCGGCACGAAACCTTCGTTCAGTTCGTGGGGGAGCGGAGCGCAGCGGCGACATCGTCGATCAAGTGATCGTTTCGGGAACGCGCCGCGACAGGCCCGGAGATCGGGAACGCGCTAACGCACAATCAGCCGAGTTAACTGAATTGTTTGGCGCCCTCCATGTCGAATATCTTCGCTCTGCAACGGAAGCAACAATCCTCGACTGACCACTACCCAGATCCAAGTGGGGTTTGTACGAGGGGTTATCCGCAATCAACAACTGACATTGCAGGTCGCAACCACGCGACACTCACCCTCAAGTGAAGCATTAGGGTTGAAGTGACCTGTAGTGTTATCTCCATGGCCGAGTAAACTGGCTAGAACACGGGGTTCAAGGTTCCTCAGGCGCAATACCGTTTCTGAGAAAAGGCGCCCAGACGGCCGCCACCAGAGCCCGAACCTGTAGCGAAGGAGTCGTCGTGAGTTCCGACCTTGCAACGGATGCAACACCAGCAGCGCGGCAGAGCATGCTCTTTGGCGACCCGCTGGAAGAGATCGACACGCAAGCAGGGTACCGCGGGCCGGTCGCATGCCGAGCCGCCGGAATCACCTACCGCCAGTTGGACTACTGGGCACGCACCGGACTGGTAACACCGTCGCTGCGCGCAGCCCAAGGCTCTGGCTCTCAGCGGCTCTATTCCTTCAAAGACATCCTGGTACTCAAAGTTGTCAAAAGGCTCCTTGACGCCGGCGTCTCCCTTCAACAGGTCCGCACGGCCGTGGCCGAACTTGCTGACCGGGGCATTGACGATCTGGCAACAATCACGTTGATGAGTGATGGCGCCTCAGTCTATGAGTGCACTTCAGCAGAAGAGATCGTTGATCTTCTCAACGGGGGACAGGGCGTCTTCGGGATCGCTGTTGGAAAAGTCTGGAGTGAGGTTGAAGGGACCCTCGCCGAACTTCCCGTAGATGAGGGAAGCGGACCCATCGGGTTGGATGAGTTGGCTGCGCGCCGCAGAGCCAAGCAGCAAAACGCTTCCTGAACAAAACCCAGCCTGTCAGATCTGTAGACACCAAAACGGTCTTTGATGCCAGTATGCCTAGAATCGGCTCACACGATTGTGCCGCAAAATAACAGGTTCGCTGGTACTTGATCGAATGGGGTGGTTATAGGTGGCTTTGACAGATTCAGCAGACCGTTCCGTAGGGGTAAAACTCGAAGGATGCGTCCAAGGCGTGGGAATGCGTTACCAGGCCCGCTGGAAGGCTGAAGAACTAGGGCTCACCGGCTGGATTCAGAACGAGGAAGACCTAACCGTGCGAATGCACGTTGAAGGTCCGTCCCACAAGGTCGATGATTTCCTGGCGTGGATCCGTCAGGGTGCCGCACCAGGCTCACAGATCTGCCGGTGCGAAGCCTTCACAGAGCCAGCGGAGCACACAGACCACTTCGAGGTCCGCTGAGAAACATCCCGTCCCTGACAAAATTCAAAGGGTGGGGCAGCGCACGCAAGAAGGCGGGAACTGTCGGGCAACAAGCAGCAGGCACGCCCCCTCACACACAACCGGCTAATCTGACATAATCTACATTATCGGATTGTGGGTTACGCTTGTGGCGGGGAAACTATCGCTTTGCCCTTCTTCGCCTTATAATTTACAGCGGACTTTATTGCCGGACCTTTAGGAGACGACGTGTCGGATCGCGCACTTCGAGGAATGCAGATTGGTTCCAAATCTTTGGAATCTGAAGAAGGCGTTGTTTTCGCTGACAGGTTCGACGTCAAGTATGTTTGCCCCAATGGCCACGATTTCGTTGTGACGTTTGCTGCCGATGCAGAGCCTCCCGCAACTTGGGAATGCCGCTGTGGTGAGTTCGGTGATGTCGTCAATGAGCCTGACGCGGTGGATGACTCAAAGCCTGTAAAGCCTCAGCGCACCCACTGGGACATGCTGCTGGAACGCCGCTCCCTGGAAGAACTGGCAGTTCTCCTGGAAGAACAACTTGAGGCATACCGTAGCGGCGAACTAGAACTGGATGTCGCCTACCGAAACGGCTGA
>CAYFRT010000016.1:0-33296 GCA_964345585.1 uncultured Actinomyces sp. | reverse complement strand
TTTCGACTCTTTGATTGGGCGTTGGCCCCAGCGCCAAACGCGGGTGTCTGTTTTTTCTCTCGAGAAGAATAGGGCGTGTCACGGAGCTGCATGATGTCGTTGCAAAAAGTTGTCACACAGATACGCAGATTCTTTTGCGCACACATAAACACCCAGAATTCGAAGCACTTTTGGGGTTCACATCTTCTACTGCAGCGTCCTCGCACGACTGATCGAGCAGCAGCCCCCTGTTTCTTGGGCGCTCATAAGGACGCGTTTGGAATCAGCACCTCATCTTGATGCTGGCTACTTGGCCGCCCGGGCCTACCCTGATGGGCGAAGCCGCGAGGAGGGATCACTTTCCGTAAACGACTCAGTGTGCGCTTGGGAGCGTAGGGAGCCCGCGGTTGCGCTGTGTGGACTTCAGGTTTTCCGCATGATCCCGCGGGAAACACCCATTTCATTTTGTACCCCAAACAGGATTCGAACCTGCGACCTTTCGCTCCGGCGTTTGAGCGGGATAGTGTCGCGTCTACGTCTCGTTTAACCTATCCGACCCGCATTTGCGTCTTTGACGCGCTCCAAGGTCGGCACCCAATGCCACCAAGTGACAGCATTAAGCTACTCATTTAGCTAGTCGCCGCTTGTCGCAAGGTCAGCCTCTCAACGCTGCTCGCACACAAGACCGTAACGTCTCCTGGGCCATCGGTATCGGGGTGCCTCTGGCGCATCCTGGCCCAACTTGTCACGTGCCGACAAGAGCGCCCTCACGCTGGGCAGCCGCCACCTCCGAAGTCACGGCCCTAAATCGGGGCCACCTGCGTTTCTGATCTCTTGGAGCACACTGATGATCTCATCCTGATCTTCGTTGGCTTCTTCTTGAACTGGCATAGTGACTTCATCTTCCTGGAGGGATGGATACTTCTCTAAGAGAAAGCGTCGGCGATACGCGACATTTGCTGAGTCGACCACACCCTCGAGCGCGACCCAGTTGAGCGTTCCGCCAATAACGATCCCGACCATTGGAACGACCTTGCCCAGAGACTGTTTGGTTAAGCGCACACCAAACGCTTTAGCGAATTGCTTCGAAACCTGAGAGACAAGTGACTTATCAAGGATTTTCCAGACCTTACCTCGCACGAGTGCCTGAGTCAGGCGGGAGACATCAGCCATTGCAGCAGTTTTCGCAGTAGCTGAGAGCGCCGTGCCGGCATTAACGACCGACATAACGAAGAGTTTCTCTGCAGGCTCCTCTGGGTCGTAGCCGTAGTGAAAGGCCACCTGTCCGACGGATCGGGAGGCAAGTCCCAGCACCAACGTTGCATCAGCAACCACGGCCCCCGCAATGAGCCCAGCAGACGGTGCCGCCGCAACACCGCCAGAGGCAGGTACAGCTAGTTCGCCACCAGTTATGACGAAGCTAGCACCAGCCCCAAAAAGCGCGGCGAACGCTGGATAGTACCAACGCGCACCACGTCCACGTACGAGGTCAATCTGCTTAAGGTCGAGGTCTCGAAGGTCTGCCAGTTCCGCTACCTCATGCCCTCGCTTTTGATGCCGCGCGACCACTCGTCTCGACGAGAGTCCAACACGCGAAAGCGTCCCAACACTCCTTCGTACTGAGACAACCGCCTGGTGGCCCCAATCAGTCACGCCTTCGGGTATCAAATCAGCAGTTTTCTTCACCCCCTTGACAACGGCTTCGGCTGCTTTGGTCGCGCCGCCCTGCCCCTCCTTGACCATAGATTGTGCGTTAGGGCGATCTTCAAGGAATTCGGATGCCCGGTCTCCAACTGCGGATATCCCCTTTGAGGCTTTCTCCCCTAATCCTCGCATCGTGCTGGAGAGTGGTCGCCCTTTAAAGCGCTGAATGTCGCGCCACGCGGCGAGCTCGTATTTGGAAGGTTCTGGCACGTTGGCAGACTATCACCGGGCAGCGAGAGAGAATTCCCAACCACTGATTCCTTACGCGAGATTGAGACAGGCTCGGATCTAACGCTCCACTGGAACTGGCAGGATGAAGTGCCGGGCGGATACGCGCCGTCCCGAAGACCTACGCGGCAGACGTGATTTATGACTTCGCGACCAAGCAGCTCCGCTTGAGTGCATGCACGGACATGACGCCAATCAACAAGCGAACAGCCATGAACGCACCTGTTCCCGCCGGAAGGCTCGTGACAAATCCGGAACACCTCCACAAGCCTCCCCGCCAGAGACCAAATCGTCGGCCGAGAAAACGCCGCACGTAACCGCGTTAAGAGAAACAACGACCCAATCAGGACGGCGCAGGCGGCAATTCAAGCGCTACGATGGCGACACAGACCTTATCGACGAACGGCCGGCACAGGATCTGACAAAATTAGGAGTGGGAGGACAAGAAAGTGTCGAAACAAGACCACTACACCTACAGCAACACCTACGAATATGACGTAGAGATTCCCTACGAAGGTGCGGCTGCCGACGGGATCGAGGGCGCAGAAACCCTTAGCGGAGAAGTCACTTGGGAAGCAGATATCTCCTGGAACGAATCGCTCGGACAGTACGAAGTGGACATGGACTGGAATGATCACGAAGATCAATTTAGTCACGACGGAAACGGTCCCAGGGAAGACGATTTTATCGACGACCTGTATTCGCACCTCGGCAACGAGGGAATCGGCTCCGAGGACATAACCTACTGATCTGATGGCAGTGGCTCCTGCTCGGGCCTAAACAAGGGCACAAGCTTACAGAATCCAGCTCGAGAGACCTGGATGAATCGACCAGGCGTTCGAGGCCCAATGAGCACTACCTCTGAACCAGCCCCACCAATCGACAGACGACAGCGCTCGGCGAAGAGCATGCCCCTTTTCCGTGACACATCCTCGTCCCGCGCCCCCAACTGACACGTTGAGGACTAGCCAGGTAGGGGCCCGGCGCTCACGCTGATGTTCTGCCATCATTTGAGCGATCTGCGCTTCCTCCCTCCTACAGAGGGGCGGACCTAGCGTTCCCAACGGGCTGACCACTTGTTGATAGGTTTAGGGTGGAGCGAGGTCGAACAGACGTCATAGTCGACGCGCTGGTGCATGGTTGGGGGGCGGGTTCATGGATGCGGATTCGGACATGGAGGATTGGACAGCCAGACTCTGGTCTCATCATGACGAGGTCGTAATATCCAAATCACAAGTTCGCGATTACCGAGCCCGCGGCAAGCGGAGCATTTTTCGAGATTGGGCGGTGAGTGATTTTAAGATTCTTCGCCGCGGGGAGATTGTTTTTCATCCACTAACTATCCTCACCGGTGCCAATAGCAGTGGCAAGTCGAGCATTCTCCAAAGTCTCCTTCTTGCCTGTCAGTCTTCTTCGGGCTCTGTTGTTCTAAACGGTCCTTTGGTGCGGCTGGGTGATGCTACGGACGTGGTGCGAGGCGGAGCAGCTTTCTCCACGCTACGTTGGACGAGCGTAACAGTTGGGAAAGAAGGCAAACAGGAGCGTCGTCGCAGATTTGACTACGAAGTGGACCTTGCAGCCAGTGACGGTAGCTTGGAGCCAGTGTGTCTGCGACTCAATGTGGATGGCATGCCAATCCTGGAAACTCACAGAGCAGGACCGGGCGAGACAGTGTTGAGCGCCCAGACTGAGGAGGAGTTTAGGTACAACCGGTTGAAGAAAGGGGTTCCTCTTAGGGTCAAGAGCCTGCTAGGTGAGCCAGTGAGAGGCCAAATGACTCTCATGATGGAAGGCCTATTTCCGGTGAGTGCCCTTCTTGAGGAGGAGCGGTACCAGATCTACCAGCGCCACTTGGATCATTTCGGTGGGGACGCCATCGCAAAGGAACCTCGCAAGGCACAGCAGTTACTCGAGGAGCTGTATGAGTACTGGGCCGAAGGGTGGCTTGACGACAAAGATGAAATGCTGTTCGGACACGTTTTCGAGGCGGCTGGGAGTCCAACCTTCACAGCAGTTGAAGGGCCCGCCGCGATTAGAGAGCTTGTCGGCACTGAAGATCTCTTATGGCTGATCCGACTCGTATCGTACCGAGGGAACCGAGTACCGAACAAGCGCTTGTTCATTGAAGGGGACGCCCCAAATGAGTACTATGGCTGGCCCATAGCCGAAACCTCGTATGCGGACTTAGGAGAAGTGGCCTCGTTTCTGAGAGGCGTGTATGGCTCCTTCCAGCAAGGCGTGAATCAGGTCCTTTATTTGGGGCCGTTGCGTACGGGTCCTACGGTTCGCCCCACGTTGGTTGGGAGCGTCCCGAACGCGCCAGTGGGAGTAAAAGGAGAACTGGCGGGCGCTGTTTTCGAAAGTCTAAGCGAAAAAGAGCAGGCCGCTGTTAGACACTGGGCACGCAAACTCGGCTTCGGAGAAAGCGTCGGGGTGCAAAGGCTAGGCAAGCTCGGATACACCATGACCGTGACCGACGGCGGCTCGGAGCGCGTTCTCGCCGATGTCGGTGTGGGCGTTAGTCAAGTGTTACCCATCCTAGTTCTGACGTTTGCTGCCCCACCTGAGTCACTGGTGGTGATTGAGCAGCCGGAACTTCATTTGCACCCTTCCGCACAGAGTGTGTTGGCTGATTTCTTCCTCACAGCGCGCGACGACGTGAACTTTGTTATCGAGACTCACAGCGAGTATCTCCTGACGCGACTGCGGCGACGAATTGCCGAGGGCGAAAACCTGCCGTCACAGGTTGGAGTCTATTTCGCTCAAGGCGACCGCGGTGGAACCGAGTTAGTTGAACTGAACATGGCTAACTCGGGCACGTTCGACCAGTGGCCCCAAGGCTTTTTCGACACGCAGGATGAAGAAATTCTGTCTCTTGCCCGCACGCTCCGTCAAAGGTGGGCCGAAGAGGACCGAAAAATGGGTTCGGACGATGAATAGAAGATTGAACCTCGAAGAGTGGAACGAACGAGACCACCAACCCACGTATCCTTCTTCTTCTGAAGGGTCGTTGCGTGAGTGGAGAGTCGAGAACTTTAAGGCGCTGGAGTACGCGAGCGTCGCATTTCCGGCACTGACCGTGCTAACCGGGCCAAATAGTAGCGGCAAGTCAAGCTATGTCCAGAGCCTCTTGCTGTTTGCACAGTCACCTCCCGGACCGACCGTGCTAAACGGTGATCTCGCAGTCCTTGGGGACGCGTCCAGTGTAATTTCTGAAGGTGAAGACCAGGTCACGTTTGGGATGTCGCTGGTGAATCCTGACGAGGGTCAAGGCAATGAAGCACCTCATTTCGAGTACCAGATCTCGTTCAGCTCTTCTTTGTCCGGTTCGTTAGTGCCCACGGAAGTTCACTTGGCCTCAGGGGAAACACACGTGCTCTCCGCAGAAACCAAGGTGGGTCCGCGCGCCTCGAAAGATCCCACAAAGGCCAAGGGGCGCGCCCAGGGCCCGTTCGCATTGACTGTGACCGAAGCGTGGGACGAGTCATCAGAGTCCACGGTCGAAATCCTCATCAGTGGCTTCTACCCTGAATCGCTGGTTCTTCGAGAAGATTCCAAGACACTGCGTAAACGCCTATCGAACTATTTCGACGCTGCGGCGGTCGCGGGTGACCCTGTGAAGGCTGCCCAACTTGTCGCTGAAGTCCGCAACCTCGCTAAGCCGGATGACGCGAATGCAGATGACCATGCTATCTACATGTCCATTCTTGAGGCCGGCTCTCCGGCGGCCGTGATACAGAAACTAGCCGACACCGACGCACTGCCACGGGTGCTGCAGAACATTTCTACAAGCGAGCCTCGGCTCAAAGAAAGAGTGTTCCCTATCGGCTCTGGTAAGTCTTTCAGTTATTGGGGGTGGCCAGCAAATCAGAGTCCCTACGCGGATCTGGGCCTCTTAGCCGATGTTCTCACCTCGCTGAACGAGAGCCTGAGGGGTTCCGCTGAGCAAATTCTCTACTTGGGGCCTCTTCGATCGGACCCCGATGAGCTCTCTCGAACCGGACCAACCAGCCCGCACGCACCCGTTGGAACGTCGGGCGAATTGACGGCCCGGGTGCTCAACGACGACTCTCAAACACCTATCTGGTACAACGACTGGGACGACACGCGGCACCTAGGTACGCTCTCAGAGGCCGTCGCCAAGTGGGTGGATTACCTAAAAATTGGCGAAGGCGTTGAGACTGATAGCTACGGTCGCTATGGCCATGGCGCCCTGATCAAAGTTGGAGGGCAAAGCCGTGACCTGAGCTCAGTGGGAGTCGGAGCTAGCCAGCTGCTTCCAGTTCTTGTTCTGGTTCTTACAGCCCCTCCACGCTCTATTGTCTTGATTGAACAGCCTGAGTTGCACTTGCACCCGTCTGTGCAACACCGTCTCGCTGACCTGTTTTTGTACGCCCGTCCGGATGTCAACTTCGTTATCGAGACGCACAGCGAGTACCTAGTCACCAGGATTCGTCGAAGATTAGTGGAAGGTAAAACACAACCCAAAGATGTCGCAGTGTACTTCGCGAAAAAGGTCGAAGGATACGGAGAGCTAAGCCCGCTCACACTCTCCACGACCGGAGACTTTGACGAGTGGCCTACGGGATTCTTCGACACTCAGGACATAGAAGTGCTTGGCTTGGTGCGCGCTTTACGCAAACAATGGGACATTGGAGACATGTGAAACTCCTACTAGACCCTGCAATACTCTCGATCAAAGCCATCGACCCCGAAGAAGTAAACCCGGTTCGCGGCTACTGGACGCGCTTGATCGAATGGGGTGCCGACAACCGAGTCCACTACGGAGAAGCCTCGAGGCTGTTTTTGGAGTCTGAGGCAGCCCAGTGTCTAAACGACCCAGAAGACGGGTTCGCTCCCCCACGAGAACTGAAGAAAGACGCTCACAGGTACGTCAACAACCTCCTGCTCCGCAACCTAAAAGGCGCGGGTGCAACACGAAGGACACTCGGTGCGGATTACCTAAAAGGGATGGTCTACGAGGACGCCCTTCTGAAAGACCTCAGCGGCGCACTTAGACAAGAGGTAGTGGGGATCGCTACAGACCAAACGCACTGGGACCTGCCAGCCGGGGTCCGCACCGTCCAAGTCAGCCCTCCCCCACCACCCGTTGTGGAACTCTGCTTCAACGCCAAGGAACCATTACAAGCAGAGACCACTCGTGAAGTGCACCAGTTCTTCTCCGCCAAACACTTGCACGTAGTCGGGCCGAAACTCACCCACTCGATGAAAGCCGCGCTGAAATCCGACCTCGGACTCCCCGAAAGGAACCTAACCTGGCATCAATCCGAAAAAGCGAAACCCATCAAAGACCTCGATGACAGGTGGCGACACCTAGACCCACACAAGGACATCACAGTCTGCATCTACGGAAAGGTCGGACACAGCGTCTCTCGCCAAGCCGAAGTCGCCGCAAAAAAGGCAGGCGTGCCACACCTACACGTGCAGGACGTGAAAGATATCGTGCCAGAAGCCCGTAAGATCGCAACCACCAACTAGGGCTACAAGTCGGGCTTAACCACTTTTCAGCAGATAGTTCCTGCACTGCTCGTTGATCCAGCGACAGGCGGTCGAGCCAGAACACCGCGGCCTTGGACCCGCTATATCACTCACGCGCCATGTACTCGACTATCTGCTCTCTGCGCCCGTTAGCTTCTGGAGAGCTTCACACAAAAGATGAGTGCCGCACGACGCTCATCTCCCAGACTTACCTGGTGTTTCTTCTGTCTCTGTTTCGCGGTCTCACGAACAGATTCCAGGCGTTCTGGACGAGAATGATGGCTGTTGGCACCTCAACCCGAGCGAAGGGCAGAACATGGCAGCCAAGAGGTACCCCACAGAACGTGTGGATGAGGAAGTCCAGGCAGAAACCCGGGCATTGGGTGAGAAAGGCAAGCTTCGCCCAGGACCCGTGCCTGTTTGGGTAACGGAGATAGCCGACAGGTATGCCACTCGCACCGCAACACACATCGGCAAAAGGACCCTTCCCCGCACCATGTTGACGATGATCGTCTTGGCGGTGGCAATTTTCATTGCATTCAGCGTCCCAGTCGAAGATGGTGGAAAATTCTGGCCGGTCCTAGGCGGCATATCGCTTGCGTATCTGCTGCTCGTCACGTATTTCCGGACAGTCGGAAGGCTGTCTGAGTGGGAAACTGACGAGTATAGAACTAAGGAAAAGGTCAAGATATTCAGAGCGCATGCAGCCGAGGTTTATCAAACGGAGGGCGCCAAATACACAGGGAACTGGGGACACGATTGGGTGAACACGGAGAGCGTTCTCGTGAATCTCAGCGAGAGCGGGTTCATTTCCGACGAAGGCAACTTTGACGATTACATGCTCCGGTATTTGGGAGGGGGAATCGCTGCTGTGGTCAGAAACTTTTCAATCGATGGGGTTTCGCCTGACGTCATGACGCGGCAATCTGAGTACCTCAACTCATTGACATACGCGCTCGCAGATGAGCTTCTGCAGTTGTTGAGCGACGAGTCGGTGGCAGATCTGGTGAAGTCCCTACCTCTCAAAGAAAGTCGTACGGATGTCAGGAACAGCTCCAAGGCCATCGAGTACATACAAGAAAGGCTCACCTGGGGAATCGAAAGCCTCGATGAGGGCACCCTCGACCGTGGGCTATCGATAACCGACGACCAGTATGCTGCGCTACCCCAAAGCTTCATTGAGAAAGGTGCGCAGATACGCGACAAAGAAATGGAAAGATTCTTCGCCGAGGTCGACCGAAGAAACCGCGCTCGAATGGATCTTGAGCTATGGCAACAAGACCACCCCGCACCGCCGGCTTCGCCTTACGATATTTCCCCCCGAGGGGCAGAGTTCTGGGTCCGAGACTGGATGACGCATATGGGTCTCGAAGAAGCAGAGGTCACTCAAGCTTCAGGAGACGGCGGCATCGACGTCATAGCTGAGGGCGCCGTTGCCCAGGTGAAGCTATACACGTCACCTATCCCTGTCGCCGATGTGCGCGAGTTCGCGGGCGTGGCGCTCACGAACCACAGGAGCGAGATACCGTTGTTTTTTTGCCTCCAATGAGTACTCTTCCGGGGCCGCAGACTTTGGAACACAAGCCGGCCTCGCACTGTTCTTCTTTGACCCGGCACAGGGGAAAGTGGAACCACGCAACGAAGCAGCGGAAGAGATAATCACCAACGGGCTCGGAGAGCAAATGCGGGCACAAAAGCCAAACCTCCACAGCTGACCTTACACATCCCATCCCGAGCCGCGGGCTGGACTGGGAACCTTTCACCTTGAGTTGGCTCGCCACCAGCACGGTGCTCCAGTAACTACTGTTTTTGGGCCAGCCCGTGTTGGCGGAGTTGTTCGGCTGGACAGGTCGATAAGTCGGCCCAAAACTGTATTCAAAACCTGGGGCGGCTCAAAACTTTGTTGAGTGCGTTTTGTGTCTCCTAAACGTTCAGCAGTCTCGACTGCCCCGTAGCAGCGGTCGGTGTGTTCTTGGAGGGCTTCCATGGTCCAAGTGCAGGCCTCTTTGTTGGTTCTCATTTCAGGCTCCTTCGCTGTTGTTTGCGTATGTACATGTAGCCATATCTCCCGCACACTATCCAGCCCGCTTCCCCAAGAATCCCAACGATTTCTAGAGATCAATCTCTCTACAAAAGAGAGCCAGCTCCGCTTGCTTCCTGCGCGTTTAAACCCACGAAAAAGCCACCCCAAAATCGCCTGTCCCGAATCCAACATCGATTGTTTCTAATTCCGCCCCACCAACTAGGGCTTCAGCGCTCATGCCCGCTACTCCAATCCCACCTGCAGTGGCAAGACACATGGAGGAAAGTCGAACTACATAGGCCCCCACCATCCTCTGCTACCCCAGTTGGCGATGTGGGTCCCCCACCCTCGCTCAAATTCCAGAGGTTTGGGAACAAAGAGGTGGTCCTCGTAATTGTCTTCTGACCGTCTCGTGGCTGGCCGGGGGCACGCGTTTTGGCTTCTAGGCTCTTGACCCACAGCTGCAGCAGCTCTTCGACGGTGTCGACCAACTCTGGGTATTCGGCAGCGTCTCGAATTTCTTTGAGGGCTGCCTTCAGGTTGGCTTCGGCCTGTCGTGCCGTCCGGCCCCTCCTGTGCACTCGTCGAGGGGCATCTGATGTCTGCCCAATCCACGCGTTGGCTTCGTATCCTCCAGGCTTGCCGTCTCTGCGCGCGGGCAGTCAGCGTGTGTTGATGGTCCCAATTTCGCCTGGTTTCAACCGTGGAGGCATCTTTGCTCCCATCTATTCAGCTATTCCTACAGCTGCTCTAGGACCTTTTGTGTTTTAGCGTCGATTAATGAGAAAACTTCCGAAGTAGATTTTTCGGCGGTATCTTGCCCTAAAGTCTCCCTCAGAAGCGCCTCATTTTGTACCCCAAACAGGATTCGAACCTGCGACCTTTCGCTCCGGAGGCGAACGCTCTATCCACTGAGCTATTGGGGCCTGTACGGCAGTCAACTCTACCAGCCGATTGGCGTGACGAAACACCTTGGTCGGTGTGAGATGTCCTGGCGTCTGGCGAGAACCTCTTCAATAGGCCGATTGTCAAGCAGTCAGCTGTCAGGTTGTTGCTTACCTAGCCCACGGCCGGGTCCCAAAGACCCATGTCCGCCAGCAACTCCTTCGCCATGGAAGGCCGATCCGTGATCAGACCATCAACCCCCATATCGACCAACTCAACCATTTTGTCTGGGTCATTCACCGTCCACACGTGCACCGCAAGACCCGCGGTGTGAGCCGTGGCGACAAAGCGGGGGGTCACCACGCGAATCCCCCTGGTCTTCTCGGGGACCTGCACGGCCCGCGCATGGTGCCTTGGCCCCGGCACGTGCCATGTTTCTGGGTTGGATACGGTTTCCGCTGCCATCATCAACCGAACAACAGCGCTGACCCCCAAAGAGGTAGAAACGGCCGGGCCTGCGATGTGGCGGATCCGTTCAAGACGTTTCTCGGAGAACGAGGCGATCATGGTTCTGTCCAGCGCCTCATGCTCTTGGAGGACCTCCAGCATCGGCTCTGCAACCTGGTCCGTCTTCGCATCGACGTTCAAGTACAGGTCGGGGAACTCTCCCAAGACATCCGCCAGGCGAGGCATTTGGTTGCCCTCTGCGTCGCGGAGCCCAAGAATCTCCTCATAGGTGTGCTCAAGGATTGGCCCTTCGCCACCGTAGGACCTGTCCAGTTCCTCGTCGTGGCACACAACGACAACGCCGTCGGACGTCAACTGCACGTCCGTTTCTACGTAACGAATCCCTAGGTCAGCCAGGCGACGGAACGCCGCCATGGAGTTTTCGGGAGCCTCATGCGCCCCACCCCGATGTGCCATGACAATCGGGTACGGGCTTGCCGCTACTGGAATCACTGACAGTCCTTACCAATGAACACCGCGTCGTGAGCATCCAGCCAAGCGCTGGGTGACACGGCGTTCCCTTCAAGATCATTGATCTCAAAGTGTAGATGTGCGCCTGTTGATTTACCGGTTGTACCGACAGCACCAATCTCTTGGCCTGCCTTCACTTTGTCCCCGACGGCAACCTTTTGGCTCCCGGCAGTCTGATGGAAATAGGCGGAGATGACGGTGGACCCATCCTGCATCTCGTGAAGGATCTCCGTGTAGTAACCGCGGCTGAAGTCAGAACCCACATCTTGAACAACGCCGTCAGCCACCGCGAAGATCGGGGTTCCCAGATCCGCGGAGTAGTCATCGCCGTTGTGCATCCGCCAAGTTCCAAACACCGGATCGATGCGGCCGCCGAAGAGGGAGGAAACCTCAAAGGAGCCCTCGACCATCGGCTCATAAACCACCTGCTGAGAAGTCAGAGTCCGTGAGCCATTAGCGGCCCCCTCGGCAGCAACACACGCCCTGACGGACGCTGGGTCCCTAAGTCGAGCCCTGGAAGCAGCGCCGGGGTTCTCATTGAGATCTTCCGCGTCGGAAGTTCTGTCGGAGTGGAGGTTTGCCCAGGATTCCTCCGCTTCAGAGGAGAAAGTAGTTGCGACGCGAGCCGCAGGAACAGTGTCACTGAGTGCCGGGCTGGCGGAACTGGCGACAGGGAAACCAAGGACGATTGCACACACGCCCAGAAGCCCCAATGAAGTGCGGAAACGTGGGGCACTTTTTCGAGTGGTCCGCTTCGCCAAGTTTGAAGATTCGCCCTCATCTAAAGGGTGATCCACCTGGTCACACTGCAGCATCCACGCCCCCACGGGAAGTTCAACAAGACAATCGAATCAGCGTTCAAGGCCACTTCGCGCTCGCGTTCTATGCGTGCGGCTAGCCGACCGATCCACGGACGATTGTACTCGGGAGCGCCCCCAAGACCGCATGGCATCCGTCACCCAACATGCCGCTCCAACCCGTTTTTGAGGTACATCACACGGACCTACGGCTCAGGTTTACTGCGCGTTCGGGTCGTAAAGATGCGCTTGCCGTTGAAGAGAATCCGAGACCTGCCCAACCAGTTCCTCCAACAAATCCTCCAAGAACAAGACACCCACCAGGGTCTGATCCTTCACAACGCCGATCATGTGGGTAGCCTGCTCCTGCATCTGCCGGAGCACCGGCTCTGCCTCTTCATCGAAACCAACTTCACCCAACTTTCGAATCCTCCACGGTTCGATGGGTTTGGTTCGTTCCTCTTCACCCTCGTACACCAACACGTCTTTCAGATGCACGTAGCCGATGATTTGCTGCTCGTGATTGGTCACGGGGAACCTGGAAAAGCCGGTCTTCGCGACCATGGTTTCCACCACTTCTGCAGTAACAGGTTCCTCAAGGGTGACAAGCTTACTCGTCGGCACCATCAAAGAACCCGCGGTTTCCTCCGTGAATTCCAAGGTGCCCGTCAGCAAACCAAGATCGTCTTGAAGTTTCCCGGCTTCAGTGGACAACTGGATGATCGAGGCCACCTCTTCGATCGTGTACGTCGCCGCAATCTCCGCTTTCGGCTCCATCCCTGCCAACCGAATGAACCAGTTAGCAACGTGGTCCAGCCCAACAACGGCCGGGCGCAGCAACTTCCCAATCGCGACCAGTGAGGGAGCAAGCAACAAAAGCGCCCGTTCCGGGGAGGCGATCGAGATGTTCTTCGGAACCATCTCCCCAAACACCACGTGCAGGAAGAGTACGAGGAGGAGCGCAACAACAAACGCAATACCGTGCGACGCGCTCTGGGAAACCCCAAGTGCAGCCAGTGGTGTCTGGATGAGGTGTGCTATCGCCGGCTCCGCAACAACGCCAAGGGTGGTCGAGGCGATAGTGATCCCCACTTGGGAAACTGCGAGCATCACCGACACGTGTTCCAGCGCAAACATCGCAGGTTTAGCGCCCCGCTTGCCCTCCTTAAGTAACGGCTCCATCGCAGCGCGCCTACTGGACGTCACCGCGAACTCCGCCGCCACGAAGAACGCGTTTACCGCCAACAAGAAAACAGTTATGAGGACGCCGAGGAAAGGATTCATTCTGCCTCCTCCCCCTCGACCTTCTCAGGTGGAACAACGTGGATGCGTGTGACCCTCTTGCCTCGCATCGCCACGACTTCCAGCCCAACCCCCTGTGAGACCACGGCATCCCCGACCTTGGGTATGCGCCCCAGAAGGTCCATGATTAGGCCAGCTAGGGTTTCGTACGGGCCGTCCTCGTCCACCAAAATCCCCGTCTGCGCCAGCAGTTCGTCGGGGCGTAGCGTCCCGGGGACCATGAACCCGCCAGCGGGGGCCGTTTTGATCCCCATGCGGCGGCGGTCGTGTTCGTCGGAGACCTCCCCCACCAGTTCCTCGACCACATCTTCCAAAGTGACTATGCCGGCGGTGGAACCGTATTCGTCCACTACCACCGCCATCTGCACTCCGGAGCGCAACTCAATCAGGAGCGGGGCAAGGCCTACGGTTTCGGGCACCCTGACCGGCTCACTAGAAAGGGAGCGCGAGGAAACCGGCACCTCGCTCCTCCTGGCAAAAGGAATCGCTACCGCCTTGCGTAAAACGGCGATTGACTGAATATTCTCGCCCCGCTCATCAAGAACCGGGAAGCGGGAATGACCGGTGTCGCGGGCTTCGTTGATGACGTCTTCCGCGGTCGCCTCATGCGGGAGAACCATCATGCGACCGCGGTCTGTCATCACGTCAACAGCAGTCAATTCATTCATCGATATCGACCGAGTGAACAGATCTGCCGTCTCCACCTCAAGCGTTCCCTCTTCCGCGGAGTGACGCACCAGGGCCGCCAACTCGGACGCGGAACGAGCCGAGGAAATCTCTTCCTTCGGTTCAATGCCCAATCCGTGCAAGATCGCGTTCGCGGTACCGTTGAGCACTTTGATCAGAGGTCTGAACAGCCACGTAAAACCAATCTGCAAAGGGGCGGTTGCCTTCGCAGTTGCCATGGGGTCTGACAGGGCCATGTTCTTGGGGACTAACTCGCCAAACAAGATCGAGGCACCGTTGATGATTATCGCCGCGATCAAAGCACCCAAAGTGACTGAAAGCCCGATCGGAACGCCCGCAGCCCCAAGCCACCCCGTGAAAATAGCCGTCAATGCGACCTGCGTCGTGTAACCGAGCAGAATGTTCGTGAGGGTAATCCCCACCTGCGCCCCAGAAAGTTGCGTCGACAGGTTCTTCAGCGCCCGAAGGACCATTCCCGCACGCTTGTCACCGCTCCCAACACGCGTCTCCACTGAGGCTTGGTCCAAGGCCACTAGAGAGAATTCGGCCGCAACAAATACCGCGTTACCGAACACCAAGATCAGTCCAAGCAGCAGCATCAAAGTGTTGAACATCAGAACGCGACCCGCCCTGTAGCACTTCGACGTTCCTGGAGTCCTTCTTCTCGACAGGGAACGTCAGCGACGAACTTTAAGGGACGCAAGGGCGCGCGATAGCGCACCCTTCTAGACGGAGGCTCACCCGAATTCAGTGACATAGTTCGACCACTATAACCGTATGTAATCCGCAAACCCCTTTAAGTAAATGCAAAGCCAAGAACATGCAATGTGTTCGCGTGATGAGAATTGGCTGCCCCAACTCTCTAGACTTGACCCTGGGAGCCCCAACCACGTCAACAAAACACTGTTTAACCGGGCATGTGGCTCAACGTGTTGATTCAGAAGTCGAAGGAGCCTTCGTGGAAAATCAAGACCAGGTCACCAATTCAGGCAGCGATACCGAATTGGGCCCCAATGACTGGTACATCGCAGAAATGTACGCAAAGTACTTAGATGATCCAGGGTCCCTCGACGACGCCTGGCGCGAATACTTCGACGCGAACCGAGAAGTTGGGGAGCAAGCCCGCATCGCCATGGAGGGTTTTCTGGAGTCAGGGAAGCAATCCCAAGCGACCTCGGACAGCACACCCGCAGCGGCGGCACCTGCCGTGGAAGACGCGTTTGGTGCGGCAGACCACAACCCAGACGGAGCCTCGGAAAACGCAAACAACGGCGCCTTGCACGAAGAAGTGGTGACCCGCTCCGACTTGCCACCGGCACCCCCAAGCCGGATGAAGGAAGCAACGTCGCCGTACACCCGCATTCACACCCGCCAGCATCAGCAGGCGAAAGAAGATGGAGGGGAAGAAAACCGGGTGGCGCCGTTGCGTGGACCAGCACGCGCGATCGCTAAGAACATGGATGCTTCGCTTGCGGTGCCAACAGCGACCTCCGCACGTGATATCCCCGCAAAAATCCTCATTGAAAACCGCGCGGTGGCGAACACCCATCTTTCCCGCACCGTCGGCGGCAAGATCTCCTTCACTCACCTGATCGGCTACGCCCTGGTCGAAGCGCTGGCAGAAATGCCGGCAATGAACGTCCGCTACCTAGTGAAAGACGGCAAGCCCAGCATCGAAGAGTTCGCTCATGTCGGGTTGGGGGTGGCGGTAGATGTGCGCCGACCGGATGGAACTCGGACGCTAATGGTCCCGGTCATTCAGAACGCCGACCTCATGACGTTCCCTGAGTTCGTTGCCGCAATGGACGACTTGATTGTGCGGGCACGCGACGGGAAACTAACGGCCGCGGATTTCCAAGGTGCCACCGTATCGCTGACGAACCCGGGAATCTTGGGTACCACGCATTCCGTTCCCAGGCTCATGCCGGGGCAGGGCGCAATCATCGGAATTGGGGCAACCGACTTTCCTGCGGAGTGGGCTGGGTCTTCAGACCTGCACTTGGCTCAACTGGGCATCGGGAAGACCATGTACGCCACTTCCACCTACGACCACCGCGTCATCCAGGGCGCAGAGTCCGGCCAGTTCCTTCGCACCTTCGCCCAGAAACTTAAGGGTGAAACAAACTTTTATGAGCGGATCTTCGACTCGCTGAGAGTGCCCTACCCACCGTATAAGTGGGAGCAAGACGTCATGTATGACAAGGCGTCAGACAAGGGCAAAGGGACCCGCATCGCCGAACTTGTTCACGCCTATCGCTCACGCGGGCACTTGGCCGCAGACACCGACCCGCTTGCGTACCGGGTGCGGCGGCATCCGGACCTGGAACTGGGTCGTTACGGCTTGACCGTGTGGGATCTGGACAGGCTTTTCCCCACGGGCGGTTTTGCCGGGACTTCCCAGATGATTCTGAGAGACCTGTTGCGTCACCTACGGGACACCTACACCCGAACAATCGGCATCGAATACATGCACATCCAAGATCCCGCGCAGAGGATCTGGGTCCAGGAGCAGATCGAGGCGCCTTACCAAAAGCCCTCTGGGGCCGTACAACGCCAGATTCTAAACACCCTGGTGCGGGCGCAGGCGTTCGAGGAGTTCCTGCAAACGAAATACACCGGCCAGAAACGCTTCTCGCTGGAGGGGGGCGAAGCGCTGATACCTCTCATGGACACGGTCATGCACGCAGCGGCGGAGAATGGGCTTGCAGAAGTTACCATCGGTATGACTCACCGCGGGCGCCTGAACGTGCTTGCCAACATTGCGGGCAAATCTTATGCGCAAATCTTCTCCGAATTCGAGGGCAGCCATCACCTGCGTGACGAGGAAGGGTCTGGGGACGTCAAGTATCACCTTGGAACTGAAGGCGTCTACTCTGCCGGGGATGGGATGGCAACCAAGGTGTATTTGGCGGCGAACCCCTCGCACCTCGAAGCAGTTGACGGAGTGCTATTGGGAATCACTCGTGCAAAAGAAGACGTTCTGGACGATCCCACGTTCCCCGTCTTCCCGATTCTGATTCACGGGGACGCCGCATTCATCGGCCAGGGCGTTGTTTACGAATGTCTGAACATGAGCCAGTTAGAAGGCTTCCGCACCGGTGGGACCCTTCACACGATTGTGAACAACCAGATCGGTTTCACCACGGGGCCAACGGCGGGCCGCTCCACGCGATACCCGACGGACCTCGCCAAGGGGTTGCAGGTGCCGATTTTCCACGTCAACGGCGATGATCCCGAAGCCGTGGTGCGGGCGGCGTCCCTGGCGTTTCGTTACCGCGAGGAGTTCAAGAAAGACGTAATCATCGACCTGGTTTGTTACCGCAGACGAGGGCATAACGAGGGCGACGACCCCTCTATGACGCAGCCTCTCATGTACGAGATGATTGATGGGCACCCTTCAACCCTGGACGTCTATACCTCCAACCTGGTTGGACGCGGTGACATCACGCAGGAAGAAGCTGACGAGTTCCATTTGGAATACGAACGAGAACTCGACAGGATCCTGCAAGAAACTCGGTCCCGTGGTGGCGCCCCTGCGCCCGAGGATATGAGAGAGCACGAACCCGAAGACGGCTACCCCCTGGCCCAGCGTCATGGCTTGGAGGTCCCGGAGTCGCAGCTACCGGGTTCGGGCATGATGATCGGTTGGACCTCGGCTGTCTCTTCCGAAGAGATAGTCCGCGTCGGCGAAGCGTACAACGCGTTCCCCGAGGACTTCGCCCCGCACCGCAAACTACGGCAACTCTCCGAAAAGCGGTTGGCCATGGCTCAGGGACAAGTGCCAATCGATTGGGGATTCGCGGAGTTGTTGGCCTGGGGCACCATGCTGATGGACGGCACACCTGTTCGAGTCACGGGGCAGGATGCCCGGCGTGCAACCTTTGTTCAGCGGCACGCTGTTCTGCACGACCAAAAAGATGGCCGGGAGTTCACGCCCCTTGACTTCCTCACCGAAGACCAAGCCAAGTTCAGCGTCTATGACTCCCCGCTTTCTGAGTACGCACCACTCGCTTTCGAGTATGGGTATTCGGTTGAGCGACCAGAGGTCTTCGTGGCGTGGGAAGCCCAGTTCGGTGACTTCGTCAATGGGGCTCAGACTGTGGTGGATGAGTTCATCTCCTCCGCAAAACAGAAGTGGGGCCAGTCATCGTCCCTTGTGATGATGCTCCCGCACGGCTATGAGGGTCAGGGGCCGGACCACTCCTCGACAAGGATTGAAAGGTTCCTGCAACTGGCCGCGGAAAACAACTTCTGGGTTGCCCAGCCTTCAACTCCCGCGAACCATTTCCATCTGCTCCGACAGCAGGCGTATCGGCGCCCGCGAACACCGTTGATCGAGGTAACCCCGAAGCAACTGTTGCGTCTTTCAGCAGCCACGTCACCGCTGGAGGACTTCACACACGGAGAATTCAAGCCCGTGATTGGTGAAGTGTCTGCCGATATTCTTGCGAACGCTAAGGCAGTGAGAAAAGTAATTCTCTGCACCGGCCGCGTCTACTACGACCTGGCGAAACGGCGATCTGCGGAGAACCGCAATGACGTTGCCTTAGTGCGGATGGAACGCCTGTACCCGGTTCCCGCAGAGGAAGTGCAACAGGCGCTGGCGCCGTTCCCGAACGCAGAGTTGGTTTGGGTCCAGGACGAACCCGAAAACCAGGGGGCATGGCCGTTCATGGTCTCCAACCTTTTCCCGGTACTCGGTTACGTCAGTCTTGCGAATCTGCCCGGCGCCCTAACCGCAAGCGACCTTCCCGGGATACCCACCGTCTCCGTGGTCGCACGCGAGGCCGCTGCCTCCCCCGCCACGGGTATTCAGTGGCGGCACACGGAGGAGCAAGGGGACCTTCTGACCCGGGCGTTGTCATAGGCACACCGTTAAAAGATGAAAGATCCCGTGTCCTCAAAATGGGGGACACTGGATCTTTCAAAACGCCTATCAGATGTTTGCGCGCTTACCGTGGTTGGCGCTCTTCCTCCGACGGTCCCGGCGCTTACGTCCACGCTTGCTCATAGTGTCTCCTCCATCCGGTACAAAAGGTCGGTCTTTTGGCAGACAACCTCTGCCTCCATAGGAAAAACTACCAGCCGAGCCCCGCTTCGTCGATTCTGTGCCTGCGTATAGGCCATTCTGTAACGCGGGTCGCTATTCTTCGTCCACTTCTTCCCATGTGAGGGCGATCTGGCGAACCTCGAAGACAATCTTCATCCGCAGTCCCTCGGGAGCGTGGGTTCGAAGGCAGGACCGCAGGAGGTTTCGGAGGTCGTCGCGCTCAATGGAGTCGGAGCATATCCTGCAAGAACAGTCATGAAGGTGTGGATTCGTCACTGGTTCATCTCCCGCTCCCGCATCTCCCGCAACGCTCCCAAGGATTTCCGCAGCGTCTCCCTGCCGCGGTGGATCCTACTGCTGACCGTACCCTGCGGCACCTCAAGGATCTGACCAATTTCTTTGTAGGAGAATCCCATGACATCAGAGAGGTAAACGGCTCTTCGCTGTTCCTCTGGGAGCTTGTCGAGTAGTTCCAACACTGCCTCCGCCTCGATCGTCTCAATCGCTTCCGACTCCGCCGAGGGGGATACGGCAAGGCCTGGTGAGCCACTACGCACGGAAGGTTCTTGCGCTTCGGAGCCCAGTTGCCAATCGAGTGGGAGAGGCTCGCCAGCAGCCTGAAGGTCACGCTTGTCTTTGCGGTAGTTGGAAACCCACACGGTGGTGAGGATCCGGTAAAGCCACGCCCGCACATTTGTGCCCGGCTCAAACGTCGCGAATCGGTCAAACGCACGCAGGTACACGTCTTGGACCAGGTCCTCCGCGTCGGAGGGGTTTCTGGTCAGTCCGAGGGCCGCCCCATATATCTGATCCAAATACGGCAACGCCTCGGCCTCAAAACGAGCTTCGAGTTCTTGCGGGTCAGCGGCCATAGTGATCCAAGCGTACTCATCGCCCTCCAAGAGCGCCTCGGTACCACGCGCAGTTGAATGACTGCGAGTTCAAGGCTGAGTTCGTCTGGCAGAAAACCGTGAGAGGCGAGACAATGCAAGGATGAACCCGAAGCCGACAGAAACGTACTCTCCGCCCAAGGATCCGTGGGCAGCACCGCCGTCCCCGGGGCCACTGAATGCGACCGTGGTGCTCCCTGGATCGAAGTCGCAAACCAGCCGCGCTCTGGTCATCGGCACCATCGCCCAGAAGCCCACGGTGATCACAGGTGCGCTTGCCAGCCGTGACACTCACCTTGCCATTCAGGCGATGAAAACCCTCGGGGCCGAATTCGAGTTCGCTAAAGACCAAAACGAGCTCACGATTACCCCACCGATGGAGCTCAAAGGCGGAGGGAAAATCGACTGCGGCCTGGCTGGAACCGTGATGCGATTTGGAACTGCGTTGGCAGCCTTTGCTGACGGCCGGACCAGGTTCGTTGGCGACCCCGCTGCGGAGAAACGTCCCCTGGAACCGTTGATGAGGGCACTGGAGTCTTTGGGAGCCAAGGTGAAGTACCGTGGTCAGCCAGGCTTTTTGCCCCTCACAATCCGGGGAAGCAGAACGCGCGCAAAGTCGGTGTTCAGCGAACTAGTGAGTGACAGTTGGACGCCCGACGGAACGAAGTCTGTCCGGGTGGACACCAGCAGTTCCTCCCAGTATCTCTCAGCGCTGTTCCTAGCTTCACCGCTGATCCCTGAGCCGACTGTGATCAGGGCCGAGGGGCGCCTACCGTCATGGCCCTACGTCGCCATGAGTCTTGACATGCTGAAAAAGCAGGGGGTGAACATAAGGAGAACCTCGTCCTCCTCCTGGGTATCGGACCCGACAAGGCCCGCTGGAAACCCGATCACGATTGAACCCGATCTTTCGAATGCGGGCCCGTTCTTGGCAGCAGCGCTCCTGTGCGGTGGCTCTGTGACCATTCGTGACTGGCCTGTGGAAACCGACCAGGTCGGAAAATACTGGATGGAGATCCTGCCGGCATTCGGAGCCAGCGTGGTGCTGTCTGCCCACGGCCTCACCGTTCACGCGCCCGAGGGGCTGACGTGGGACGGATTAGACCTTGACCTAGGCGCTTACGGGGAACTGGCACCAACGGTCGCCGCGCTTTGTGTGTTCGCTAAGACCCCCTCGACCCTCATGGGCATCGGACACCTTCGGGGTCACGAAACTGATCGGTTGTCTGCCATGGCCACCGAAATTGAGCGCCTCGGCGGGAAAGCGAGGATTCTGCACGACGGGATCCGGATTGACCCCCGCCCGCTGCACCCGGCCCTCATTCACAGCTACGACGACCACCGGATGGCCACTTTCGGCGCGATTGTGGGTCTGCGCGTGCCCGGGTGCACTGTGGACGACATCACGACTACCGCGAAAACCCTTCCCCTGTTCCCTAAACGTTGGGACGCCATGCTTGCCGGGGAGAGGTCGCCTGAACCGCTGTGGCCGTCGCATGTGGAGGAAGATCCGTCCCTCATTGCCGTTGCTGACGCGGGGATTTCGGACCCGGAGGTTTAGGTCTTGGCCAGATACGACATAGGCACCGATGACACTCGCGTGAAGGTTCGCCCTGCGAAACGTAGTCGTCCTCGAACAAAACGGCGCCCTGACTATTCTGATCGACCACTGGGGCGCGTCATCGCCGTGGATCGGGGGCGTTTCGAGGTGGCGCTCGAGGACACCGGCGAAAACGGTGACAGCCCCGCCGTCGTCACCGCCGTGAAAGCCCGAGAAATACCGAGGAGTGGCGTCATCATTGGCGATCGCGTTCGCCTCACAGGGGACGTGAGCGGCGTCAACGATTCCTTGGCGCGTATCGCAGCCGTTGAACCACGAAAGAATGTGCTCCGCCGGAGCCTGGAAGAAGCCCCGGATTCGCGTGGGGAGAAGGCGATCGTTGCCAACGCTGACCTGCTGGTGATCGTGTCTGCCGCTGCGGACCCAAAGCCGAGGGTCGGGATGGTCGATCGGTGCCTGGTTGCCGCTCAGGAAGCGAACATTCCGGCGATTCTGTGCATCACAAAGACTGATCTTGCCTCGCCAGAAAAGTTCGTCTCCCAGTTCGAGGGCTTCGGCCTAACCATCGTGGAGACTTACGTGACAGAAGAAGGCGATGGAGGCCTCGGCCGGCTACGCCGGCTCCTCAACGGGAAGTTCTCTGTGATGGTCGGACATTCTGGGGTCGGTAAATCAACTCTGTTGAACCAACTGGAACCCAGCGCTGACAGGGCGGTCGGAGCGGTCTCCCACCTCACGGGCAAAGGGCGGCACACGTCCACCAGCGCGGCTGCTGTGCCCCTGGAGGGGGGAGGCTGGCTGGTCGATACTCCAGGCGTGCGTTCCTTCGGGCTGGCTCACGTGGATGAGGCGGATGTGCTGGCGGTCTACCCGGAGGTGGCGGCCGCCGCTGAAAACTGCATGCCGAACTGCACGCATTTTTCGTCCGAGGACTCCTGCTACCTAGACACCTGGGCCAAGGACGAGGACCGCGCCTCCGGCGCCGCCACAAAGCGGGAGTTGGTAGGCCGAGTGCGGACACTGCTGGAGGCTCTTCCAAGGATGGATTGGGAGCCCGCCCCCTGAGTGGTTAGTTGCGAAGTGTCTCCAGAACCTGTTCGTGGAGCAACCCGTTGGTGACAAGCGCGTTGCCTCCCCACGGCCCAGGCTCCCCGTCGAGGCTAGTGAAAACACCGCCCGCTTCGGTAACGATTGGGACCAGGGCTGCCATGTCGTAGAGTTCCAGCTCCGGTTCGGCTGCGATGTCCACTCCGCCCTCGGCAACAAGCATGTAACTCCAGAAATCACCGAATCCGCGGGTCCGCCAAACCGTCTCCATGAGCGTGTTCATCTGTGCGACCTTCCCAACGGTTTGCCACCCAGTGAGGGAAGAATAGGACAGGTACGCATCCTGAAGACTGGACACTCCCGACACCGCTAACTGGCGTTTCTTGTTGAAGGCTGAACCCGAGAACGCACCCAGCCCCTCGCCCGCCCACCAGCGCCTACCGAGCGAAGGCGCGGAAACCACTCCCACAACAACATCATGGTCCTCTACTAGAGCTATCAGCGTTGCCCATACGGGAACCCCTCGGACGAAATTATTGGTGCCGTCTATGGGGTCGATGATCCAGCGTCGGTCCGCGGTTCCACTCACCCCTCGTTCCTCCCCCAGAACCGAGTCGTCCGGGCGGTCGGCGGCCAGTGCCGAGCGAATCGCGTCCTCCGTAGCCCTATCAGCGTCAGACACCAACGTCATATCTGCCTTTGTTTCAACGCGCAGATCCTGGGATTGGAAACGGCTGAGAGTGATCTGGTCGCTCAAATCAGCCAACTCATGTGCCAGTTTTAGGTCTTGTTCGATACGACTCGAGTCACGCATGCTGCCAGACTATCCAAACTGCCGGCAGGAAGCGGATTCGCCCAGCGGTGAAGACCGGGGTCATTGCACTACGATCGGAGGCATGGCCAAACGATTCCTCATGATGACCACACGCGAAATTGAATCCGTCGCACTCTCTGAACGTGAAGCGCTCCTGCGTCTAACCGGGTTGAGTGAATCGGAACTGGTCAACGTACGGTTGGAACGTGACCCCTTCCCAACGATTGACCTGCAGCATTGGGATGGCATCATCATGTGCGGTTCCGCCTACGACGTGTCGACACCTGAAGAGCAGAAATCGCTGAAGCAGAAAGAGATCGAAAAGAACCTTTCTGAACTGGTGAAAGAAGTCATGGCACGCGACTTCCCGCTACTGGGCATCTGCTATGGATTGGGCCTTTTCACTCAGGCGCTGGGCGGCAAGGTTGGCCCGGAGATTTCGGAGGACATTTCCGCCCCGGTGCTCACCCTCACCGCTGAGGGAAGGCGGGATCCGATCCTTGATGGAGTTCCCGAGCGGTTTCGGTCCTACGTGGGTCACCACGAATCTGTGATTGAAGCACCGCCCCAAATGACGACTCTTGTCACTGGCCCCATCGCCCCGACCCAGATGACACGGGTGGGAAAAAACATTTACCTAACCCAATTCCACCCGGAGTTAGACTACGACGGCATCAGCAACCGCATCGAAAGCTTTGCCGACTACGGCTACTATCCGCCCGAAGAACGGGAGCTGGTCGAGCAGCGTGTTAGCGGAGTCGACGTCAGCCACGCTCACAAGATCCTGAGGAACTTTGCAGAACGGTTCGGCACCAAGACCCCGGCGGCTTAGAACTCACCGAGACTGGGGCTTATTCTGAATCCACGATCTGGTCGAAAAGGTCTTGCCGTTCCGACACATCAAACCAACTCAAGGGCTCCTCAAACAAGTCTTCTAGCAGAAGGTCCGTTTCTGCCTGTTCATCCGAGCGGAGCACGCCAGCGGCTAGCCGTCTGCCTTTTTCTGAGTCCGCCATTATCGAGTCGACTTGGTCCCAAGTAAGGGTTGGTGAAACTTTTCCGTCAACCTGTGCTGCGGCAACGATCCTGCAGGCAGGTTCGCCGCTTCCCTGGCAGAGTTCCAGGGACGCAAACGCGGCGTCATACAGCGCCTCTTCATTGAGGAGCTCCTGTTCTTCTCCTGACAGCGGTTCCCCAACCGGGGTGACAGAAAATGATTTGGCCGTGGGAAGCGCCGGCTGCACCAGCATGTTCGAAGTCAATGGGATGTAGATACGCATAATGCAATCTTGCCACTGACCCGCCCGGAGGGCTCTCGTCGAGCTGAAACCACAAATTCGTCGGGGAGAAATGCCCCGAATCACATGGCGTGGCTACCTATAAGTTCTCCACAGCTGTCATGAAACCACTTTTATCCCCCGGCGGATCGATTACGGTCGCCGTATCTCCGGCTGACGGAGCACAGTTCAATCACGGATCAACCCCAGGATTTGGAGGAGTGAGACCTATGACGGGTCTTTCTGCAGTTAAGACAAGAGAAATACGACCAATCCCAGGCCACGGCAGAAAGGTGCCACAACCAGAGAGCGTTCACCCCGAAGCGCCCACTGTAGGGGACTGGTCAGAACGCTTTTGCTCTCTGGTCATAGATGTGGATGCGGGCAGGCGTGAGCCGCGAAGCCTTCGCCGCTGGATGTCCAATGAACTCTACGCAACGTTTGCAAGGAGGATTGAACTGGTTCCGAAGCCAACAAAGGGATCTGTCCGGGCAGTAACCGTTAGTTCTCGGCTTTGCCAAGCAGGTCCAGGAGCCTACGAAGTGGCTTGCACCGTCTGGGATCGCGGCCAACTGAGGGCTGTTGCTGTTCGGGTCAAAGAGTTCCGGGGAAGATGGTTGGCGGTCGCCCTGGAGTACGGCTAGACCGAAGCCTCACAGGGCGTCCCATTGCGCAACGGGCGATCAGCGGCGGTTCTTCTTTCGCTGCTGGGCCCTTCTCTGCGCTCGGTTCATGCCTGCCCCACCCGTGCTTTGCGGGGCAGCAGGGCCACCGCGACGACCCGTTGTCTGGGTTCCTCCGGCCTCTGTCGGAGACTGGTAGAGAACTCCCGCGGGCGTCTTCTGCCTCCCCACATCGCCCATGACAGACCGGCCGCTAGCACCTCTCTGACCAGCAGCCGACTGGGCCTTCTGCGCCTTTGATTGCTTGGGTTTTGCTGCCTTCGGCTGAGTCTTCGCTTGCTGCGCCGGCTTTGTTCCGCCCTGTTTCGCGGTCCCCGACGCTACGGCTGCCCCAGCGGCACGCATTGCCCCGCTTGCAACAGCCAGCTGTGCCTGTACTGCCCCCAGCCCCTCTAAGCCACTTTCGGCAATCGCGGCTTCGCGCTGCTCATTGGCTTTCTCGAATTGCGTGAGGTAGTTGAACACTTGCTGAACGGATTCTTCCTGGACCCGTTCCATCATCGACTGGAACATCTTCGCGCCCTCATCCTTGTACTCGACAAGCGGGTCGCGTTGGCCCATTGCGCGAAGGCCAATGCCTTCCTTCAAATAGTCCATTTCGTATAGGTGTTCACGCCACAAACGGTCCACGGTTGACAAGACAACGCGGCGTTCTAACTCTGCTGCGGGTTCATCACCCAGTTGTTCAGTTGCAACCGGGTTGGAGTCGAGCGCTTCGATAGCGTTTTGGTACGAGGCGTGGATGTCACCAATCAGTTCGAAAGAAAGATCTTCTGCAGTGATGTTCGACAGCCCGCCGTGCTCTTCAAGGACGTCCTCAACGGAAATAGAGACTGGGTAGTAGCCACGCAACTCTCCCCAAAGTTCTTGGAGGTTCCAGTCTTCGG
This sequence comes from uncultured Actinomyces sp., assembly GCA_964345585.1. Classification (GTDB taxonomy): domain Bacteria; phylum Actinomycetota; class Actinomycetes; order Actinomycetales; family Actinomycetaceae; genus Scrofimicrobium. Next base: position 7,005 of record CAYFRT010000016.1, on the reverse strand, counting down.
GACTTTCAGCGGCCGTGAACTGTTGGACCACACCGTTAACCAGGCGCTCCTGGAAGTGTGCAATCTGACCACGCAGGTCCTCACCTTTTAGGACGCGGCTACGCTCGTCGTAAACAAGCGACCGCTGGCTGCTCATGACATCGTCGTACTTCAGGACGTTCTTGCGAATCTCAAAGTTGCGAGCCTCCACCTGAGCCTGCGCAGACTGGATAGAACGCGTAACCATCTTCGATTCCAGTGGCAGGTCTTCCGGGTACGCCCCTGACATCATGATTCGTTGCGCCATTCCTGCGTTGAACAGCCGCATCAGGTCATCTTCCATCGACAGGTAGAAGCGAGACTCCCCCGGGTCACCTTGACGTCCTGAACGGCCTCTCAACTGGTTGTCGATACGCCGCGATTCGTGCCGCTCAGTCCCAAGCACGTACAAGCCGCCAAGTTCAGCGACCTCATCATGCTCTTCCGCGACAGCGTTGCGCGCATCTTCGAGGGCTTCCGCCCATGCCGCACGGTATTCTTCCGGGTATTCCTCCGGGTCGAGGCCCCGGCTTTCAAGGTTCGCCTGAGCGATAAACTCCGCGTTACCACCCAGCATGATGTCCGTTCCACGACCAGCCATGTTCGTGGCGACCGTGACCGCGCCCTTGCGACCCGCCATCGCAACAACTTGCGCTTCGCGCTCATGCTCCTTGGCGTTCAAAACTTGCCGCGGCACCCCGCGTTCCTTAAGCATTTGTGCCACTAACTCAGACTTTTCCACCGAGGTGGTACCTACTAACACCGGTTGCCCAACCTTGTGGCGTTCCACGATATCTTCGATGACCGCATTCATCTTCCCCCGGAATGTTGGGAAAACCAGGTCGGGTTGATCCACCCGAATCATGTCGCGGTGGGTGGGGATGGGGATGACCCCGATCTTGTAAGTGGATGCGAACTCTGCGGCCTCGGTTTCTGCGGTACCGGTCATGCCTGCCCGCGAACCTTCCGGGTAGAGCCGGAAATAGTTCTGCAAGGTGATCGTTGCCAGAGTTTGGTTCTCCGCCTTAATCTCCACTTTTTCTTTAGCTTCGATGGCCTGGTGCATGCCCTCGTTGTAACGACGCCCAGGCAAAACGCGGCCAGTGTGCTCATCGACGATTAGAACTTCACCATCTTTTACGATGTAGTCCTTGTCCAGATGGTAAAGCTCCTTGGCGCGGATCGAGTTGTTTAGGAAACCAATCAGTGGGGTGTTCGCGGCTTCGTAAAGGTTATCCACCCCAAGCTGGTCCTCCACCTTCGTAATGCCGGGCTCCAGGATGCCAACGGTGCGTTTCTTTTCGTCTACCTCATAGTCAACTTCAGGCTCCAGGATGTTGGCTATGCGCGCAAACTCGGTGTACCACCGGTTCAAGTCGCCGGATGCCGGTCCAGAAATAATGAGCGGGGTTCGAGCCTCATCAATCAGGATCGAGTCAACCTCATCAACAATCACATAGTTGTGTCCCCGCTGAACCATGTCCTCAGGGCGCTGAGCCATGTTGTCGCGCAGATAGTCGAACCCAAACTCATTGTTGGTTCCGTAAGTGATGTCTGCGTTATAGACCTGCCTGCGCTCTTCTGGAGTCTGCCCCGCCAACACACAGCCGACTGTCAAGCCAAGAAAACGGTAGACACGCCCCATCATCTCCGACTGGTATTCGGCCAGGTAGTCGTTGACGGTAACCACGTGAACGCCTTTGCCTTCAAGCGCACGCAGATATGCGGGCATGGTGGCGACCAGGGTTTTACCTTCACCAGTCTTCATTTCGGCGATGTTGCCACCATGTAGCGCGGCACCGCCCATAACCTGCACGTGGAACGGTCGAAGATGTAAGACCCTCCAGGAGGCCTCTCTCACTGTGGCGAAAGCCTCCACCATCAGGTCGTCTAAGGTTTCGCCTTGTTCCAACCTCTCCTTGAACTCCGCGGTCTTCGCCTGAAGCTCTTCGTCAGTGAGGCTCTTGAAGTCCTCTTCTAACGCGTCAACTTGATCTGCTATGCGGTCAAGCTTTCGCAGCTGTCGGCCTTCGCCAGCTCTAAGGATCTTGTCGATGATGGACATTGGGCTCCTAATGTGTCCGCGCCTGCGGCTGATGCCTGTGTTCGGGCGACTGTTTGCGTGTCGTGTCGAGGCAACATCAATTCACAGTCTACAAAAGATGCGCGCTCATGAAACTGCGCGTCTCCTCTCATTGTTGAGGAGACGCGCAGTACCTGAGTTAGCGCACTGTCTTACGCTTCGGGTTCAACGCGCGTATTCAAGCGCAGAACACCATACGTCCACCCCTTGCGGTTGTAGGCAACGCAGGGCTGCATGGTCTCTTTGTCAACGAAGAGGAAGAAGGGGTGCCCAACTAGTTCCATCTGATAGATGGCCTCATCAACGGTCATCGGGGCAGCTTCGTGCACTTTCTGACGGACCAGAACCGGAGAGTCCCCCATCTGTTCTTCGCGGGTCTCTCCAACTTTGAGGTCCTCAGCTGAGCGCAGAGCCCAGTCTTCGGCATCCCGCAAGTCCTCTTCCATACCCTCAGCCGTGTCAACGACAAGGGTTTCTGTTGCCGGAGCCACCTTTGAGCGGCGGTGGTTCTTCGTCCTGTCGCGTAGTCGGCGCAGACGTTCGAACAGTTTGGCGCTTGCCAAGTCCACTGCTGCATAGCGATCCGATGATTCTGCTTCTGCTCGAATAACGGGGCCTTTTCCGTAAACGGTGAGCTCAACACGTTCCGAGCGGTCGGCAAGTCGTGGGTTTTTTTCGTGCATCAGCACCACGTCCACCCGCTGAGCGCGCGGATAGAACTGGGTTACCTTTGCAAGTTTAGATTCCACGGCGTCGCGGAAATTGGAGTGGATTTCGGCATTGCGGCCAGTGACGACGATGTCCATTGGATCCTCCAGGAAACCTTTGGTTCTTAGATGAGAAATACCGCGGAATTGTTGCTCCGCGGCTAACGGGTGGGTTGACCTCCTCAATCTCTCCATATGGGGCGTGCGTCCTGCGGACCGTGCACGCTTGAGAGTTCTTTAATACTACTTGACCGGCGCTCCACGGACAGGTTATCTGGCCACGAGCGTCGCTGATTCACCCATTTACCAGCGACTACTTGGCGAATGTTCACTGCTCTCTAAGGTGCCGCCGCAACGACGGCACCAAACAGGGCGCTATCTGGGAGTACTCGCAGCATTTCCCTCAAAGTGGCGCCTGTTGTGGTGACATCGTCAGCGACGATAAGCAAGGTCCTGGGAGGAATGTGACGAGTGAGCTTCATCGAACCGGCACGTCCCAGGCCTCTTCCGCGGGCACCCATTCCCGCCGTGCCGCCACCGCTGGCATCCAACGCAACTGCGGGAACCACACTGACACGAACCGGGGGGCTACTGGCAGCTGCCAGGGCTGTTTCTAGCCCTTCCTTCATGCCGGCAACAATGTGTGGGACAACTTCTGCTCGCCGCCTCCTTCTCCTGTGGGACGAAGGTGCCGGGACCAGCCACACCCGGTGGAAAATGCCGGTGCCGCTTCGAGGACTTTCCCAGGAAAGAAGCTCACTGGTTAGGGGCTCACATGCCTTCCCCAGCTCCCTTCCAGCAGAGATGAGGAATCCCGACATGTCCCGTTGCTGATCATGTTTCGCCGCAAGAATCATGTCCCGCAGCACCGAGTCGTATTCACCAAGCGCAATGAGGGGCCAGGTTGGGATACCCGCCGAATCCTCTAAAACCAAGTCAAGTGGTTCATTAAAAACCACCGCTTTGCAGTCTTCACAAATCTCAACATCCCACAGTCCGCAGCCCGCACACTGCACCGGCCAGAGAAGACTTTCAACCGTCTCAAGACTGTCAACAAAGAGCCTGGGGACAGCGCCGCGCTCTTTCGTCTGTGTTCTCGTCATGTCCCCAGCATGGGCGGCAGAAGTCCTTGGTCTCCACCACCTGAAGACGAGCTGTGGATGCCGCCAAAAACCTCTCATGTGGACAACGGCGGTCGTGAAAGGTCAGCCGCGGTTCAGACCCGCACCTATCCCGCAGAGTTAACGTATTCCCGGGCATTTCCCAGGTCGCGCCAGGCTGCGCCCGAACGTTGGAAAGCGGTCTGGTCTTCCCGTTGGACTATCACCCCACCAGGCTCCCCAGAACAAATCCAGACGCTGTCTAAAGGCCCGCTAAATTTGGATAGCCAGCCACCAAGGGGCACGTTTACCACTTGGGTTGCAGTGTCACTGTCTTCCCCTCGTACTAATGCCGAAAGCGTCGTGGAGCCGACCCACGTCACGTCCAACACGTCTCCCAAAACTCGTTCCACGGACTGAACCGCCACGATGTGGAAGCTTCCATCCTCACCTGGTGCCAGCGTTCCCACCCACAGGGTTCCGCCGTCATCGCCTTGCCCAATCAGCGCAATCCTCGCGCCGTCAGGAGACACCTTCACAGCACGCAACAGCGTGTTCGAAAGAGGGTTTGCCACCTCATTCAACTGGTCATCTTCGTTGATGAAGTACAGGCTTCTGCCCTCGTTCCCCGTCACCCAAATGTTCCCGAATCGGTCAATGGACGGCCAGGACGCACCCGACACTTGCACCGAGGAAAGAGCTTCTCTCCCTCGCAGCACGTAGACAACCTCATCACTGCCCAACCACGCTGCCGGGCTGTCCTCAAGTGGACCAATCGCGGGGAACGCGGCACCTTCTGGAACCAGGTCGGAAGACAGTACCTCATCGACCGCGCTTTCCCACCCTATTACCAGCGCACCTTCGCTCAATGCGACCAAACGCTCCAGCGCATACTCTGGCCCCATAGGGGTGGTCTGCGGGTCCAGATTGACGGAATTGACGCTGACCAGGGTCGCCTGCACGTTCGGCACTTGCCGTAGAGTTTGCCCGATCTGCCACATAAGCAACGTCCGGTCGTCCGTGTTTGTTTGGCTCTCTCCGTACAGATCGACGTAGGCGATCCGGTCACGAACCTCTACGCCTGCCGGAGAAAGCACAAGCCCAGCGGCCACGTCGGAGATCACCGCTTCTTCCAAAACCTCGTTCGGTCCCGCAAGGATTGCGCTAACCAAGTGTGAGGGGGTCCGCGACCGCGGCAGCCATCTGGGGTCAGCTACCAAGGCGTCACGGGTCGTAGACGTGAAGTACAAGTCGTAGTTGACAAAGCCAGTTGTGAACGCGTTCTGGGATAAGACCAGCCCGTCGTCCAACTCCGAAATCCGCCATTCCCCTTCCGCATCCTTCGCCAACTCGAACTTCAGGGTGGCCTCCCCCTCGCCGGGTAGTTCGTGCAGGATGCCGCCATTATTCACGGTCGCCACGGTCGGCACCTCGATGGTGACCGAGGCCGTGCTGTTATCGATCTTTGGGACTTTGATGCTAGGGGCACTGGCCGTTGGATAGACGACAACCTGCTCTGTTGGACGCCACTTGTCCGCCGTTTCCGGAAGCAAGTATTTTTTCGCCGTCGCATAATCATCGAAAGCCCCGGCAGAGCAGGCTCGCAGAAAGTCATCTACAAGAACGGCCGGCTCGGAACCTTCCTGAGGACCGGACCCGTATTGGCCGATCGGTTCGCGCGCTGGCACCTCAATCGCAAACTCGTGCGGCTCCCCGGATGTGGGAAGTCCGGTGCAGGCGCCCAGCACTAGCGCGACCGCGCCGATGACCACGCCAAGAACTATCCGAGGCTTCCTCATTCTTGCTCCCACACTTTAAGTGGAAATTCGGTCACGGCGCTCAATGACTCCCGCGGCAGGGTGACCACGAAAGAAGCGCCCTCGCCCGGTTCCCCCCAAACGTTGATTACGCCGTTGTGTAGCGCCACGTCCTCTTTGGCGATTGCCAGCCCCAGCCCCGTGCCTCCCGTGGTACGAGTCCGTGATGGGTTCGCTCGATAAAAGCGGTCAAAGACCCGTTTCACTGTCTCGCGAGACATCCCGGCCCCGTAGTCACGCACTCGCAACGCCACCGAGGTCTCACCGGATTCCACGGTCACCTCGACAGGCTTGCCCTCGGAGTACTCAAACGCATTCACAAGGAGGTTCCGAACCACTCGTTCTAATCGTTTCGCATCCACGGGAACCGAGGGACGTTTGGGCCTCGGCGAAAGGACCACTTCAACACCCATCCTGTCGGCCAGTTCCCGGTTCGCCTCGATGGTCTTAGCAACCAGCGCGTAGAGGTCAGTCGGCTCCCCGTGAAGCTTCGCGGACTGGGCATCGTAACGTGAAATCTCGAGGAGATCAGCCAGCATCTCCTCGAACCTTGCCGCCTCGGAGTGAAGCAGTTCAGCAGAACGTTTCGAAGCTGGGGGAAGGGCATCCCTGTCCTCATAGATAATGTCCTCGGCCATCCGAATGGTTGTCATAGGCGTGCGTAACTCATGGGACACATCGGAGACGAATCCCTGCTGCAACTTGGACAGGGCGTCGTAGTCGTTTATTTGTTTTTCAAGAGACTGAGCCATTTCGTTGAACGCTCTGCCCAAAGCGGCCATCTCATTTCGTCCCTGTTCTTCCACCCGACTTTCCAGGTCACCTTCGGCCAGCCGAGCCGCCGCCAAAGATGCCGCCCGCACCGGACGCAACATCCGGTACACCAGGATGAAAGTCAATCCGACCGTGACAAGCAGAATGGGGATGAATCCCACGAAAAGCACACTCATCACAGTGGCAACGGCTGACTGCTCTGTCTGAAGCGAGTAAAGAATGAAAAGTTCGTAGGGGCCGGCGGCAGGTAGATCAACCAGGGCTCCAACCAACAAACCGGGAACGGAATTGCCCCCGTCAGAGAAGGAAACAGATTGCCACCATCCAGTGTCGAACGCAAGGTTCGCACGCAATTCCTCAGGAATCTCCGACAGTGTTTCCGTTGAAAAATACTCGTTGATCCTGAAAGTCTCAGACGCCTCCGGGGAACGTAACAGCATCACCGAAACTGCGCCCGCACCGGCCGCTGATTCACGGATTGAGTTCAAGACCTGCGACGCCAATTC
>CAYFRT010000015.1:0-34165 GCA_964345585.1 uncultured Actinomyces sp. | reverse complement strand
AGAGTGCGGTGCGAAGTGCGTGGTAGTCGTTAGTGGAGATCAGGATCGGCGCCGCAGGATAGTCCTCGAAAACGATTGTGCTGCCAAAAATCAGTTTTCCCGTGTTGTCGTGGATTGGTCTTCGCGCCTGATGTCGCTTTCCGGTACTCCCTTAGATAGCAGGTAATCTGCCATGGCATCAGCCTCTGGTCTGTCTTCGTCGGCTCCCTGGCCGCCGCAACAAACCAGCAGCGGGGTCTTGTTTCCGGCAGCCTTGCGCTCCTCACAGACCTCTAGCGCACGGTCTAGGTGCGATGCCAGGAGAGGTGGCACTATGCCGTCAAAAATGCGGGAACCGAGGATCAGGATCGCAGGTTCTGCCTTTGATCTTTTCCTGAGGCGATAGAGCGAACCGTAGGTAACGAAGCTTAGAAACACGAAACCGAAGTAGGCGAAGATCCCGAAAGCCATGACCCCTGCAGACGGGATCCATACGGTGCTTCTAGTTGCGGACCATGAGGCAGCCCAGAACATAAATGCCGGCACAGCTATCAGAATCAAATCGACAATCAGAGGCAGGAGCGTGGCCAGTGAGACACCTTCACGGCGAACAACGATGAGACCGTTGATTAGCAGAAGCGATACCAGCGCAACATATCCGACAAGAATCAAAATCGCGATTAGAGGCAGCGCTATGTTCCTGACACTTTCACCAAGAGGGGTGTTGAGCAGCGAAAAGGCCAACACCAAAACCATCACTGACGACAGAAGCAGGACCCCTGTGCGTAGCGTGCGAGGGTCGCGAATATAGCTGATCAGGAAAGCGAGGAAAAGCGCGCCGCCAGCAACAAAGAGCCACACCGATAACATGGACGTTGTGTATCTGCCGCTCGTTACTCTGCTTCAGCCGTCACGATCTCGTCAGTTACCGGTGATTCGTTCCCCGCCAGGTCGAAGCCAACGGCGCACACCCTCAGTGGCAGTTCGTTCGCGTTGACCATTAGAGCCTGTCGGAAGTATGGCTGATACAGATCCCGATCGGCACAGTTGGTTGAGTCGGCAGGTCCGGTCAGCCACTGGATGTCCACGATCTCAGGCATGTCGAACAGAGGGTCAATGCTGACTGCTCCGTCATCAAACCTTGTCACCGACAACTGAGGGCCCTCGGCGGGCGGAGTTGTATCAACGTTGAAGATCAGGATGGCTGGGTCTGCGCCCTCGGACCCTACACACGCGAACTGGAATCCCTCTTTTTCGGGTAGCGCCACATCGATCGTCTCACTGTCGCCCACTTCGACGGTGTACGACTCTGCGTCATCGAAGAACCCCTCGTCCATACATGATGCGGGTGAGGCGAGCCCGGTCTTCACCAAGTACGTGACAGGAGCGTTGCCTGGTGGCGTTAGTGAGATGGTGGCTGGCTGGTCGGCGGTGTCTGTGCCGTCGGCGCTGAACGTCCCGCCTCCGAAAACTCCGGGGGTGATGTCAGTCGGTAACGAGCAGCCCTCATCCAAGGTGAAGACACCGTCTAGGAAGCAGGCTTCGACACCGCTCAGGTCAACGCCATAGGAGGTGTCCTGAGCGAACTTAACGGTGTCACCGTGAAGCTGGCACGGCTGGCCCAGGTAGCATGCCTTGCCTCGCTCAGTGGAAACGCCACCGCTGGTCGTGTTGATGATAGAGACGACTTTGCCGTCCGTGATCAGAGGTGATCCGGATGAACCGCCGAGGACACCGGGGCAGTCATTGATGATCTCATCCAGCCACAACCAGCGAAACTCAATGACATCAGTCTGCTTCCCCAGTTTGCAGGCACCCTCGCGCAATGCCCAGTCGTCGATCTCGATATCGGTGACCGGGAACGCTATGTTCGTAACCTTGGTGCCTGCCTTGGCCCCGCTCGGGTCGATCGGGAGCGCCTTGATGCCCTGATTCTTCAGTTCGCCCAGGGTGGCATCCAGTCGTAGCACACCGATGTCGGCCGAGTACATCGTCGCGTACTCGAAACGCGCCACCGGCACGATGACCCGGTCAGATTCTGGGGTGTCGTGGAAGGCAAAGAAGGTTGCTTCCCCGTAGCCCTCCTCGTCAATGAGGACCTCGTTTGGATCTTGTCCATCCATCCCCAGACAGTGGCCGTTAGTGAGCACATACGCCGGGGCATCATCAATCCCCGTGTCGACGACGGTTCCCGTGCAGTCACTTGAGGCGGAAAGCGCGGCCACCCCCGTGTACTCCTCACCGTCAGCGCGGTCGAGGACAGGCGCGGGGACAACAGCTTGGGGTTCAGACGACGCGCTACACCCCGAAAGTAGAAGTACGAGGGCCGCTGCGCCGGCTACGAGAATCTTCTTCATACTGCGCTCCGAATGTCGATGAACGGGGTTGGGCTTCACGTGTGTTCACTCGATCCTACCGAGGAAGCGCGTTCTTCGAGGTTTTGGGAGCGTTGATTCGAAGTAGCCCGTATGTCGGGTGCTGTCCTCGCTCATTTTAGGCACACGGATGGGACACAACCGTGTTATTGCGCCGTCCACTCGGGCTCGCGTGCCTAAAGCGGACAACGTGCGGTCATACCCAGTGCGGGCAACGCACTGCTACCCGTGCCTAGTGGCCTGCCTCTTTTTGAGCGGGCGCGTTAAGCGGCACCAGAGTGAGCATTACTGCGGAGAAAAGGAACATCAATACACACAGACCCCAAATGGTCATGTATCCGCCGATCCCGGTCACACCTTCAAGATCCTGGAAGTTCCCCAGAACCTTCTTGAACAGCGCCCCGCCGATTGCTCCACCCACTGCAGAAAATGCGGCGTAAAGGCCGTTTGCGATGCCGGTTTTGCCCTCGGGCGCCGCACGAGATATGAGGACCGGGAGCACTCCGGAAAGCACCCCAGCAGCGAAGCCGGAGAGGACGGCTGAAACCCAAAACGCCGCGATCTGATATGGAAGCAGAACCATAATCATTTGCCCCAGAGCGCCAAGCAGAGCGGACCCCACCAACGTAGTCCTCATTCCCACACCTGCGACGATGAAGGAGGAGATGAACGCGCCCAGCATCGCAAAAGCCAAGAGCGCAGCGATCAGCAGGGCAATGCTCGCGCTGGAGGAGGAGAATCCATAGCCGAATTCCCCCGGGTCAGTGCTCATATAAGCGGCCATGTTGGGCGGGGCATCTGTCGAAAGCACGCCGATTACGAAAGCTGTCAGATACAGAGGACCCGTCGCTCGCGAAGCAACCAAGGACAGTTCGACTGCGGGACTTTGGACGCGCTTTTCCCACAGCATCCAGCCGATGAAAATGATGCCTGTGAGGAACAGGAGCAGGAAGGAAAAGCGCATGTCCCGATAGCTGATGTGGCCAAGCGTGTAGATGGTCGCCGCCATGACAAGGCCCAGTCCCGCAAAGCCAAGCCAGTCGACACGGCCCGTCCCAAAATCAACGTCTTTGGGCAGCCCGAAGAACACTCCGTAGGCGCCTATCAGGATCGCGATGGCCGGGACTAACAGGGTGACGACCATGTTCGATGTTGCGGTGTAAACGGCGCCCGCCGCGATGGTGCCCAAAACAATTCCAGCCGTAAGTGCGCCAGTGAGGATGGTGATCGCCCGGCCCGAACTTTGTTCCGACAAACGCAGGTACACGATTGCGATAGACAGAGGCAGCCAAACGCCGATGGGCCCGTGGAGAATGCGAGCAAGGAGCATGACGGGGAATGAGGGCACCAGGGCTATGACCAGGGTCCCCACGAAGACAGCGACCAACGACCAACGCAGCACTTTGCGTGAACCGACTAGGTCGCCCAGGCGCGACAGGAGCGGTACGAGGACGGCTGCCGCCATCGCTTGCGAACTTTGGAACCAGTTCATTGCCTCCACAGAGACGTGCACGTGTCTGGCGATGTTGGGGAGCAAGGGTGTGTAGTAGCCCTGCACGAACCCATTGACGACCTGCAAAATGAGCAAGTAGATAAGGATCGACTTCACGCTCACGTGCGGCGTCTTCGGGATCGACGGGTCCTCAATAGTGGCTTGGCTCATACGAGGATGTTAGGTGATGTAAGGGTCCGTCGTGTGAAAACCCGCTACTCGGACCGAAGCGCCTCCACCGGGTCGCGCCGTGATGCCGCAGATGAGGGAATCAGTCCCGCAACGAATGTCAGTAGCATCGAGATACCGACCAAAGCGATCGCGGCCTGCCAGGGGAGGATCGCAACGTTGGGGATCCCGAACTTCGCATACACAATGGCATTGGCGATTAGGACGATCACTAGGGTCGCGGCAATTCCTAGTACACCCGCTACGAAGCCCACGATTAACGTCTCAGCGTTGAATACGGTGCGGATGTCTCCCTTCGATGCCCCAATCGAGCGGAGGATGCCAATCTCTTTCTTGCGTTCCAACACCGAGATGTACGTGATGACCCCAATCATGATCGAGGAAACAACCAACGACACCGCCACGAAAGCCACCAAGACCCAGGACACGATGTTGACGATTTCCGTCACAGAAGACATCAGGGTGCCAACAATGTCCGTGTAAACGATGACTTTGTCCTCTTGGTCGCTATCGGCCATTTCGGCGTTGTAATCATCGAGGATCGTGATTATCTGGCCTTTGCCCTCGAAATCTTTGGGGTAGATATCGATCGAGCTTGGCCGCGCATAGTCGGCGTAGTTCAGCTTTGCTAGGTTCGCGTCGAATGAGCTGCGGGACTCGTCCATCATCGCCAGGATGAGTGTGCCCAGCTCCTCCTCGTCCATATCGAAACTGAAAGCATCCAGGAACGCTTCTTGATCAATGCTCATCGCCGAGGACATGTTGCTAGCCAAACTATCCATGGCAGTAGTGATCGCCGCGCTGAGCTGTTGCTCAAGTTGCGCGGCCACTTGCGTCTGGATTTGGTAAGCAATGGTGGCCATGGCCTGTTCCATGTATCCAGCAACGGCCTGTTGAAGAGAGCTCTGTACGACGGCCGCATTCTGCTCGACCTGCTGCTGCACCGCCTTCGCAATTGCTTCAGTGACGTTCTCAAGCATCGCCTGTTGGGCAGCCTCCAACTCTTCCTGCGTTGAGGAGACGAGTTCTTCGATTTCTTCGGTTAGGGCAGTGCCCTCGTCGGTGGCAAGAAAATCCTCAAAGGACGCTTCCGGATCGGTGAAGCAGTAGTCGTCAACAGTCGCACAGTAAGCCAGGTAGGCCGTCATCATCTGGCTGGTTGCCTCGCCAAATTCCTCCGTAGGAATAGATGGGGCGAACTCTTCCACGTCCAGGTTTTCTAGAATGGACTCAATATCAAGGTCCAACGAGTCGGCCAGACCGTCGCTGTCCATGACACCAGAAATGTCAAGGACTGGAAGAGAGCCCGGCTCGATCTGTAAGCCTTGGAAACCTCCAAGGCTCAGGTTCAGGGCGGAGGGGTCAAGACTCAGCTGGCTCTCATCGAATTGGAAAGCGGCCTGGATTGCGTCTTCATCCACACTCACCATTTGGAGCAGATCCAGGTCGTCGCGATCAGCGTCGAGGGCTTCTTCCGCGAACGTGCGTCCCGTGAAAATATTGACTGTGGGGGAGGCCAGTTGCGCCTGGACCACGGGCGTCGTGGCTGCCTCGTCTATGAGGTGGTGTGTTAGGTCCGAGGTGTAGTAGATCCCCGGCGACAGCGCTGTAGCGGTCGCATCTGCTCGGGGCGCCACGATTCCGCTTATCCCCAGATCCCAGCCTTCCTCGACCAGAGCCTTCAGGAACTTAGACTCGCTGCTTCTGTCAGTCCAGATGTCATACGTCGCGTCGTAGGTGTAATAGTCGGCAGCGTTAACGACCTTGAAAGTGGTGGACAAAATGTCGTCGTAGGAAACAGAGATCTCGCCGCCTTCGGCAACGGTCACGGGTTCATCGTTCATGAACTGCGTGATCATTTTGTCGAGGTCCGCGGGATCCTTTAACCCCATGGTGTAGAGGACAAAATCGGAGACGCGCCCTTTCGGGGTGAGAACGAGGATCGCTTCGTCGTAGGATTCCGGCCAATGTCCCGCCACCACCTCATATTGCTGTTCGATCAGGCTGGGATCATCGATCAACTCGGAGAACGCGCCCATCTTCATCCCCGGCATGAAGCTCTCCATGCCGGATGCCCCAAATCCCAATGCTGCGACTGTCGAGTCTGGATTGACCTGGCGGATGCTTCTGCCCGAGGGCTGCGAGAAGATCTGCGGCGTGATGTTATACCCGTACTGGATGAGGTTCGTGTATTCGTCTATATCGCCGCCGTCCTCGTCAAGGAACGTTTTCAGGGCAGCCAGATCGTTGGCGCCGACGGAAGAAAAGAAATTAGAAAGGACCTGCATCTCTGAGACATATCCGTCCTCGCTGTCGCGGGAGCCGTCTTCCCCGGAACCTGCCGATGCGGTCATTAGCGCAGTCATGTCCAGGCCTTGGTTCTGGATACTAAGCGGGTAGACGGACAGGGTGTCCTCTTCGATGCCCTTAATGTAGTTCTGCACACCGCTTGCAAGCGCCAGGATTGTCGCAATCCCGATGATGCCGATCGATCCCGCGAAGGCCGTCATGAGGGTGCGGCCTTTCTTGGTCATCAGGTTTCGAAACGACAGGGCGATGGCGGTCCAAAAGGACATTGACGTGCGTTTTGGTGGCCTGCCTACTTTCGTGTCTGCCAGGGCTTCGGGATCGAAAGGAGCGGAATCGGCCGCAACGCGACCATCCCTGAGGTCAACTGTGCGGGTGGCGTACTGTTCCGCCAATTCTGGGTTGTGGGTGACCATGATGACCAGGCGGTCTTGGGCAATCCGTGTCAGGAGAGCCATGATCGTCAGAGACGTGGACGAATCAAGGGCACCCGTCGGCTCATCCGCCAAAAGAATCTCTGGGTCATTAATCAGGGCCCGGGCAATTGCAACCCGCTGCATCTGCCCCCCAGAGAGCTGGTTTGGCAGTTTCCGGATATGGTCTCCCAGATCAACTTCTTCCAGGGCAGCGATCGCTCTTTGGCGACGTTCCGCCCTGTCAACTCCAGTGAGAGTGAGGGCCAGTTCAACGTTCGCCAGTACCGTCTGGTGGGGGATGAGGTTGTAGCTTTGAAAGACGAAACCGATTCGGTTGTTACGGTAGGCATCCCAGTCCCGGTCCGTGTAGTGAGAGGTGTCAATCCCGTCAATCACCATCGAACCGGAGTCGTAGTGGTCCAGGCCGCCAATGACATTCAGCAGTGTTGTTTTACCGGACCCGGAAGGCCCCAGGATGGCCACAAACTCATTGTCAGGGAACGCGATAGACACGTTGTCGAGGGCAACCTGGGTGAACCCAGCGGTGTGATAGGACTTCGTGATGTCCTTCAGCTGTAGCATGGTCCCTCCCCGCGGAAAGCCTACCCGTCGCTGGGAATCAGATGGACATGTCGCGCTCACAGCGTAAGAGAGAACCCGCCCTGTTTTGGTGAGGTTGAAATGAGGAAGCCGTGGTCAAACGCCCTTGTCAGACGAGGAATGTTGAAACGAGGAGCCCCGCCAACACAGTGGCGAGACTGACAACGATCATGCCTCCCGAAAGAAGCGCGGCCGCACCGTAGCGTTTCTGGCGTACCAGGCGCGCGCTCTCTAACGAGGCTGTACTGAATGTCGAATAGCCGCCTAAGAATCCGACGCTAAGAACCTCTTGCAGCGGGTGCCATTGGGCGTGTGTTGCAAGAGCGCCAGCTACAAAACCGAGAAGAAAACAGGCGGTAGCGTTGACGACGACGGTCCCCATCGGCACCGAATACCGGTTGTGCTTGGCCACCAGAGCATCGACGAGGAACCGGCACGTGCCGCCCAAGCCTCCAGCCAATGCGATCAGGAAAAGTGTCATTGACTTGCCGCCTTGTTACGGCGTACGTTGGGCACCAGTCGGTCTGCGACAGCCATGCCGACCACGGCCAGCGCAATCCCTGCAAACAGACTTGTCCCTGCGTATGCCATTGCTAGTGCCATTTGGCCCACCTCGGCCGAATTCACCACTTCCAGCACGAAAGTCGAATAGGTGGTGAATCCGCCAAGGACCCCCACTCCAAGCCCAAGGCGCACCATCTTTCTGCGCCCCTCATCCTTCCCCAACCGTGTTAGCGATTGAACCAGGACCCCCAGGAGGAAGCTTCCCGCCAGATTGATGCTGAAGGTTGCCCAGGGCCAGGACCCAGCCTCCGCGGGGAACGCCCCTTCAAGGATCGTGCGAAGTAGCGTTCCGAGGGCTGCCCCCGCCATCACGACGGTGGCACCCATGAAGAGGGGGCGTCTAGGGTTGCTCATTTTGTGCGCGCTTGAGTGTTAGCGAGTCTCTGTGGCCCCGAGGTCAAACAGTGAGTCCGCTATTTCTTCGATCATCTCGCGATCGTGGAGGGGAGTTAGCCAGGTTTCAGGGATTCCTCGTTCTCCGTAGTGAGCTCCGGCCAGTTCGCCACACACCGCCCCGACGGTGTCAGAATCGTCGCCCAGGTTCACCGCTAGCACCAGGGCGTCTTCAAAAGTCTCCGTCTTGAAGAAAGCCCAGAGCGCCGCTTCCAGCGTGGAAACGACGTAGCCCGACGAGGAAATTTGGTCCCGACTCTTCACTTTGTATGATCCTGCGAAGACTTTTCGAAGCGCTTCAGAACGGAGTCCGGGCCCAAGTTGTTCCCCAACGTCAAGGATTTCATTCTTGGTTGCGCCCTGGATCGCGGTTGCCATCATCGCCCCCAGAACGAAGCAGGCCTCAGCCGCCTCCGGGCTGGCGTGGGTGGTAAAGGACTGCTCTTTTGATTTCTCGGCGGCCTCCGCCACGTCCTTCCAGTACGCGATGGGAACAGGTGCCAAACGCATGATGGTCCCATTTCCGCTGCTGTTCGGGTCCCCGGTGGAAAGGGTTTGCCCGGTTTGGCGGTAAGCACCCAGGGCGTGCCTGGTTTGGATCCCAATGTCGAAGCAGGTGCCGGTAGAGGACAAGTGCCCGTGTTCCATCCACTGCAGATACCGGGAAAGTTGGTCATCCAGGTCAAATCCGCTGGCTAGGAGGCTCTCACCTAGGCACAGTGCCATTGACGTGTCATCCGTCCAGTAACCCGCAGGTAATCCGAAAGGTCCTCCGCCTTGCATCTGAGTAACAGGCGGTTTCTCGTCGCGTCGAGTGAACTCCAAGGGGGCGCCCAGCGCGTCGCCCACGCCCAGTCCCACAAGGGCGCCGCGTGCCCGATCGCGACGTGGTTCATTTTCCATGGTTGCCTCCCGGCTTGACACACTGCCAACCTTATCTTCGAGGAATCCGGCGGGTTCGCAATCCGGCGGCACTCATGATTGCCGAGTCAACAGAGGACATGCCCGTCTAGTATTAACACCATGACCAACTACGAATATGAATCAAAGTTCATGAAGAAGAACCCCGACGTGGATCTGGCTGCGGAGTCTTTTGACACCGACGCGGCGATCGACACCGGGGACGCAGACGTGGCAGCAGTGTTGGGTGAAGAAGACGCCGCTGAAGATCTTCCCGAGGACATGGACTGACCTCAGCCGACAAACATAGCCGGACAACCATGGGGTAGGGGCGCTGAAGGAATGCGGCCGTTACCCCAGGTCAACCCGTTCTTCCCCCGAATAGATTGTCATCCGTGGGGGTCTTGCAAACGCACACAGCGTGAGATCAGCTTTTCTTGCCGCCTCGATCGCCATTGATGTCGGCCCTGATACGGCAACCATCACATTCATCCTTGCAGCGGTGACTTTTTGCACCAGTTCAAATGAGGCGCGACTGGAAATCACTAATCCCAGATCCTCGCTTTGCGCCGGCAACGCCCCCTCCAACATCGCCCAACCAATCACTTTGTCTGCGGCATTGTGGCGCCCAACATCCTCGCGAACCACCAGCAGATCGCCGGAACGGTCGAAGAGCGCCGCCCCATGGAACCCCCCGGTTTTCTTGAAACCGCGTTGGGCTTCCTGGAGACTCGCAGCCACTTGGCCCAGCACTTCCACCGACCACCTGGGTGAGTCCCCTCCCACGTCGTCACGCGGTGCCAGCAGACCGTCAATGCTTGTTCTTCCACACATTCCGCAGGCCGAATTCATGACGGTCGCGCGGGTGGGCGCTTCGAAGCTCACTTCTGGCGCCAAAACAACGATCACCTGGTTGTATGCGCCGGTGGCAGATGCGGAGCCGTCGCCGACGCGATGACGAATTTGGATGATGTCCGAGGGGGCCTTGATGACCCCCTCGGCATGCAACAGTCCGTGGACCAGTTCAACGTCGTCGCCCGGGGTGCGCATCGTGGTGGAGTAGGCCTTCCCATTCACGATGATCTCGAGCGGTTCTTCCCCGGCCACGTCATCTCCGCGCCGTGAAGGCGCGCTTGGACTGGCCAGGTCAACCTTGGTCACCCGGTAGCGGGCGATCTTTCGACCCAAAGTTGGCCCTTTCGTAAAATCTACGTCGCGTAAGCGAGGTGTTTGTTGCTGCTGAGGCTACGAGGCGGGGATGATCTCCGCGATGGGCCTGGATCCCATGAAGAACTCCTTGCCCGGCTTCACAGTGACTACTGTTTGCTTCGACGTTGGGGTGTTGCAAACCTCTGCCACCGATTCACGAGGAATCAGCTCATTA
Source organism: uncultured Actinomyces sp. (assembly GCA_964345585.1). GTDB lineage: Bacteria > Actinomycetota > Actinomycetes > Actinomycetales > Actinomycetaceae > Scrofimicrobium. Next base: position 23,566 of record CAYFRT010000015.1, on the reverse strand, counting down.
GCCTCCGGGAAGTAAGCCGCTACGCAGCCCTTCTTTGTTGGGTATGAAACCGCGCGGTAACCACGCAGAACCCGTCCATCTTGACCGGGCCAGTGCGAGTAAATGTCGACGGGGGAGCCGTCTTCGATGCCCAGTTCTGCCAGGTCCTCCGGGTTGATGAACAAAACGAAGCGACCGTCGGAGATGCCACGATAGCGGTCCCCAAGCGCATACATCTGAGAGTTGTGTTGGTCGTGTGCTCGCATTGTCTGAAGTAGCAGTTGTCCTTCCGGCGCCATCACGTCGGAGGCGGGGTAAACGATGAAGTTAGCCTTCTTGTTCTTGGTGGGGAAGGTGCGAGAGTCGCGCGGTGGATGAGGAAGAATGAAGCCCTCGTCCGCCAGCATTCGCATGTTGAAATCATCAAAACCGGGGATGACTGCTTCGATCGCGTCCCGGATCAGCGAGTAGTTGTCTTGGAAATCCTGCCAGGGGATCTTCGCGTCCGAGGTCTTGCCTCGTTTTTCAAGCGCCTGCCCCAACTGGCATAGAACCGCGACGTCGCTGAGGAGAGTCGGCGCGATCGGGTCCAGGTCACCGTGGGATTCGTTGATACGACACACTGTGTCCTCGGCAGTGACCGACTGTAGGCCGTTGGCCTGAATGTCTTTTTCAGTGCGGGCCAACACCGGCAGAATCAGAGCTTCTTTTCCGGTAACGATGTGGGAGCGGTTCAACTTGGTGGAGACCTGAACCGTCATATCCACCTTGGGAATCCCAGACTCAGCCTTCCTAGTATCTGACATGGCCGAGACGAGGTTGCCCGACATCGACATGAAGAACTTAACCTTGCCGTCTGAGGTGGCGTTCATGGAATCGACGGAGTCATATCCGAAATCGGACGGGGGAGTGAAATCGAACCGTGCACCCAGTTTGTCGAGGAACGGTTGTGGCATCCTCTCCCAGATGCCCATGGTCCGGTCTCCTTGAACGTTGGAGTGGCCGCGTAGTGGGGAGGCCCCGGCGCCTGGCTTTCCGATGTTTCCACGCAGGAACAACAGGTTCATTATGTCGCCGATGGTTGCCACAGAGTTCTTGTGCTGGGTAACGCCCAAAGCCCACGTGATTATTGTGCCGTTAGAGGCGATGTAGCGGTCGCCAAGTTCGGCGATCTCATCGTGGGACAGGCCGGTTGCCCGGGCCACCTCGTCATCATCAAGGGCCAGGATTTCCTTGCGGTATTCCTCGAACCCAGCACAGTACGTGTTGATGAAGTCCCAGTCCAACACCTTCCCGGGGTTTTCTTCTTCCGCCAGCAGGACATGCTTGGCGAGTGCTTGCAGCAGGTATTGGTCGCCGCCGATGCGGATATGAACGAACTGGTCCGCCAACTTCGTGCCATCGCCAACAAGTCCGGAAACCTGCTGGGGGTTCTTGTAACGGAACAACGAGGCTTCGGGAAGCGGGTTCACGGCAGCAATCTGACCACCGTTGCGCTTGCACTGTTCCAGCGAGTTGAGCATGCGGGGATGGTTGGTGCCAGGGTTATGTCCCATCATGATGATGAGGTCTGCCTTTCCGAAGTCGTCGGCAAACACCGTTGACTTGCCAACGCCGATTGCAGGCGACATCCCCGATCCCGTGGCTTCGTGGCACATGTTGGAACAGTCGGGAAGGTTGTTTGTGCCGTATGCGCGTGCGAGGAGCTGGGTTAAGAACGCTGGCTCATTCATGATGTGACCCGAGGTGTAGAACACCGCTTCGTTCGGGTCGTCAAGATCGGCCAGTTTGTCGGCGATCTTGTCGAAGGCGTCATCCCAGCTGATCACTTCGTAATGGTCGGAGTCGGCAGCCTTGTAAACCGGCTTGGTGACGCGGCCCTGGTTCCCCAGCCAGTACTCGGAACGGTCTTTCATAGAAGACAGGGAGTGAGTGGCCCAGAAATCATCCTGGATTGTAAGCGGGCTGGAGGCCCAGACGACAGCCTTGAATCCGTTCTCACAAAACTCGATTGGCCTACCTTTGACGGGGTCGGTCCAGGCGCAAGAAGGGCAGTCGAAGCCGCGCTCATGGTTGATGGTAAGACTGGTCTCAGCCGTGCGCACCGGCCCCATGTCACCGAGGGCCGGCAGCATTGCCGCCTTAATGGCGGGCAACCCCACCGCCCACGTCTTCGGGGGGCCAACCTTAATGTTCGCGTCTGTGAAGTCTTCTACTGGTGGCTTTAAATGCGACACGGTGTCTCCCAAAATCTGTTCCGTAAGCTCATGCATCTTTCAGCGTACAAACTCTGTCGGGCATCGTCTCGCAATAGCGGCCGCTTCGGGTGTTAGAGGGTGCTGTCTTTTCGCATCAATAGCCTGACCTGGCAAAACCCGGGACCTGCGTCCGGTTCTAGGGCTGTTGCCCACTGGCCGCCGGAGAGTTCGGTGACGATTTTGTCAACCATGCCGCTGTGTATTTGGCAGATGATCTCTGGCCGAGGTTGACCGGGAGTCGTCAGCGGACACTGGTGCAGATTGATCTCTGAGTCCGTTTCGCCGGGCCGCCCCTCGAAACCCAACTCAGAAAAGAAGATTTGCAGGTTTGCGGCATTTTCGCCAGGATTGTCCGACCAGGCTGCAGGAGGAAGAGTTCCGTCTTCAGGCTCGGCGGCCGCAGGGATTCCGCGATCCAAAACTTGCTGGCCCCACGTCTGTCCCAGCTTCTTGGCCGCCATCATCGGGTCCTGCGTAGTCAAAGAGATCTGTTCCGCTACTGCCTTGGTGAACCAGGCAAACTCGTTTGCGATCTGGGCCGTGTCAGTTGTGACTGTGGCCCGATACAACCATGAAGGGCGTCCGCGGCCCGAGGGAGCCTGGGGTGAGCGCTTAACCAGTTCTTTTTCTTGGAGAACATTCAGTGCGGCCCTCACAGTGTTGGTGTGAAGGTCCAAGAGTTCACCAATCTCTTCTACCCGTAACGGCTCGCTGGACCTTGCCAGGGTGCGGAGCACCTGGTGCTGTGTGGGGTTCAAAGACGACGTGAGTGTCAGGGTGTTCGTCAAGGACCGGGGGCCATGTACAGCGATGAGGATGTCCTTCCAGGATTCGCGTGAAACCTCTTGACCTCAGCTTGCTTGTTTCTACTGAGGTCTCTGCAAGTGTTTCACATGACGTTCAGATCGTTAAGGCAAGCGCTGCATTGTGAGGACCACAACTGGGCGCACTGTGCTCCCCACCACGCATTTTGTTAACGCTGTGGTGCCACATATGTGAGTACGTTCCACGTGCAGGGCCCCGGTTAAGGCTTGATAATCCGCCAGAAACGATTTCTTACTGATTCTCTGTGATAAATCTTGGGCAAGAAACGGCTCCTTGCCCATGGAAAGCATGCAATGACGTTGTGAGAAACAAACGCCCTGGGTAAGGACCAGCCGAACACGTGTAGCGGATGGAGACAAGATGGGCGTCCCGGCCGAAGCCGAGCCTGCAGAGGCAAGTAGCAAATGGGTCCTTCAAAACTGGGACAAAGAAGACCCAAACAAGTGGGAATCCAAACGAGCATGGACAACGCTCTGGGTAACCACCTTCTCGCTGACAATAGGTTTTTGTGTTTGGTACCTCGTCAGTGCCGTAGCCCCCAAACTCAACGACGTTGGTTTCGACCTGAGCGCCTCACAGTTGTACTGGCTGGTGGCAGTTCCTGGGCTAAGCGGAGGAATCATCCGGCTGATCTACATGTTCCTTCCCCCACTGGTGGGAACACGGAAGCTGGTTGGGTTCACCTCTTTGCTGTTCATCATTCCAATGCTTGGCTGGTTCTGGGCCATCCAGAATCCGACTACTCCTTATGCATGGCTGATTGTTCTGGCCGCACTTACAGGGATCGGCGGGGGATGCTTCTCCGGTTACATGCCGTCGACGGGATACTTCTTCCCTAAACGCTTGTCGGGAACTGCCCTCGGATTGCAGGCGGGCATCGGCAACTTCGGGGTTTCCCTCATTCAGTTCCTGGGCCCTTGGGTCATGGGCTTCGGTTTGCTAGGGCTCGGCATGGTGGCTCCGCAAACCGCCGCGGATGGCCAAACAATGAATGTTTACAACGCAGCGATCGTGCTGGTTCCCTGGGCCATTTTGGCTTCGATACTTGCATTCGTTTTGCTGCGCGACGTGCCAGTAAAAGCGAACTTCCGCCAGCAACTGGACATATTTGGAAACAAGAACACGTGGATCCTGACGGCCATCTACATCATGACTTTCGGGGCATTCGCCGGATTCGCCGCACAACTGGCACTGATCATCAACGACGTGTTTGGGAAGAATTCCCAGTTCGCAACCTCGGGCGATTACGCGCTTGAGGCCCTCCCTGTAGGAGCCAGTTTCGCTTTCCTAGCCCCACTGATTGGATCACTGGTACGCGCCCTTTGGGGACCGCTCTGTGACAAATACGGCGGTGCGATATGGACGTTCGTTGGCGGCGTGGGAATGGTGATTTCTTGCGCAGTCGCTGCAGCATTCCTAAAGCCGAGCAGCCCCTCCCAGTTCTGGCCGTTCCTCATCGCGATGCTGGTTCTGTTTTTCTTCACCGGACTGGGGAATGCCGGCACGTTCAAACAGATGCCCATGATCCTGCCCGCACGCCAAGCCGGTGGGGTAATCGGATGGACATCTGCGATCGCCTCCTTCGGCCCCTTCTTTGTCGGGGTCGCGCTAACACTCACCTCCCCACAGAGCTTCTTCATTGGAGCCACCGTTTACTTCGTCATTTGCACGGCTCTGACCTGGATTTTCTATGCCAGGCCGGGCGCCCCATACCCCGGCTGATGTGCCGGTACGTCTAGAGGAAACTGTATGAAAGACACATCGCAGGAGACGCTCCACCCATCTATCGCCAAACTAGGCGGTTACTTGCGTCCTCGCGCTAAGGACGCTGACGCTCGCACGCTCTTTGAGGTTGGCGGACGCGACGCAGACATCTTCTACCGCCAGCGCTGGAACCACGACAGGGTTGTGCGATCCACTCACGGGGTGAACTGCACGGGCTCATGTGCGTGGAGAGTCTACGTGAGGGACGGTGTCATCACTTGGGAACACCAAGACGTCGACTACCCCACGACCGGACCTGATCTGCCGGAATACGAACCTCGAGGATGCCCGCGCGGCGCAGCGTTTTCCTGGTACACCTATTCCCCAACCCGGGTCCGCTACCCCTACATCCGAGGGATTCTGCTGGACATGTACCGCGAATCCAAGAAGCGCCTGGGGGACCCTGTCTTAGCGTGGCGCGACATCGTTGAGGATCCCGAAAAAGCCAAGGCTTACAAGAGTGCCCGCGGGAAGGGCGGACTGATTCGAGCCTCCTGGGATGAGGCCATGGAAATCGCGACCGCCGCCCATGTTTACACCACCAAACAGTACGGTCCAGACCGGTTGGCTGGCTTCTCGGTTATTCCGGCGATGTCCATGATTTCTTACGGTGCCGGGTCGCGTTTCTACGAACTCATGGGCGGCACAATGCTGTCCTTCTACGACTGGTACGCGGACCTGCCAATGGCCTCCCCACAGGTGTTCGGGGACCAAACCGACGTCCCAGAATCGGGTGACTGGTTCAACGCGGGCTACCTGATCATGTGGGGGTCCAACATCCCGCAGACACGCACCCCCGACGCTCATTTCATGACGGAAGCGCGTTACCGTGGCCAGAAGGTCGTCACAGTTTCACCTGATTACGCCGACAACACCAAGTTCGCGGACGAGTGGCTTCGTGTTGCGCCCGGAACCGACGGCGCCCTCGCGATGGCAATGGGACACGTCATCCTCAAAGAGTTCCACGTAGAAAGGAAAGAACCTTTCTTCCTGGACTACATGAAGAAGTTCACCGACGCCTCTTTCCTCGTCGAACTGAAAGAAAAAGACGGGAAACACGTACCCGGGAAGTTTGTGAACGCCTCCTTGTTCCAAGACGGTGCGCCGCTCGCGGGTGCCGCCGCGCTCCTGGGCGACTCCAGCGCCCCGGAATCCGAGCACGCCCAATTCCGCACCCTCGTCTGGGACAAGAACAGGGGAATTGTTGACCCCGGTGGCACGCTTGCGGACCACTTCGGTGAAGAAGGGGTGGGCAAATGGAACTTGGAGATGAGGGGCGTTGACCCGATCATCTCCATTGAAGAAGTCCCCGACACCGTAGCCAGAGCGCCGAAGGTCGAAGGGGTAGAAGTGATGCTGCCCCGGTTCGACCTTCCCCCGTCTGACGAGCAGGAATCCATTGGTGCGGGAGTCCTCTCTAGGGGTGTCCCAGCCGTGAAACTCGGCGACACCTACGTGACAACCGTCTACGACCTTCTGCTGGCGCAGTACGGCGTGGAACGCGAGGGGCTGCCCGGAACCTGGCCCGCCGACTACGACGATGCCTCCACCGTGGGAACGCCCGCATGGCAGTCCCAGTTCACGTCAGTCCCACCTGCTGCTGCCATTCGGATCGGACGCGAGTTTGCACAAAACGCTCTGGATTCCAAGGGCCGCTCCATGATTGTCATGGGAGCTGGAACTAACCACTACTACCACGCGGACGAAATATACCGAACCTTCCTCGCCCTCACCACCATGTGTGGCACCCAAGGTGTCAACGGTGGCGGGTGGGCTCACTACGTGGGCCAAGAAAAGGTTCGACCAATTACGGGGTGGGCACAGTTCGCTTTCGGGCTGGACTGGGTGCGCCCGCCCCGGCAAATGATCTCGGCGGGCTTCTGGTATCTACTCACCGATCAGTGGCGCTATGACGGCACCGATGTCAGGAAGCTCCTGTCACCACTGGCGGAGGGCGAGTGGGATGGCCGCACCACTGCGGACACGTTGGTGGAATCCATGAAGCGCGGGTGGATGCCCTCGTACCCCACCTTCTCAAAATCCACTCTCCTCCTGGCCCAGGAGGCTCGCGAAAAAGGCGTTGACCCTGCCGACCTTGTGGTCAGCCAGCTGGAGTCAGGAGAGCTTTCGTTCGCCTGCGAAGACCCCGACAACCCGGCGAACTTTCCGCGTGTCCTCACCTCTTGGCGAACCAACTTGCTTGGTTCTTCCGCCAAGGGGGCAGAGTTCTTCTACCGACACATGATCGGCTCCGACTCCGCGGCAACAACCCGGGAGATTCCCGAGGATAAACGCCCCGAATCCATGGTTTGGCGCGAAGCCGCCGCCACCGGCAAAGTCGACCTGATGCTCACATTGGATTTCCGGAACACCTCGACCACCCTTTATTCGGACGTGGTGCTGCCCGCGGCGACGTGGTACGAAAAGGATGATTTGTCGACAACCGACATGCACCCCTTCATTCACGCGTTCGACGCCGCCATCGACCCTCCGTGGGAAGCAAAGACCGACTTCCAAATCTTCCAGGACCTGTCAGCGCGGGTCTCAAAGATGAGTGAAAAGTGGTTGGGGAAGCAGGAAGATGTTGTTCCCACACCTTTGAACCATGACACTCCCGATGAGTACGCGAACCCGATGGGAATCGTTCCCGACATTGAGGAAGTCGGACTGATCCCCGGTAAGACGATGCCGAAGTTGACCACCGTTGAACGGGACTACACCACGCTGGTTGATCGTTACAACACGATTGGCCCGCTGCCGGACAAGGTCGGTTTGATCACCAAGGGGATCGTTTTTGACCCAACCCCGGAGATAAAGTTCTTGGGCGAGTTGAGCGGTACTGCACCAAACGGTCGCCCGTTGATCGACGACGCAGAGAAGGCTGCCGACATGGTCATGTACCTGTCGGGGGCAACCAATGGGCGTCTTGCCACAACCGGGTTTGAGACTCTGGAAAAGAGGACCGGCACGGAATTGGCGGACCTCTCCTCCGGCTCTGAAGACAGAAGAATCGCGATCGCTGACCTGCATGCAAAAGGGGCGCAGTCAGTCATCACAACGCCTGAATGGACCGGATCCGAACACGGGGGACGACGCTACAACGCATTCGTGCAGAACATTGAACGCGGGCGCCCGTTCCACACCCTGACAGGTCGTCAGCACTATTACTTGGACCACGACTGGATGCGGGACATGGGTGAATCAATGCCCATATACAAACCTCCGTTGGACTTGAAGATGCTGAACGGTGGCCTGAACCCCGGCCACGTGGTCGATGACGACGGCTCAACGAAGGTAGCTGTGCGCTACTTGACGCCACACCACAAATGGGCCATCCACTCGCAGTACTTCGACAATCTGCACATGCTCACACTCGGCCGCGGAGGCCAGACAGTGTGGATGAGCCCGCAGGATGCTGAGGCCATCGGGGTGGAAGACAACGACTGGATTGAGGCGTGGAACCGGAACGGGGTCGTGGTCGCCCGCGCCATCGTTTCACACCGCATGCCTAAGGGCACCGTGTTCATGTATCACGCTCAGGAAAGAACAATGGGGACACCGCTTTCGGAAACCTCAGGCAAACGCGGCGGCGTACACAACTCTCTCACGCGCATCATGATTAAGCCCTCGCACCTGATTGGCGGATACGCCCAACATTCCTACGCGTTCAACTACGTGGGACCGACAGGGAACCAGCGTGATGAGGTCACATATATCCGCAAGCGGTCACAGGAGGTGACGTACTAATGCGAGTTATGGCCCAAGTGGCAATGGTGATGAACCTCGACAAGTGCATCGGCTGTCACACATGTTCGGTCACGTGTAAGCAGACCTGGACCAACCGGTCGGGCGCGGAGTACATGTGGTTCAACAATGTGGAGACACGCCCTGGTGGCGGTTACCCGAAGTCCTGGGAAGACCAGGACAAGTGGAAGGGCGGTTGGAAACGTACCGAGTCGGGGAAGTTATTGCCCAAGGGCGGTGGCCGACTCCGGTCTTTGGTGAACATTTTTGGCAACCCAAACATGCCGGAGCTGAGGGATTACTACGAGCCTTGGACATACGAGTATGACAAGCTCCTCTCCGCCCCCAAGGATTCGAAGAACTTCCCGGTTGCGCGCCCCATCTCGCAGATCACTGGCAAGCACATCAACACGATTGAGTGGGGACCCAACTGGGATGACGATTTGGGTGGGGGCGAGGATGTTCTCAAAGCCGACCACCTGCTAGGGGAGATCTCCACCAAGGTCAAAGCGGAGATTGAACAAACATTCATGTTCTATCTGCCACGAATCTGTGAGCACTGTTTGAATCCCACGTGCATGGCGGCGTGTCCGTCTGGGTCCATTTATAAGCGGCCCGAGGACGGCATTGTCCTTGTTGATCAGGACAAGTGCAGGGGGTGGCGCATGTGTATCTCTGCGTGCCCTTACAAGAAGATTTACTTCAACCATCAGACGGGTAAGGCAGAGAAATGCACCTTCTGTTATCCGCGCATTGAGGTGGGGGAGCCGACTGTTTGCTCAGAGACATGCGTTGGTCGTCTCCGCTACCTTGGTGTCATCCTTTATGACGCCGACAAGGTCGGGGCGGCCGCTGCGGTGGAGGACGAGCAGGACCTGTACCAGGCCCAGTTGGACCTGCTGCTTGACCCCTGCGACCCGGAGGTCGTCGCTGCAGCCCGAGCAGATGGCGTTTCCGCTGACTGGCTGACCGCCGCTCAGGAATCGCCGATCTACGCACTTATCAAGGAATACAAGATCGCGCTTCCCCTTCACCCCGAATATCGGACCATGCCGATGGTTTGGTATGTGCCGCCGCTGTCCCCAGTGGTGGATGCTGTTACGGCGGCCGGTGCGGATGGCGAAGATCATCGAGTCCTATTGACGACTCTTGCAGAGATGCGTATTCCTCTGGACTACTTGGCGGAGTTGTTTACCGCCGGCGACACCGCCCCCGTTGAGCTTTCTTTGAGGCGCCTTGCGGCAATGCGTTCCTACATGCGTAACGTGAACCTCCAGATGGAGCCCAATGATGAGGCGGCAAAGGCCGTCGGGATGACCGGGGACCAGTTGGAAGCGATGTATCACCTGCTCGCGATCGCGAAGTACGAGGACAGATATGTCATCCCCATGTCGACCACTCAACCTGCCCCCCGCATGGCCGAATTGGGGGTCCCCACCGACACTCTTATCGGGTCCGGGGCTGAAGCTGGCTTCTTGGGGGAGGGTGCCCCAAGTGCGTGCTCCCAGGCCGCCGCGGGTGCGGACGGGCAGCGCCAACCTGTATTCATTGATCTGCGCGGATGGGAACCAGGCGGTGGTAGCGGTGTCTAGTACGACAGGTCCCGCCGTGGGGAATCAACACCAGGTCCACACGAAGCTGGATTTGACGGAGAGGGCTGAGATTCAGCCGACGGCTCCGCCTGGCCGGGTGAGTTTCCTGCCGCGTGGCCCGGTGGACCCGATTGAACCGGTGGCTTGCACCCCGCTTCAGATCCGCACGGTTCACATGTTGCTTGCGAGCCTGCTGGACTACCCGGAAGAGAACTTTTCTCCCGCTCTTGAAGCAGTAGAGGACCTTCGGGGCGAAATCCCCGAAGCGATCCAAGTGCACTTGGACCAATTCGCTGACTGGGCCGCCGGGGTCACGACGCGGGAAGTGGCAGAGCACTACGTCGACACCTTTGACAGCCAGCGCCGCTGCGCGCTCTATCTGAGTTACTACATTGCGGGCGACACCCGCCTGCGTGGTAGCGCGATCTTGGGGTTTAGAGAGTTCGCGAACGCCATCGGTTTTGAGCGGTCAAAAGATGAGCTAGACGACTACTTGCCTCTCCTTCTTGAGCTCTCGGCCAAATCTGGGGACCCGCTGGTATGGGAACTTTTGGCCTCACACCGCGAGGGGATTGAAGTGATGCGTTCAGCCCTGGATCGCGCCAAGTCCCCCTACCTGCATTTGTTGAACGCCTTAGCCGCGACTCTCCCTGAAATCAGTGACGAGGCGCGCGAACGTTTCCACCGCCTTGTATCTCAGGGCCCTCCCACCGAGATGGTTGGAGCTTCCCTACCTAACCCTTGGAGCACCACATGAACCCCTGGGATGTCTTCCTGTTTGTGATCCTTCCGTACACCTGCCTTGCGATCATGATTTTTGGTCTTGGGTGGAGGTGGAAAACAGACCAGTTCGGTTGGACTTCGCGGTCCTCCCAAATCTACGAAAGCGCTTGGCTTCGCTGGTCTTCTCCACTGTTCCACTTCGGGATCCTGCTTGTCCTTGTGGGACACATAATGGGGTTGCTTATCCCCGAAAGTTGGACCAACGCCATTGGCATCAGCGAGAGCGCTTACCACATGGTCGCGGTGATCGGAGGTTCCATTGGCGCGGTCATGACAATCGTTGGCATCGTTGGCCTCTTGATCCGTAGATTCGTGCTCAAGTCGGTGCGACTGGCGACCTCCCGCTCCGACATCGTTATGTACATTTTGTTGCTCATCCCGATCACTATGGGGACGGTTGCGACAGTGTCGAAGCAGATCTTCTACACCGGGGAACCATACAACTACCGGGAAACAATCAGCCCCTGGTTGCGGTCCTTGTTCTACTTCCACCCCGAAGTTGACCTGATGGTGAACGTGCCTTGGCAGTTCAAAGCACACATTGTTGCCGCGTTCCTTCTGTTCGCGATCCTGCCGTACACGCGTTTGGTGCACATACTCTCTGCTCCGGTCGGATACACCACGCGCCCATACCTGGTGTACCGGGCCACCAGCGCCCCCGTTGGCTACCCGCCGGAGCTGCAGGGGTGGCGCAAGGGGACCAGCTACGAGGACGACATTCGCCAACCTCCCGCCGGCACATTCGTCGGCAACTATCAGTCAGCGAGCAAGAAATAACGCTACTGGTAGATCGACACGCGATCTTTGGGGAGGCGAATTTGTACGAGGTCACCTGGGTGAAAGGGCTGCCCCTCGTACATTCCTAGGTCAACCTGGGCGCTGACCCCAGGCGGATTGTGGAGTGTTACTGCGAATCCTGCCTGGCTGGCGTCAACTTTCGCCACGGTCGTCCGCCACATGTTCGGGGGCACCGCGTTCGTTTCTGAGGTGCTCTTTTGCGCGGGTACGTCCATTTGCAGTGCCCGAGGGGAGAAGGAAACCAGAGCATCCCTGTTTGTTTGCGCGTCGAAGTTTCGTCCCTCAAGTGTTATCCCGGCTGCCTCAAAGTAGGTTCCGTCCCACGTTCCTTCAATCCGGTTCAACCCTGCGAATGAGGCGGTGAAGGGCTGGCGTGGCCGCGTCAGCAGCTGTTGGGCGGGGCCGGATTCCACAATTTTGCCCTCGTCCAAAACCACCATTTCGTCAGCCAGCGCGACAACGTCTTCCACAGCGTGTGTGACCAGAATCGTTGTGATCGGGGTGTCGGCCAGTTGTTCACTGAGGATTTGGCGGAACAGGGCGGCAGCGTCGACGTCCAGAGCGGAGGTCGGCTCATCAAGAAGCAGTGTCGCAGGGTCTGCCGCAAGAGCGCGTGCCAGCGCGACCCGCTGTTGCTGGCCCCCCGAGAGGCTGGTGGGGCGCCGCCCTTGCAACGCAGCGAGTTCCAGCCGGTCCATCCAATAGGTTGCCTTGTCGGCTGCCTGCTGTTTTGACAGCCCTTGTGCGAGGGGCCCAAAAGCGACGTTGTCCGCTACGGACATGGTGGGGAAGAGGTGCGCGCGCTGCTTTAGCAGCACGGTGCGGCGCAGATTGGAGGCGACTGTGAGAGGTCGGGGCGATGTCGTGTCAGTTAAGACTTCGTCGCCGCGGCAAATGGTGCCGGTTGTTTCGGGGATGAAGCCGGCAATGGCCTCGGACAGCGTTGTCTTACCCGAGCCGTTTCGCCCCACAACCGCAGTGACCTTACCGCCCTCGAACGTGTGGTTGACTGACAGTTCAAAGGGGCCACGATGCACCGTGAAGTCAGCGGACACGTCGGCAGTTCGGGTAGCGTCGTGCCAGGTATCCTCAAAGGTCGCGGTGGAGGTTGAGCGGCTCATCGCTCTCCTCTCCCGGGGCGCCAAAGCCTAGTCAGCATGAGGACGGCAAAGGCCGCAGCGAGCAGCATAATCGCCAGCGCAATCGCGGAAGACTGGGTGACACCGCCGCCGTTGAACGCCGTGTAGATCGCCAGAGGCATCGTTTGGGTGACCCCTTCGCGGTTCCCTGCAAACAGGGCTGTGGCGCCGAATTCGCCCAGTGCCCTCGCGAAAGTCAGGATCACTCCCGCCGCGATGCCGGGGCCCGCAAGGGGGAGGATTACCCTCCGGAGGGTGTACCACGGGCTTGCCCCCAAAGTGAGGGCGGCGGTGGAGTATCCCGGGTCTTGTGTGCGCAGGACGCCCTCGACGGTGATCACCATGAACGGCATGGCCACAAACACTTGGGCAACCACGACGGCCGGGGTCGTGAACGGAAGCATGTATCCCGTCAAGTTGTAGATCGGGCCGCCGATCAACCCGCGACGACCAAAAAGCATCAGCAGGGACAGGCCGCCAACAAGGGGAGGCATCACCAGAGGGAGATTGACTAGCACCCTCGTCACAGAAGCGACCCAGGTGTTGCTTCGAGCCAAGTACAGGGCCAATGGAATGCCGATAAGTACGCAGACGGCAGTCGAAACAATCGCGGTCAAGAACGACAGTCCCAGGGCGGACCGCGCAGCAGGAGCACCAATGTCACTTGGCAAAGTCGCCCAGTCCGCCCGAAGCAGAAGTGCCACCAGTGGTAGCGCGACGCTTAGCGCCGCCAGGCCAGCTAAGGCGAGGATGGGCGTTGGAAGCCCGAGCCTTGGGGACTGGGAGGATCTAGGGTGCCCCAAATCCAAACTCCCTCAGGATCTCCTGCCCACGGTAAGAGAGCACAAAGTGGATGAAGACGTCGGCGGCGCCTTCGTTCGAGGAGTCTTTGACCACTGCGATCGGGTATTTATTGATGAACTCGTCGTCCAGCGGAATCTCAATGGACTCTAAAGCTCCGTCGCTTGCTTGCACGTCGGTGACGTAGACGAGTCCCGCGTCCGCTTCCCCGGAGGCAACCTTTGTGGCGACTGCGGTGACGTTCTGCTCGTTAGAAACCGGGGTGACAGTAACACCAGCCGCGTCCAGCACGCTACGCGCAGCCCCTCCGCAAGGGACGTCTTCAGCGCAGAGGACCACGGAAAGGTCAGGGTTGGCGAGGTCCCCAAGCGAGGTGATGTTCTCCGGGTTTCCCGCAGGGACAGCAACCGTGATTTTGTTTGTTGCGAAGATTTGTGGTTCGGATCCGGCCATGTCGGCTTCAACCAGTGTGTCCATGTTGCGCTCATCAGCGGACGCAAATACGTCTACAGGTGCGCCTTCCAGGATCTGGGTAACCAGGGTGGAAGAGCCATCGTAGACGGTGGGGGACACGGTCAGGTTTGGGTGCTCGGCAGAAAACTCTTCTACCAGTGTGTCGAAGGCGCCCTTGAGTGAGGCCGCGGCATAAATCTGAAGGGTTCCACCTAGTTCATCGGTGGCGGTTCCTTCAGTGCTTTCCTCCGACTGAGTGGAATCCGCTTCGGAAGGCGCTTTGTTGTCTGCGGAACAACCCGCCAAAGACATGCCCCCAACAACCGATAGTGCGGCCGCTGCGACCAGGGCTACAACCTTGTTGGTCCGTTTACGGACCGCTGGGTGATGATTCACAACTCAACCTGCTCTTTCGATGATCACGGTGGTCGCTTTGACTACCGCCGCGGCCGTATCGCCTACCTGGAGACCCAGGTCGTCCACGGCCTCCCTCGTCATAAGGGAAACGAAGCGGAATGGGCCGCACTGCACGTCTACTTGGGCGGCGACATCGCCCTTGTGGATCGCGGTGACAAGGCCGACAGCGCGATTCCGGGCGGAGGAACGCTTGGTGTCATCGGCGCCACGGTCTGCACTCTTCGCGTTTTCCTCAGCAAGGCGTGCCAGCTCTATGCCGTCGACCGTTTGCCGGCCCGACTGATCCTGGCTTTGGCTCAGACGCCCCGCTTGCACCCAGCGGCGCACAGTGTCGTCGCTGACTCCCAGCAAAGTGGCGGCTTGGGAGATCCTGTATTGCGTCATAAATGGAAGATTAGCACGGCGGTTGCGTTTGATCGATCCTGCATCTTCCGCATCTGCGGACATGACCGAAAGTGTGTTGGGAGGGGGCGACTACGATTGGAACCGGAGGAAACAATGGGTGCAGATCACCGGTCAGACACTGAGTACACCCGCTACCAACGGCAGATTCTGCTGCCGCAGTTGGGGGAGCGGGGACAGCGCAGGCTTCGCTCTGCCCGGGTCCTGGTTGTCGGGGCCGGCGGTCTGGGCTCTCCTGTACTCCAATACCTGAGTGCTGCCGGAATCGGCACCATCGGCGTCATCGATGATGATGTGGTTGAAGAATCAAACCTCCACAGGCAAGTCATCCACAGCGTTGCCTCCATTGGCACACCCAAGGTGGAGTCGGTGGCGCGGAGTGCGCGGAGGTTTACAGGAGACCTCGTGAGCATTGAGCCACACAACTGCAGGTTGACTCCAGAAAACGTGTCCCAGGTGTTCGCCGGCTACGACGTCATTGTTGACGCGGCAGACAATTTTCCCACCCGATACCTGATTTCTGACGCGGCCTCGAAAACGGGTAAGCCAGTGGTGTGGGGGTCGATTCTGGGTTTCCATGCGCAAGTGTCAGTCTTCTGGTCTGATCCTCCAAGCGGAAAAGGGGTCACGCTCCGCGACTTGTTTCCCGAGCCTCCGCTTCCCGACGCTGTCCCATCACTCGGCGAGGCCGGGGTCGTGGGGGCACTCTGCGGTCAAGCAGGTTCCGTGATGGCGATGGAGACCATTAAAATGGTGGCGCGGATTGGGGAGCCCCTGCTTGGCCGAATCTTAGTGATCGATTCCCTGCGCGCTTCTTTTGACCAAATAGTTATCAGCCCTGACGCCGCCTTGGGTATTTGGAGCGGAAGCTGAAATGATAATCAGAGGGTTCGCTGACGTTGGACTGAGCGATGCAACAGTGTTAGGTAAACACTCTTGGGAGAGCCAAGAACTGACACGCGGATTGGAATCAAGAAAGGTAGAGGCCTTTGAATAAGCAGAGGGCAGACCTGGCGCCAAGCATCTCCCCAGAGGAATACATGGCGGAACTAGCGAAGCTGCTGGAGGCCTGCCCAGACCTCCCAACAGAGCAGGTTCCGCTTCGTGATGCTCTGGGGCGCGTTCTGGCAACGGAAGTTCACAGCCTGGTTGACGTTCCAGGGTTCGATAACTCGGCCATGGACGGGTATGCCGTCAGAGCGGAGGACCTTTCTACAAGCGAGCCGGTGGAGCTGGTCGTAGTGGGAGAACAGCCGGCCGGCCTTAGCCGCAACCTGCAGGTCAGTTCTGGGCAAGCAGTTCGGATAATGACGGGGGCACCCGTACCCAAGGGCGCTGACACCGTTGTTCAAAGCGAGGTCACTACTGAAGAAGACGACATCGTCACCATCCAGCCTTCCGCCAAGCCGGGTGGGAACGTCCGGCTGACAGGGGAGGACACCGTCAAAGGAGACGTGATCTTGACCCCCGGTACAAGACTGGGTGCACGCCAACTTTCAGCCGCGGCCTCTGGCGGCCATGAGGAACTCACTGTTTACCGTTCCCTACGAGTGGGAGTGGTTTCGACAGGTGATGAACTGGCGCCCCCCGGCGCGGAACTGAGACCCGGTCAGATTTACGAGTCAAACTCGGTGCTCCTAGCCGGACTGGCCGGGACGCTGGGGGCCGAGGTAACCACGATCGCCGCCGTCGACGACGCTGGCGCAGGTCTGGTGGCGGCCCTGGATGAACTTGCTGGCAACGCGGACGTGATCCTCATGTCTGGAGGGGTCAGCGTGGGACGTTTCGACGTGGTGCGTAACGTCTTGGGCGTGCGGGCGGCTGCTCGCCTCACCCGGGTTTCAATCCAGCCGGGCAAACCACAGGGATATGCGCTGTGGGAGGGCACTCCGATCCTGGCATTCCCTGGTAATCCGGTGAGCGTGTTCGTCTCGTTCATGGTTTTCGGGGCACCGTTTCTGCGGGCCCGCGCCGGCCAGGAGTTCAGGGCCCCTCGTACATTCGCTGCGACGGCGGGAGACGGTTGGAAATGCCCAGAGGGGCGACGCCAGTTCATTCCCGTGCGTGTCGAGCCGCAAGAAGGCGGCGTGCCAGTCGTATACCCGCTGCTAGAAGGCGGTGCCAGATCCCACTTAGTGACGACGATGGCTTCTGCGGAGGCCTTGGGAATCGTGGGCGAAGAAGTTGACCGCGTCAAACCTGGCGACCAGATCCGGCTGATGGAGATCCTGTGACCGAGCAGCAGAACCTGACCCACGTGAGTGAGGCCGGGGAAGTCTGGATGGTGGACATCTCGGGAAAGAAAGCCGGCCCACGGGAGGCCATCGCAACCGGAACCGTGCGGTGCAAACCCCAGACAATCAATCTGATCAAGAACCATTCGGCCAGTAAGGGCGACGTGTTGGCGACGATCCGCCTTGCCGGGATCCAGGGGGCGAAGAGAACCCCCGACCTGGTTCCTTTGGCGCACCCCATCGCTATTCAGGCGGTGCGTGTCGATTTGGAATTGGACGAGGACGCCATCAAAATCTGCGCCACCGTCAAAACAAACGACGCAACCGGCATTGAGATGGAGGCGCTCACGGCCGTGAGTTGCTCGGCACTCACTGCGATCGACATGATCAAAGGGGTGGACCGGGGCGCGTTCATCGAAAGCATTCGTTTGGAAAAGAAAACCGGAGGCAAGGTGGGCGTATGGAATCGCGACCAAGTTCTAAACGCGTGAGCAAAGGCCGCAAAGAGGCCCCGATTGCCTTTGATGGCATCGTGCTGGGGGGCGGTAAATCAAAGCGGATGGGGACCAACAAAGTGGTCCTCTCGATTGATGGAAAAGCGATGCTTCACCTGGCTGTGCGTGCACTAAAGGGCGCAAACCAGGTGGCGGTGGTGGCGCCCGCGAAAGTTGTTGCCGAGGTCTACTCGCGTAAGCGTCCTCCAGGTCTGATCCAAACGTTGGAGGACCCTCCATTCGGTGGCCCCGTTGCGGGCATCCTGGCCGGGCTGGAGGCGTTAGGGCCGGACGGCGCAGAAATAGTAGGCATCGTCGCTGGTGACCACCCGCGAGCCCCACAAGCGTTGAAAGCGCTCAAGCATGCGGGTGCGCTGAAATTACTGTCGGAAGGTTCATGCGACGGGGTTTGTGCCGGCACCAAGGGAAGCGGCCCACAGCTGCTTCTAGGGTTTTACTCGCGCAAATACTTGGAGTCCCAAGTTAGCGAGGGAGCCGTGGGAGATGGGCGAGACGTCTCAGTGAAGCGTTTGCTGGGGGCAGCGAAGCTTGAGGTGGTGACTGTCCCCGAAGCGGATATCCTGGACTTGGATAGCCCGGCTGATTTGGACCGTTATGGCAGGTCAGCCAAGTGATAAGCGACTTTTGGAGACACAGTGAGTGAGCGAGAGATCGAGGTTCACTATTTTGCCGGCCTCATTGACCTGGCAGGCGTTCGGCAGGAGCGTTTCCAAGACGTCACAGACCTAGAAGGGCTTAAGGAAGCAATTGTCGAACGTCATGGCCCTGGAATCGAAAAGTCAATCGCTGTTTCAAGTTTCATGGCGGATGGGGAGCGTTTGAAGAACTGTCAGTCTCTTGAAGAAGTGACCAAAGTTGAAGCGCTCCCGCCCTTTGCGGGAGGGTGACTAGCCGCCGATCCCGCTCATGTTTCGCTTCGGGATGGTGAACCCAGCCTTGCCGATTAGGTGTCCTGGCTCCTTGGCTTTAACTGCGGTTTCGAGGCGTTCTAGGATCTCCTCGTCCGACGCGCCCGAGCGGAGCAACAAGCGCAGATCGGTTTCCTCATCACTGAACAAGCAGTTGCGTATCTGACCGTCGGCGGTTAGCCGAAGGCGGTCGCAATCCCCGCAGAACGGATGCGTCACAGACGCGATGATGCCGACGGTTGCGGGACCACCATTGATGTACCACTTGGCGGCAGGGGCGCTTCCACGCCCGGGCACCTCGCTCAGTTCATACTTGGTTGACAAGGTGTCCAAGATGTCGCGTTGCGTAATGATGGTGGAACCATCCCACTTGTTTTCCCCAAGGGGCATCTGTTCGATGAAACGTAGTTCGTAGCCGCCCTCGACACTGAACTGGACCAGGTCTAGTATTTCGTCCTCGTTGATACCTGGCATCAGCAACGTGTTGATCTTGATGGGGCGCAAATCAGCGTCCCGAGCAGCTTGCAGCCCTTCCATAACTCGGTCGAACTGATCACGAAGGGTGAGTTTTACGAATCGCTCGGGGCGCAACGTGTCAAGCGAAATATTGACGCGGTCTAGCCCCGCTGCCTTCAACTTGGGAGCGAACTTTTTTAGCAGAACCGCGTTCGTTGTCAATGAAATATCAATGGGGTGACCGGGTCTCTCAATCGACTGGATCCCTGCGATGATCTGGGCGGCATCCGGGCGAATCAGTGGTTCCCCTCCGGTGATCCGGAAGTCCGTGAACCCCACGGAGTAGAGAATCTGCGCCACGCGGACAATCTCTTCTTTTGTGAGGATGTGCGAGGAAGGCAGCCAAGGCATCCCCTCCGCAGGCATGCAGTACGTGCAACGCAACTGGCACTTGTCAGTCAGGGAAATCCGAACGCTTTTGTGAACGCGGCCGAAAGTGTCGACAAGCTCTGTCAAACGAGGCTTGACACGGCCACGAGCTAAAGAGTCAGTGATCACGGGAGATTCGACCACTTGGTGCTCCCGTCATCAAGGCTCTGTTTCTTCCACACAGGTATCGTCGCCTTGATTCGTTCAACGATGGCGGGCACCAGCTCCATACTGGGATTGCGGTGTGCGCCCGAGACAATCACCAGCATTGCGGCCTCTCCCACTGCGATTTTGCCGACCCTGTGAATCGCTACCACGGTGAGGGGGCGGGAGGCTTCACCAGTTCCAAGCACCTCATCCACGGTGGCGCACACTTCTTGCTGCAAGATTTCTGTGGCGTCAGGGTGCGCCGAGTACTCGATGCCGGTTACGCCTTGGTCTCCCGCCTGTGGATCATGGTTCCGCACCGTCCCCAAGAACATGGAGGTGGCCCCGTGGGTGCTGTCGCCGATTTGTTCTAACCAGGCGTTCACGTCCAGAGGCTCTTCCTGGATGCCGGTGAAAAGACGCATCGTCTCATTCATGGTCAGCGTAGGTTCCTTCGGGGCGGTCGTCTTGATCTAACTGGTCAAACGTGTGCTTGAGTAGCGGGAACAGAGCCCGTTCTGCTAGTTTGGCCGCCTTCAGGCTACCTGGAATATTGACGATCAGGGCGGGCGGTTCGGTTGCCGTGAGCCCCATGTGACCGCGCGACAGCGCCGCGTAATGCGTCTCCTTCAAGGATTCCTGTGTGAAGAATTGTTCGAGGGCAGGTAGCGGTGTCGCAATGAATGGGGCCGTCGCTTGCGGGGTCACGTCCCTTGGACCAATTCCGGTGCCACCCGTTGTGATGATGAACCTGGCCCCAGCGGTCAGGGCGTCGCGGATCGCAGCGTAGATCTCTCCAATGTCGTCTGGAACAACTTTGCCGAGGACTCCGCAAAATCCTCGTTCTTCTAGCGCCGCGCGCAAATGGGGGCCAGACAGGTCTGCTTCCACCCCGCGCGAGCATCTGTCAGACACGGTGATAACCGCGCAGGTTGCGGACATTGCTCCTCCGATCTGCCCAGTTCGCTGTTGCGACTAGGGGTATCAATATTAACACGGGAATCTTGGAGAAAATCGGGACGCATCGCACCTCACAGTGGCACGTAAAACCCTGTGGTTGCGGGGTAGATCAGCCGAGATCGACACTGTCTCAGAACCCCTGAAAGTGACAGAATGAGAGCTGTCGCACAGTGATTCAACAGCGTATTCGGGTGGCGCCGGGGGTGGGAGCAATGAGCCGCAGACCAGACCGCAGTGACGGCCAGAACGATGATGTGCGCAGGGAAGGGCCGCGGGACTCGGGTCCTTTGTGGGTTGTGACGGGGGCGGCAGGGTTCCTCGGAAATAACTTGGTTAGACAACTCTTAGAACGTGACCAACAGGTTCGCGCGGCAATCGTGGAAGACCACGTGCCCCCGTCGTTGGCGGGGCTGGACGTTGAAATCGTCCAGATAGATGTGCGCGACCCACTCTCTGTCAATCAGGCATTTCGTGCCGAGGGACGTGAAGTGTGGGTCATTCACTGCGCCGGGATTGTCTCCATCGCGACTTCGGTGTCGCCCAGTGTTTACGACGTGAACGTCAACGGTGTTCGCAACGTGATTTCCGCCTGTCGTCAGCAGAAGGTTGAAAAACTGCTGTACGTGTCCTCCGTACACGCGTTACCTGTAGTGGGTGGGGTTGCCCGGGAATTGGATGCCTCACGCGATTTCAACCCTGATTTGTTGAGCGGCGAATACGCGAAGACGAAGGCTGAGGCGACCGCGCTGGTCCTTGAAGCGACAGACCTGTGGCGGGTAGTGGTGTTTCCCACGGGCATCATTGGACCACACGATTTCGCAGATACGCACCTGACGCGGATGGTGCGGGATGCCGCATCCGGGGTGCTGCCAGTCTCCATTGAAGGTGGGTATGACTTCGTTGATGTGCGTGACGTGGCGGCGGCGATTATCAGTGCAGCAGAAGTTGGCCAGAATGGCAGAACCTACTTGGTCTCCGGCCAATACGTGCCTGCGAAGAAAATGGTTGGCGCGGTAGCAAACGCGTCAGGGCGCCCAGCCCCGGTGGTCCTTCCACTGTGGCTTGCCCGGGCAGTCGCTCCGTTGGCAGAGTTCATTTCTTCAAAAAGAGGCACAGCGCCTCTGATGACTGCGTACTCAGTGCGGGTATTGGATGAGCCGGGGCACTTCAGTTCGAAGCGGGCGAGGGAGGAGTTGGGTTTTCGCCCTCGTCCATTCTGGAAGACCCTCCGGGACACGTTGGAATGGGTACAGCGGGCGTGAAGTTCCGCGTCCGCGAAATGCCTAACCCGCTGAGGTTTGGGTGTCGATTTCCGCGCAAAGCAAGGTGAAAGTCCCCCACGTAGCGGTTGCGACGGTGGGGCGCTGATGTTGGAATCGGGGTGAAGGTGAGCATCGGCGCTCACCGCATAGGGGTAAGGAGGCCCACCAATGACCCACATCCCGAAAAGAATGAAGGCGATAGTTTCCAAAGAACTTGGCGAACCGGTTGTTGTAGCTGAAGTTGACGTGCCAAAGCCGGGTCCCGGCCAGGTGCTGGTGAAAGTGGTTGCCACCGGCGTTTGTCACACCGACTTGCACGCAGTGATGGGCGACTGGCCCGTCAAACCGAAAAAGAACCTAATCCCAGGTCACGAGGGTGTTGGCACCGTCGTAGCCGTCGGCCCCGGAGTGACGGACTTGATGGTTGGAGACGTTGTCGGCAACGCTTGGTTGGGGAGCGCATGCGGGGTCTGCGAGTATTGCAGGACTGGCCGCGAAACCCTTTGTGAAAGCCAACAGAACAGCGGCTACTCGGTCGACGGCTCCTACGCCGAGTACATGCTGGTAGACGAGAAGTTCGCCGGCCGCATCCCCGACGGCGTGGACCTGGATGAGATTGCCCCCATCCTCTGTGCTGGCGTCACCGTCTATAAGGGCCTGAAACAGACTGAAGTGCGGCCCGGCCAATGGGTAGTGATCTCCGGTGTTGGAGGCCTGGGACATATCGCAGTCCAATACGCGATCGCAATGGGAATGCGCGTTGTCGCTGTCGATGTTGACCCGGCCAAACTTGCACTCGCTGCCGAGCACGGCGCCGAGGTGACAGTAAACGCCAGAGAAGCAGACCCGATCGTTGCCGTGCAAGAGGCCATCGGTGGTGCTCACGGCGTGCTGGTGACTGCGGTTCACCCCACGGCGTTCTCTCAAGCGTTAGGCATGACTCGCCGCGGGGGCACCATCGTGTTGGTGGGTCTGCCCCCGGGAAACTTTGAGGCCAACATCTTTGACGTGGTTCTTCGCGGACTCACGATTCGTGGCTCCATCGTCGGAACCCGTCAGGATCTCCAGGAAGCCATCGACCTGTATGCGGCTGGGAAGATCCACCCGACCGTCTCAGTGGAAGACCTGGACGAGGCCGCCAACGTCCTCGCTCGCCTCGAAAAGGGGCAGGTGGAAGGACGCGTCGTCCTCAGCGTCGACTAGGGGAGTTGGGTCGGCATCTGCGGAGGTGTCGACCCGGCAACCACTTTCTGCCTGCCAGCACGTCTCGGTACGTCTCAGCACCTCTCAGCGTATTTCAGCTTATTTTCAGTATGTGTCCCAGCGGCTGACATCCTGTTTGGAATCGGCGGGGTGCTTCCATAACCCTGATGTGGCGCCGTGTCCCCAATATGCTTCCGTGTCCCCAATGTGGATGTTATGAAACGGTGTGGGCTCGAAATGGTGACACCAAGAGCTCCGGGAAGCACGCTGGGGACAGGCAACAGTGTTGTGAAACAAAGTGGGTGCCCCTGCTGGTGATCTTGGGGTAGGCGCTGGCGTCCCAGTCGCATTACGCGAGGTCCCGCAGCAGCGGTCAATGACAGCCCATGGTCTTTCCAGTCAGTTCAAGGCTGGTGAGGCAGCCTTAGTGCGATGGACTCCGTCGGAGCAACGCGGGTTGCCGAAAACCAAGGGGGATTGGGGGAGAGCCTGAATGC
>CAYFRT010000014.1:31474-34305 GCA_964345585.1 uncultured Actinomyces sp. | reverse complement strand
GACGCTGATTCATCTGTTCAGTATTGGAGCTATCGAAGGTTTCAGGCATGGCCTCCTTAGGGACGACGCCGTACTTTTTGTAGACCGCGGCGAGCATGTCCCATTGGCCTCCGTCGTTCAGGACGTCGCCGGCCAAAAAGTTGATCAAGGGTGAATCTAGAGGTTGATTGGCCAGCTCGATCATGGACTCTAAGAAGTAGTTTGCGCGCTCGAGCTTCTCCCAAAACATGGCGTAGTTTTGCGAAAACTCGAACTCCTTGAGGTTCATCTTTTTCATGGCGCCTGGGCGCAACATGTTCAAAGAGGCAAACAGCCAGCAGCGCCCGCTTTTGCCCTGGCTGGTCGCGGGCCAACTGTCGAGCCGATTAGACACGGACGTGCTCGTGCTGGTCACTTTGGCGTGACTGATCGCGGCTTTTTGGACACCGACCTCGGTTACCGAATTACGGGAGCGCACCGCAGCGTCATCGTTGTCCGCACTATCTCGCATGGATTGAATATGCGCGTCGTTGATTGCTCCACGATTGGTGGCGTTCCCAGTCATTTTGTCCTTCTTGCGGGTGTTTGATCTTAGCGTTATCCCAGGTGAGCGGAGGGTTTACGTGTCCCTTATCGGTCCAGCGGGTGTCTTTGAATTGTTGCACCCCGAAAGCGAAAGGGTCAACCTGGCTTCTCCCCGGGCACCTTTTGGAACGAGGAATGCTGCGCTGGACCCCTACCCGATTCCCCTATTGGCCGGTTCCCGTGACGGGTGCCAGCATCTTCGGGCTGTCGCTAGATCACGAGCGATCTCGCAGATAGGTAACGTTGGGGCCGTGGTTTGTGTGTTGGTGTCCTTTGCGAGGCTTCCAAGTATTCGTTAAACCGGGCTTTTCCCGGCCTCTTCCCTTCGCGTTTGTTTTGCGCGGAATCCGTGCAGCCGGATCACCAAGAACTTCGGCGCCGGTTCCTCTTGTACATATCGATCTGGTCAGACCGTTTTTGACGAACGGCGGCAAGTCGGTTCTTCAAATATTCCTCGTTGTCCTTACCCGCGTAACCGGCATCGTAGAAACTGGAGCCAAGCATGCTCCATTCGTCTTTGTCGTCCCAAGGGTTCCCCATGCGTCCGGCTATGCCCTCCATGCGTTCGAGGATGCGCAGCTTTTGGTAGTACACATTCTTCTGCTGAAGAGCGCGTCGCTCCCGGGCCTGCTGGAGCTCACGGGCATAAGCATCACGCAGTTGTTGTAGCTCAGCTTTGAGCTCATCATTCAGGGGTTTCCCAGCGTAGCCAGCCTCATAGAAGGCAGACACCAGTTCCTTTTGCTGATCCCACTTGGAGTTGGGATTGCCTGACCCCAATAACGCCCTATAACGGGAGATGATGGCTCGTTTCGCGCTTGCCGCCTGGGCCTGTTCGCGTTGTCTTACCTCTCGGTTAGCAGCCCAGTCATTGTTTCCGTAAGCCATCGATATCTTCCTCAATCGGTCCTTTTGTGACGACTACATTACCCGTCAAGGGCCCCGACTCTTGCGATTCTGGGGCCCAGTCGAAGAGGGGGCGGATTCTGCTCCTCCTCGTACTGAAAAGCGCGCGGCGAAGAATGCGATCCAGAAGACCGTGTTCGGCTACCACGTAGATACACAGGTCCCCACAGTTTTCGCTCCAGTGTCGGAGTGTGCACATACAATAAGGCAGGTTTGCGAGGAGGATGGTTTGATGACGCAGTCAAGGGTCGCTCCGGTGACGCTGGTGCAGGGCTCGGAGAGGGCCCTGGCGGAGCGCGCCATCCGCAACCTGCGTGCCGAACTTGAACAGATTGCGCCGGACGCAGAGAAGACCACCGTCTCCGCCGCCGATTATGGAAAAGGGGACATGGCGACCCTGGTGTCCTCGTCCCTGTTCTCTGACGAACGCGTGGTGACGATAACGGATTTGGCCGAGGCGACAGAGGACTTCGAAGCCGACTTCACCCAATACCTGAAAGACCCGGTCCCAGGAATATGGATGATCCTGGAACACCCGGGGGGACCCAAGGCTCCGAAGGTGCCACGGGCGGTCAAAGCCGCAGGCCTGCCCATAATCAAATGCGACACGGTCAAAAACGACCGCGCCAAGGCTGATCTGGTCATGGATGAGGTACGGGCAGCAGGGGGCTCAATAACGACTCATGCAGCCCAGAACTTGGTCTCGGCGATTCGCGGGGATCTGATGGAGTTACTGGCGGCTGCCCGCCAGTTGGTCAGTGACTCTGGAGGAGATGTGAAAGACGAAGACGTTCGCACATACTTTCGGGGACGCGTTGAAACCCGGCCGTGGGAGGTGGCGGAAGCGGTTGCGGCAGGGGATGGCCCTCGGGCATTTCTGTTGGCCCGTCAGGCGCTTGAGACTGGGGTGCCAGAAGTGGTCATTGTGGCTGCTCTAGCAAGCACCCTCAGAGGCCTCGCGAAGGCGAAAGTGCCTGGGCTGCCTAACAGTGAGATGGGAATGCCGCCCTGGCAAATCGACAAGGCGAAACGAAATGCGCGCCAATGGAGCGACCACGCTTTGGGGTCCGCGATTCAGTTGGTTGCGGAGGCAGATCTCGAAGTTAAGGGTGCCTCTAAGACGCCGGACGCCGCAGTCGAACTGTGCATAATACGGATTTCGAAAGCGTTGCGTTCGTAGATTCGGAGCGCTCTGGGAGCGCTTCGTCCGTCACCGCCGGTCCACGATCGCCCTACGGGTTTGCATCTAGCCGAGTTTGACCGACGATTAGTACATCGATGTAAATTCGGAAGAGGGAAGATCGTCGCACTGGCAGTTGAACCGTATTGCGCGAGGCCCAGCGGCAGCTGTCAACGAAGTG
>CAYFRT010000014.1:0-31374 GCA_964345585.1 uncultured Actinomyces sp. | reverse complement strand
GCACTGGCAGTTGAACCGTATTGCGCGAGGCCCAGCGGCAGCTGTCAACGAAGTGCCACAGTTTTCCTAGACGGTCCCCAGTGGATTGAAGAGCAGCGTGGTTATGGCGAGGACTTACAGGAATTTCAGTACGCGGCTAGCCCTAACCAGCCTGGTAGGCAACGCGGATAACACAAGGAGCGAGCCCGGTGGGCCCGCTCCTTGTGTTGTTTCGCTCTAGAAGTTGCTTTGTTCTAGAAGCTCACATCACATCGCGTTGACACGCGCCGCCAGCTTCGACTTGCGCTGCGCGGCCTGGTTCTTGTGGATGACGCCCTTCGAAACAGCAATGTCCAGTTTGCGGCTGGTGGCCTGAAGGTTCTTTTCCGCAAGTTCCTTGTCGCCGGCCTCAACGGCTTCGCGGGTCTTCCGAACCATGGTCTTCAGTTCAGACTTGTACCCCTGGTTGCGCACTCGGCGCTTCTCATTTGTGAGAACACGCTTCTTCTGCTGCTTGATATTCGCCACGCTTAGACTCTCCTCATAGTATGCAAATGTCGGTCGATGAGGGCTAAGGCTTTGTCGGGACTGGGTGTGGGGCACCCGCAAACGACACGTACCTGGGATTCCGCTCGACCCGCCTGCGTGAATCCAACAGCCAAGATTAGCAGTCCTGACACGCCCTGGGAAACGCGCCATCGCAAAACCCTTGTGGGGTTTGACTCAAGGGAGGTGTGAAGCACTCGCCCATCGTTAGGGTTACGGCGCGCTTCGTGGCAAGCTTTAAGCGTTCGTTATCTATGGAGGTATGCCTTGACCACTGCTCACAATGCGCCGTCGAAATCTCGTGCGCCAGTGAACGTGCCCGGCTCAACGCCCCAGGCGAACATTCGCAACTTTTCCATCATCGCTCACATCGACCACGGAAAGTCCACTCTGGCTGACCGGATGCTCCAGTTAACCGGCGTTGTGGGTAACAGGGAGATGCGTTCGCAGTACCTGGACCGCATGGACATTGAGCGTGAACGTGGCATCACTATCAAGAGCCAAGCAGTGCGGATGCCGTGGAGCGACGGGGAACATGACTACACGCTGAACATGATTGACACGCCCGGTCACGTTGACTTTACGTATGAGGTGTCCCGGTCCCTCGCCGCTTGCGAAGGTGCCGTGCTTCTGGTTGACGCCGCACAGGGCATCGAGGCGCAGACCCTGGCGAACCTGTACTTGGCGATGGAAAACGACCTGGTCGTTATTCCCGTCCTGAACAAGATTGACCTGCCCGGGGCCCAACCAGAGAAGTTCGCCGAGGAAATCGGGAACCTCCTGGGAGTTGACCCCGCAGAGGTGCTGCAGGTTTCTGGGAAAACCGGGGAAGGGGTGGAGGAACTCCTGAACCGGATCGTCTCGGAGATCCCGGCACCAAACGGGGATCCTGAAGGGCCGACCCGGGCGGAGATTTTTGACTCCGTCTACGACTCTTACCGCGGTGTTGTCACTTACGTCAGGGTGGTTGACGGTCACCTGTCCAACCGTGAACGCGTGAAGATGATGTACACCGGCGCGCTCTATGAGGTCCTCGAATTAGGTGTCATGTCACCCGAACCCACCCCGACAGAAGGTCTGGGGGCAGGCGAGGTTGGTTACCTCATCACCGGAGTGAAAGACGTTCGCCAGTCCCGCGTGGGTGACACAGTGACAATGGCGGTGCGGGGGGCAGACGAACCCCTCCCTGGCTACCGTGACCCGCAACCAATGGTCTTCTCGGGTATCTACCCGGTGGATGGCTCGGACTTCCCGGACCTGCGTGAAGCGCTCACCAAACTGCAACTAAACGACGCGGCGCTGACGTTTGAACCGGAAACTTCGGTCGCCCTCGGGTTTGGGTTCCGTTGCGGCTTCCTGGGACTGCTCCACTTGGAGATTGTGCGGGAACGCCTGGAACGCGAATTCGGTTTGGACCTGATCGCCACCGCACCCAACGTGGTCTACTCGGTGACATCTGAGGATGGGAAGGTGACGCGGGTGGATAACCCCTCGGACTTCCCCGACGGAAAAGTTGCTGAGGTGCGGGAGCCGATCGTCGCGGCAACCATTTTGACACCCTCCGAATATGTCGGGTCCGTCATGGAACTGTGCCAGGAGCGGCGCGGCACCATGCTGGGAATGGACTATCTGTCACCCGAACGGGTTGAGTTGCGATACGAACTGCCGCTGGCCGAAATCGTTTTTGACTTCTTCGACAATTTGAAGAGTAGAACGAGGGGTTACGCGTCCCTTGACTACCACGACGCCGGAGATCAAGCTGCAGACCTGGTGAAGGTCGACGTGCTGTTGAACGCGGAACAAGTGGATGCGTTCAGCGCCATCGTTCACAAGGATGCCGCCTACCCGTACGGGGTGCGAATGGTGGGTCGACTGCGGGAACTGATCCCCAGGCAACAGTTTGAGATCCCGGTGCAAGCCGCCATTGGTTCACGAATCATCGCCCGCGAAACCATCAAGGCGCTCCGTAAAGACATGCTGGCCAAATGCTATGGTGGCGACATTTCCCGCAAGCGGAAGCTGCTGGAAAAGCAGAAGGAAGGCAAGAAGCGGATGAAGTCGATCGGCCGGGTTGACGTACCGCAAGAAGCCTTCATCGCGGCGCTGACGGCGGACACGCCGACCGGCAAAGGCCCAGGGAAGAAGTAGTGGTCCAGGGGCAAGCGGGGGAGCGCGGCGACCGGCAGGAACGTGGTGAGGGGCAGGAACGTTTCCTTGCGCGTACCAAGTCGTTTACGCGTCGTTCGCGGGACCTGTCCCCGGCGCTGTCCAGGGGCTTTGAGGCGGCCAAAGAGCAGTACGTGATCGATGTGCCTCGCGGCCTGGGGCTGACCTCGGTTGACCCGAACTTCGCGCTTGACGCTGCCATCCTTTTCGACCGTCAAGCGCCCCTAATCGTTGAAGTAGGGCCCGGACGTGGGGAGCAACTGGTGCATTTTGCTAAGGCGCATCCCGAGTTCAACTTTTTGGCGTTTGAGGTGTGGGTGCCAGGGCTCGCTCGAGCCACCGTCTCAGCGGCCGAGGAGGGTCTGTCCAACGTTCGACTAATCGAAGCGGATGCGCAACAGGCGCTCAAGACGATCTTGCCTGAGGCCTCCGTGAGTGAAGTGTGGACGTTCTTTCCTGACCCGTGGCGTAAGTCGCGGCACCGGAAGCGGCGGTTGGTGGCTGCCGACTTTGCGAGAACTGTTTCCCGGATCCTTGCAGATGGGGGACTGTGGCGCCTGGCCACCGACTGGGAAGATTACGCCCTTCAAATGCTGCAGGTGGTGGAAGGATCTGCGGACCTGGAAAACCCCTCGTCCATTGAAATAAGTGGGGAAGTGTTGGCGGCAGAAACGATCTCGGACCTGGCGGAAGGATCTCTGGTGCCAGGCGCGGGCGGGTTCGCGCCCCGGTTTTCCGGTCGGATTCAAACCCATTTTGAAGAACGAGGATTGAAAGACCACAGGCACTCCTACGACATCACAGCCGTGCGAATGCCCCGCGGCACTGACGGTGCCACCGGGCGGGGCACGGACGGCGGGATTGAAAAGGCGTCGCTCCCGGACACCGGGGAGCCCGGGGTTCAGTAGTGGGTGCTCAGCCGGACGGGTTCAAGTGGCCCGAGGATGGTCACCTTCCCCCCTCCGACGCAGAATCCGGGGCGGATCGGCCCCTGGTGGCTTACGTGCATGTCCCGTTTTGTACGGTGCGGTGTGGGTACTGCGACTTCAACACCTATACAAAGGGGTTCGGTGAGGGAGCGAACCTGGACACCTACGCCGACTCGGTGCTTCGCGAAATAGAACGAAGCGCACAGAACCTATCTTTAGCGGGGATGCCGCTTCGGCCGCTGCGGAGTGTGTTCTTTGGGGGTGGCACACCTTCCCTGTTGGATCCCGTCCAGGTGGGGCGCATCACGGGGGCGCTGAAGGAAACGTTCGGGTTCGCAAAGGGCGCCGAGGTCACTTTGGAAACGAACCCCGAAACCGCCACCCAGGAGCGGATGGAGGGTTTCGCGGGCGCCGGGATCAACAGGGTCTCCATGGGGATGCAGTCCGCGGTGCCCAGGGTGTTGGGAGTCCTCGACCGGCTGCACACGCCGGAGAAGGTGCCGGGCGCGGTGCAGGCTGCCGCGGCGGCGGGGATGCGGGTCTCCTTGGACCTGATTTATGGGGCACCCACGGAAACCCTGGAGGAGTGGCGGCAGAGCCTGGAGGCAGCGATCGCCTTGGATCCAGAACACATCAGCGCGTATTCGCTGATTGTGGAGCCGGGCACGAAAATGGCCAACAGGATTGGGCGAGGTGAGCTGCCAGAAACGGACCCCGACCTGGACGCCGACAAGTACCAGATGGCGGCTGAGATTCTGGCAGACGCCGGGTTCCACTGGTACGAAATCTCTAACTTCGCGAAGAATGACCAGGCCAGATCATTACACAACCTCGCCTATTGGCGGGACTGGGACTGGTGGGGTTACGGTCCTGGCGCCCACTCCCACATTGGGCGGTTGCGGTGGTGGAATGTGAAACACCCCAGGGCTTACGCCGGACGCCTGGGCCAGGGAATGTCCCCGGGCGTGGCGGGGGAGCAACTGGATTCGGAGCAGCGCGGGCTGGAACAACTGATGCTTGCAATCCGAACCAGGGAGGGCGTAGGCCTTGAAGACGTCCCCTCCCAAATGGGGGTGGGGCGCCTGGTAGAGGAGGGCCTTGGCGAAGTGAGCGCGGACGGCCGGTTCACGCTCTCCCTTCAAGGGCGGCTCCTGGCGGACTACGCCACCCGAGTGCTGGCGGGGTGGGAATCCTAGGGTGCCCCATTGTGTGTTTGCCCTGTTGATAGTTGCCGAACCCACAGCGAACCTGATTCTGCCTGCGGTTAGACTGATTCAGAGCGATCTGGCACTCAAAGACGCCGAGTGCCGACTGGGGAGGTGAGCGACTTCATGAGTACACAGGAAAGACGCTTGCATGTTCTCCGGGCGATTGTCATAGAGCATGTCGCCACGAATGAGCCCGTGAGTTCGAAAACGGTGGCACAAGAATACGTGTCGGATGTTTCCTCGGCGACGATCCGCTCCGATATGAGCGCGTTGGAGGATCAGGGGTACATTCAGCAGCCCCACACCTCGGCCGGGCGAACTCCCACGGAGGCGGGATACCGGATCTTCGTCGACAACCTGGGACGCCCCAAACCGCTGTCGGAGCAGGAGATGCGCCAACTTGAAGGCGACCTGGAACGGGCCGAAGATCGCGACGACATCATCGAACGCACTGCCCGGCTCCTTGCCCGCCTCACCCGGCAAGCCGCCGTGGTTGAACTACCGGACCTGTCCCTGTTGGGAATCCGAAAGGTCGAACTCATTGACTTGGGCCCAAATCGGGTGCTGGTGCTGGTCATCTCTACCTCGGGCCGCATCGCAGAACGCCAAATCGAGTTCTCGGCGCCCGATGACCCGCGGGAAGAAGAAGCGTCGCTGCGGAAAGCCAGCGCCATTTTGACGGAGGCGTGCGCGGACCTAGACCTTCAACAGGCCCCGGTGAAACTGGATCGCATCCTCGAAAAAGTTCCTGCCAACCTAAAAGAACTGTTGGAATTGGCTGCCGACGCTGTGACCGACATGGTTCGCCCCATGACGGTGAGCCGATTCGCCATCGCGGGAGCATCCAACCTGGCCCGCACGGGCATGGGGTTTAGAGATGTCTCTACGGTGCTTGAAGCCCTTGAACAGCAGGCCCCCATCGCGGGCGTACTACGCGACTTGCACACCGGCCCAGTCCAGGTTTCCATTGGTACGGAAAATGAGAATGACAAGTTGTCCGAGGTCTCCGTGGTTTCCGCCACTTATGATTTCCCTGCCCGCCACCCCGTGCATGTTGGTGTGATTGGCCCAACCCGGATGGACTACCCGAATTCGCTGGGGGCGGTTAAGGCTGTGTCTGAGCACTTGTCAAAGTTACTGTTGAATGACTTGGGTATTGAGAAGGAAGATAACGCGTGACGGATTATTACGAAGTCCTGGGGGTCAGCAAGGACGCGTCTACTGAAGACATTCGACGCGCTTACCGCAAGAAGGCGCGGACTCTGCACCCTGACTATGCAGGCCCGGAGTCTGAGGAAGCGTTCAAAGAACTGTCACAGGCTTATGAGGTGCTCTCTGACCCACAAAAACGTGAACGCTACGACCTGGGTATTCCCGTCAACGGGAGTGCCGGTGGCGCGCAGTACGGCAGCTTCGGTTTCGCTGACCTGTTCGAAACCGTGTTCTCAACAATGGGTGGCGGTTTCGGCCCGCCAACTGGCCCGGGTTCGCGCGGACGCACGGGAAATGACATGCAGGTGGCGGTCGAGGTCACCTTGGAAGACATCGTTTTCGGCACCGAGAAAACCGTTATGTTGGACACGCAGATGGCGTGTGGGACGTGCGAGGGCACCTGTTGCGCCCCCGGAACCACGCCGGTTACGTGTGCGACCTGTAATGGGACGGGGAGCGTGACGCGGCTTCAGAACTCCATCCTTGGGCAGCTTCGTATGCAAGCCCCATGCGACGTGTGTCGAGGGCAAGGCCAAACCATCCCCAACCCCTGCACCGAATGCCGCGGGGAGGGTCGGGTTCGCGCAACCCGCACCGTAGCGGTCGACATCCCCGCGGGGGTGGAGTCAGGTTCAAGGATCAGGCTCAGCGGGCAGGGCGAAGCCGGCAGCAGGGGCGGAGCGGCCGGTGACCTTTACGTTGAGGTTCGGGTGCTTCCCGACAACTTGTTCTCCCGGCGCGGCAATGACCTTCACACGGAGATCCGTATCCCCATGACGACTGCGGCCCTTGGCGTGCAGTTCCCGCTAACCACGTTTGATGGCCGGCAGGACCTGGTGATCCCTCCGGGTACTCAACCTGACGAGGTCATTGTTCTCAAAGGACTGGGGGTCAAGCGGCTCCGGGGTAGTGGGCGCGGTGACCTTCACGTTCACATTGGGGTTGAAATCCCAACCAAACTTGATGACCGCTCCCGCGAACTGATTGAGGAACTTGCAAAGCATCGCGGGGAAGAGGCCCCTCCCGCCCCAGAGAAGTCATCCGGCTTGTTTGGGCGGCTCAAAGGTAAGCTCGCCTCCTAGTGACTGCCCCAGTTTTTTACGCCCCAACGGTGACAGTTGGCGGACAGGAACTGCCCTTGGCAGAGGCTTCTGAGCCCGGCCAGATCATGCTCCTTGGCGGGGAAGAGGGAAGACACGCCGCCAAAGCTCAGCGCCTGCGCGTCGGTGAGGTGCTGGACCTTGTCGACGGCCTTGGCTTTCGCACCCAGGGTTTCGTGATTGATGCAACCTCTCAACCAGGTTTGATGGTGGAGGTACAAGGAAGCCTTCAGGAGGCCCCCACCCGCCCCCAAATAATCCTGGTGCAAGGGCTGGCGAAGGGTGGTCGCGATGAGCAGGCCATCGAAACCTCAACCGAAGTCGGTGTCGATGCCGTGATTCCCTGGCAGGCTGACCGCAGTGTTGTTCGCTGGGATCCGAAGAAGAGAGGCGGGGCCGCGCAGCGTTGGTCGCGGGTGTTGGTTGCGGCGATGAAGCAGTCACGCAGGGCGTGGTTGCCTAAGTTGGAAGCCCCGCTCACCTCGACCGCTTTGACGGAACTGGTGGGCCGGGTGCACTCGGCGGGAGACCTGGTTTTGGTTTGTCATGAGAGCGCAACGGAGCCGATCGCAGGGGTCCTCGTCCAAAATGATGTTTCTTCGCGCGCCGCGGTGTACGTGATTGTGGGACCTGAAGGTGGGATTACGGACCAGGAGTTGGACGGTTTTGTGGGGGCGGGGGCAATCCCGGTTCTCCTGGGGCCCCACGTCCTTCGTTCCTCCACCGCGGGGCCGGCGGCGATTGTGGCGGTGAACATTGAATCCGGCCGGTGGTGACAAGGTTTTCACCGTCCGTGTCGGGAGCGGACATGGGTGCTCTTTCAGGGTTATAAGGCGCCTAGACTGGGACCCAATATGGCTATAAGTAACAGAGAACAATTCGTCACCGCCACCGTTGATGTGCCTACCAGTGTTGACCTGGTGGCGGTTCTTGGACCCTCCGACAAGGTCCTGCGGATCATTGAAAAAGGTTTCCCGCAGGTGGACATAATCGCGTACGGGCGACGGATCTCGATTGCGGGACCCACCGGGCAAGTACCGGTGGTGCAAAGCCTTCTGGAAGAACTCATCGGGGTGGCTGAGGCGGGCAACCCGCTTGACGTGGACGGCGTGAAACGCGCTGTCTCCCTCCTGCAAACCAGCCCCGACGTTGGGTGTGGTTCCACCGTTGGACATCGCGGACATCTGGTGCGGGCGAAAACCCCCGGCCAGCAGGCCTACATGGACGCGTTAGAACGGTCCCAGGTTGTTTTCGGGATCGGCCCGGCAGGTACGGGAAAAACATACTTGGCGATTGCGCGGGCCGTCACCTCACTGCTGGATGGAAGTGTGCGGCGCGTGGTTTTGACTCGGCCCGCAGTTGAGGCGGGGGAGAACCTGGGTTTCCTTCCCGGTTCCCTCACCGAAAAGATTGACCCCTACCTGCGACCGCTGTATGACGCGCTCCAGGAACTCTTGGAGGAAGGCGCACTGCCGAAACTGCTTGAGTCGGGCGCCATCGAAATCGCCCCCATCGCTTACATGCGTGGGCGAACGCTCAGTGACGCATACATCATTGTTGACGAGGCACAAAACACCACTCCCGCCCAAATGAAAATGCTGCTGACCCGGCTTGGGCGCGGCTCCCAAATGGTTGTCACAGGTGACGTGACTCAGATCGATTTGGGGAGGGATCAGAAGTCTGGCCTTGTCCAAGCAGAAGAGGTTCTCCGCAACGTGGGTGGCATCGAAATGTGTTACCTCACCAGCGCCGACGTTGTCCGCACGCAGATCGTGGCCGACATTGTGGATGCCTACCAGGATTGGGAAGCCAAGCATGCGCGCATGGTGGATCGCGACGAGAAGGGGCACCGTCGCAGCCGGGACAAGAACGGGCGCGACCGGGGCCGCTCCACGGGATTTAGCCGTTAGGGGTTTGGCGGTTAGGGGTTTGGCCGGTAAGGGCTCGGCCGGAAGCGGTTCGAGCCGGAAGAGGTTTGATAGGTAGACCATGACAATCGAAGTCATAAATGAGACCGAGTATGCGATTGACGGCACCGAATTCGTTGCCCTCGCCGAATACGTTCTGCACCAGATGCACGTCTCTCCTCGCACAGACCTGTGCATCATGTTCATCGAGCCGGACCCGATGGAGGAACTCCACGCGAAATGGTTAGGGCTGGCCGGCCCCACCGACGTGATGAGTTTCCCCATGGATGAGTTGCGGCCGGGCACTGCGTTCAAACCGTCCCCCGGCGGTGTCCTCGGCGACATTTGCATCTGCCCGGACGTGGCGGAGGACCAGGCCATCATGGCGGGGCATTCGCACGAGGAGGAGATGCTCCTTCTCGCCACCCACGGCATCCTCCACCTTCTGGGCTACGATCACGCGGAGCCCGAGGAAAAAGAACTCATGTTCGAACTTCAACGCAAACTGTTGCTGTCGTTCCTCGCCACCCGGTAGCTACTCGAGAGGGCGGAGATTGAGAGTTCCCCAAAATCTGAGTGTTCCCTCAAGCTCAGTTTGACGCGAAGTAGGAACGCGAAATAGGAAAGGACCCAATGGAAACTCTGACCAGCGCCCCCGTCGCCATCGTTCTGGGACTCATCGGGGTTGCCGCCATTTTCCTGGCGACCTGGATCAACGCGGTCGATGTGGCCCTGGGACGCATGTCGTTGGCTTACGCCGAAGACCTAGAAGAAGAGGGGCGCAGGAACGCCACGGCGCTGCGGGAGACCGTGGCCAGCCGGAAAGGTGCGGGGCTGGCGCTTGCGGTGCCGCGTGGCCTGGCACAGGGGTTGGGAACCGTGCTGATCGCAGCGGTTTGTCTTTCCCAGTTTGAGCGTGCCGACATTCCCTGGTGGCTGACACTGCTGCTTACGCTGCTGGTGGTGGCGTTTGTGGGAACCCTGTCTTTTGGGGCACTCAACGCGATGCTGCGCGGGGACCGCTACGTGACTGTTGCTTTGGCTGGCGCGCCGATGGCGAACCGGCTGCTTGGGAACACCAAGGTTTTGGCGATGAAGTCACGCAAGCGCCGCCATCGGGAGGAAGAGGTGTCCGAGGAGACCTGGTCTCGCCTTGACCTTGCCGAAGACCTGTTGGAACTTGCTGATGAGGTGTCCGAGGGAAGTCCGGAAGCCCTCGAAGAAGAAGACCGCGAGTACCTCCGCTCGGTGCTGGAATTGGGTCAGACCCGCATCGGTGAAGTGATGGTTCCGCGCGGGGAAATGGTGACCATCTCCGCGAATAAAACGGCTGAAGATGCGCTCTCGTTGTTTGTGGAGTCAGGTTTTTCTCGGATCCCCGTCATTGGGAAGAACATTGATGACGTGGTGGGGGTCCTGTACTTCAAAGACACCGCCAAGCGTGTGCACACCTCGCCGAATGGGGCTGAAACCAAGGTTTCTGACCTGATGCGCACGGCACAGTTTGTTCCCGAGATGAAGCTGGCAGACGACGAGCTTCGCGTCATGCAAGCCAGCAACACGCACCTGGCGTTGGTGGTTGACGAGTACGGGGGCATCGCCGGCCTGGTGACGGTTGAAGACATCTTGGAAGAAGTCGTCGGGGAACTGGTTGATGAACACGACCGTCCGCAAACCTTCCCCGCGCAGATCGGACCGGCGACTTGGGTTGTTTCCTCCTCGTACTCCCTCGACGATTTGGCGGACTTGACGGACACCCGGATCGAAGATGACGACGTTTACTCGGTGGGGGGACTGCTGTCGAAAGCGATCGGCAAGGTGGTGCTTCCTGGCGCCGAGGCAACGGTTGGGGATCTGCACCTGCGGGCCGGCGACCAGGTGGGCCGGCGCAAGCAGATCACCACGATTAGGGTAGAGAAAATCGACCCGCAAACGACGGAGGAGACCGAGGGCTCCGACGAAGCAGCAGACAAAGCAGAAAGTTCAGGAGAACAACAACTATGAGTGATCAAGAGCCAGGCACGCTGGATTCAAACGTGGGTGGGCTTGGCGACAGTGATCCTGACTACCGCGCAGGGTTCGTGGCGATTGTCGGGCGGCCAAACGTCGGTAAGTCGACCCTGATAAACGCGCTGGTGGGAACCAAAATTGCGATCACTTCAATGCGGCCGGAGACGACTCGCCATAACATTCGGGGCATTGTGACCAAGCCCGATGGGCAGATAATCCTGGTTGACACACCCGGATATCACCGTCCTCGCACGCTGCTGGGTAAGCGGCTGAACGACATGGTCCAAGAGGCATTGGTCGATGTTGACGCGGTAGCAGTGTGTTTCCCTGCCGACCAGAAAGTCGGTCCGGGGGACAAGTTCATAACGAAAGAAGCCCTTCGTGGTCGAACGAAGATGATTGCGGTGGCAACCAAGATCGATAAGGTCTCGCAGGGGCGCCTGGCGGAGCATCTGATGGAAGTCGATGGCCTTTATGACTGGGACGCGATTGTGCCTGTCAGCGCTCAGAAAGACGAAAACCTCCAAACCCTGACCCAGGTTCTGATCGAGAACCTTCCTCTGTCCCCCCAGCTCTACCCGGCGGATGAGGTCACTGATGAGAGCGACGAAACCCTCATCCAAGAGTTTGTGCGTGAAGCAGCCCTGGAAGGGGTCCGGGACGAACTGCCGCACTCTCTGGCGGTGCGGGTTGACGAGATCATCGAGAGGCCCAGCAAAGACGGCAAACCCGGACTCTTAGACGTTCACGTCACTATCTTTGTTGAGCGTGACTCTCAAAAAGCCATTGTCATCGGCAAGGGCGGGTCGCGGTTGAAGCAGGTGGGGACGCAGGCCCGGAAGGAGATTGAGGCATTGTTGGGTCGTCGCGTCTACTTGCACTTGCACGTCACGGTGGCGAAGAACTGGCAGACAGACCCCAAGGCGCTTAACAGGATGGGCTTCTGAGGGTTACGTATGAGCGTTGTCGACCCCACCCGCAGCCACAGTAAGGACCTGAAACTTCAGGACGTAGAGAAGCACCGCCAGCACGCCCGCGTGGTTGCGCTGATCAACGGTTTCTTCTTTCTGTATGCGGGTGTGGCAGCGATCTGGTTGCTGTGGATGGTGTTCGAGGACACCCGGAAAATCCACTGGTTAGCCATCGTCTACCTGGTGTTGCTGTGGGCGATTCTGGCGTACTGGGTGCTCCCAAGGTTCCACAAGGTGCTTACCACCCTCTACGTTCCCTACTACTTCATTGGGCGTTCCCGCACCGAATACGGGCTACTTGGGGACGCCATAAATCTGGCGTTTGAGGGGTCCGAGGATTCCATCCACCAAGCCATGCAGGCTGCCGGCTGGGAGTTGGCGGACCCGTTGTCGCTCAAGTCTTCTTTGAAGATTGTTGGGGCAACCCTGGCGGGGCGTTCCTACTCGAAGGCACCTGTTTCAACCCTCATGCTTTTCGGGCGCCCACAGGATTTCGCCTACCAGCAGCAGGTTGATGGAAGCCCTGGGAAGCGCCACCACATCCGGTTTTGGAAGTGTCCGCCGGATTGGCCTTTGCCGGGCGGGCGGCGAGTGGATTGGCTTGCCGCAGCCTCCTACGACAAGTCGGTTGGCCTTTCCCTCTTTACGTTGCAGGTGACCCACAAGATCAGTTCCGACATTGATGGGGAACGCGACCACGTGATCGCGACCCTGCAAGCCGTTGAACCAGACATGCACGTGGTTGTTATCAAAGACTTCTCTACTGCTTACCACGCCCGAAATGGGGGCGGTGACCTGATCGAGACCGACGGTGACCTGCCCGTCATCTACCTGGAACAGATGCCTCCGGAAACCGCGAAGGACGAACCACAGCAGGAAGATGAGCCACAGAAACAGGGCGACGAGCCAGAAGAAGAAAAGAAGGCTTTGGCGAAAATCCCTCGTCCCCCCGAACTTTACATTTCAGCGGTCCTAATGGTTCTTCTGATGGTCTCTGCGGTCCTCACCATGGTTTTCCAGGACTCCAAGTGGGCTGGGCCAATCAGCGGAGCACCAATGGGGGGGCTCCAAACCCTGTTGGGTGAGGGGGCCGCTAGTTGGGTGCTGGTCGCAGCGGACATCGCCGTTATCGTCTTGGTGGTGGCGCTGGGGATCGGGATGTGGAACGGTTACGGCGGTGCCCGGACAGCGCTGATGCTGGTGCTGGGGGCAGACATCATCTACGTTGGCTGGAAATGGGTTGCCGGCGGTATTGCCATGGACCTCCACGCCCTGTCAGACTTGACCGTCGCCATCTTGTTACTGGTGGCATTAACATCAACACCCGTGAGTGATTTTGCCGGTTCTATGGCCGGTTGGCGCAGGTCCGTTCGGGCCGAGAGAACCAAAATGGCATAGAACGCTAAGGGGCAACCACATGCTTGACGTCGTTGACATCAAGAAGGAGTACGTAACCGGGGATCTGATTCAGACCGCCCTTGACGGGGTAACCCTAAACCTGCGTGACAGCGAGTTCGTTGCCGTCCTTGGTCCCTCTGGCTCTGGGAAAACGACGCTTCTGAACATCATCGGGGGCTTAGACCGCTACGACAGCGGTGACCTCATCGTCAACGGGGTGTCCACGAAGGACTTCACTGATCGGGATTGGGACACTTACCGAAACCACTTCGTCGGTTTCGTATTCCAAAGTTACAACCTGATCTCACACCAGTCAGTGCTGGCCAACGTAGAGTTGGCTCTGACCATCTCCGGTATTTCTAAGACGGAACGACGCCAACGGGCGCGTGAAGCGTTGGAATCGGTGGGACTGGGGGACCAAACACATAAGCGGCCGAACCAACTATCCGGTGGTCAGATGCAGCGGGTGGCGATCGCTCGTGCCCTCGTCAACGATCCCGAGGTTCTCCTCGCTGATGAACCCACTGGCGCCCTGGACTCAGTGACCTCCAAACAAATCATGGAGTTGCTGAAAGAAGTGGCGAAAGACCGACTGGTGGTCATGGTCACCCACAATGGGGAGTTGGCCGAGGAATACGCCACCCGAATCGTCACGCTGCGCGACGGCAAGGTCACCTCGGACTCCAACCCCTTTACCCCGGTGACGAGTAGGCCGGGGCGCCGCTCCAAGAAATCCAAAGCGTTGAAGAAGGCGTCCATGTCGTTTTGGACGTCACTGTCGCTTAGCTTCAACAACCTGCTGACGAAAAAGGGTCGCACATTCCTAACCTCTTTTGCCGGTTCGATTGGCATCATTGGGATTGCGCTGATCCTCTCCCTTTCCAACGGGGTCAACAACTATATTGGCGACATTCAGCGCGAGACTATGGTCGCCTACCCCATCAGCATTAACGCCCAAGCGCTGGACCTGTCCGGGCTCATGGGCGCGGGCGACGAAAACACTCGAGACCACGTGGACCATGAACTTGACGGCGTGCACTCGAACTCCATGGGACTTGAGACGGCCAGCACGATGGTTTCCAGCATCTCAGTCAACAACCTGACTGCGTTCAAAGAGTATTTGGATGACCCGAGCAGTCCCATCCACCAGTACCTGGGGGAGCACGGCGCGGTTTATTCCTACCCAGTGTCGTTTGCCGCGTATTCATACGACCCGGACGGGGTGCTGGTGAACTCTGATGGCTCAACTTTTGAGTCCGCTGGTTCCTCCAGCGGGGCTGTCAACATGTTCACGATGATGACAAGTAACTCACCGTTGTTTACCGGCCAGGCCCCAACTTCGGGAGCCATCGGCACCGTGGGGTCGACGAACATTGGTGAAATGCCCAGCACCCCCTCGTTCCAAGAACTCATCCCAGGTCCAGACGGGGAACCGCTCAGCGCCATCATTGAAGACAACTACCAGTTGCTTGCCGGGTCCTGGCCCGCATCCGAGGACGAGTTGGTACTGATCCTGGACCAGAACAATG
This sequence comes from uncultured Actinomyces sp., assembly GCA_964345585.1. Classification (GTDB taxonomy): domain Bacteria; phylum Actinomycetota; class Actinomycetes; order Actinomycetales; family Actinomycetaceae; genus Scrofimicrobium. The sequence goes on along the minus strand of CAYFRT010000014.1, from coordinate 16,419 downwards.
AGGTGCAGACTTCGGTCCTGTATACCCTGGGGATTTTGCCGTCGGAAGATTACAAAGAGATTCTGGAAGCGTTGGATTCCGGCGAGACCCCCAATTTCCCTGAATATCAGTGGGAGTATACGGACCTGGTTGGTTACACCTTCAAAATGCTGACCGCCTCGGACTACTACCAAGAAGAATCCGACGGAACATTTTCCCAAATCACCGCGGATGACGACGTTGAAAAGTTGGTGGAAGAAAAAGGTAAAGACCTCGTCATCGCCGGAATCATCAAGCCGCTGGAGGCGAGCAGCGATAATCCAATGTCCGCCCCAATCGGTTACACCAACCTGCTCACCAACTACGTCGTAGAGCACACAAACCAGAGCCCTGTTGTGGTGGCACAGGAAGCGGACCCGGAAACCAACATTTTGACAGGGGCAGCGTTTTCCACGGACACCGACGATGAGAAGGTCGCCGAAGCCCTCACCTACCTGCGTTCGCGCACGGTCCAGGAAAAGGCCAGCCTTGCGCGAACCTTGATGATGGCTCAGGCCGCGGAAGAACCGGAAGGAGCTGACCCTACGGCCGGGATGCCGGGTGCGGAGGTCGGCGCGATTCCTATGGTTCCAACGACCGATGAGGAACTAGCGATGTGGATTGACAACTATCTGAACGAGGATCCCGACCGCGAATTCCTCCTGAACGTGTTCGAAACACAACTGGCTGGTGGCACCTACGACTCAAACCTTTCCAACTTCGGGGTCGTAGACATGGCGGCCCCATCTTCAATCGATCTGTACGCAGACAGTTTCGAAGACAAAGATGGCATTGCCGAGGCGATCACGGAGTACAACGAGGCTGCGAGCACCGAGAACCAAATCACCTACACCGACTTCGTAGGTTTGCTGATGTCGACCGTCACGACGATTATCAACGTCATCTCCTATGTGCTCATCGCCTTCGTCGCAGTGTCCCTGGTTGTCTCTTCGATCATGACTGGCATCATCACGTTCATCTCCGTTCTGGAACGGACCAAAGAAATCGGCATCTTGCGTTCGGTGGGTGCTTCGAAACGTAACATTTCCGAGGTGTTCAACGCCGAAACCCTGATCATCGGAGCCCTGTCTGGGGTCCTCGGCATCGGTGTCACCTTGCTGTTGCTGATCCCAGCAAACGCGCTGATCCACCGGCTCACAGGAATAGATACAGTGTCTGCGACCTTGCCGTGGGGTGCAGCGTTAGCCCTCGTCGCACTGTCTATGGTGCTGACGTTGATTGCTGGGGTTATCCCCTCGCGCATCGCTGCGAAGAAGGACCCCGTGGCCGCGTTGCGAATGGACTGAGGAGAATCCCGCGTTGTTCGGTGCCGTGCTTTCCGGTCTCAGTTTGAAACCCGATTGCACAAGGAAGCCGGATCAAGTTACATTGCGTGGGTGAAGCAAATGGTGAAGCTGCTCCTTGGCTGCCGCGGCGTGTCTCGATTCTGATCGGAAAACACACCGCGGAGTTTGATGTTCCGATCATCTAGGAATATGAGAAGAAGGAAGCTCCGATGATCACAAGTGGCCCTCGCAACGCACAACAACCCTCAGGGATGCCGATTGCGAAATACCGCCCGTTTCTTGAGTCAAACCCAGTCGAAGTGTTGGACCGGCAGTGGCCTGACAAAGAAATTGTTTCTGCGCCCCGCTGGCTTTCCACCGACCTTCGTGACGGCAACCAGGCGTTGGTTGAGCCGATGGACCCGGCACGCAAACGCCTGATGTTTGACCTCCTGGTTCGCATGGGGTTCAAAGAAATAGAGATCGGGTTCCCCGCGGCCTCGCAGACAGATTTTGACTTTGTGAGGTCGCTGATTGAGACGAATGCGGTCCCCTCGGACGTCACCGTTAGCGTGCTGACACTGGCGCGGGCCGACATCATCACCCGCACAATCGAGGCACTGGTGGGTTTTGAGCGGGCAACCGTTCATGTTTACAACGCCACCTCGCCGTTCTTCCGCGAAGTGGTATTCGGCAATGACAAGCAGGGCACCATCGACCTTGCGACGGCCGCGGTGAAACAGATTATGGAAGAAGCCGACCGGATCCTGGATGGAACCGTGGTTGGGCTGGAATACTCTCCCGAGATCTTCATCGACACGGAGCAGAACTTCGCGTTGGAGATCTGCGAAGCCGTGATGGATGTGTGGCAGCCGGGGCCGGACCGGGAAATCATTTTGAACCTGCCCGCCACAGTTGAGCGTTCCACCCCGAACGTTTACGCCGACCAGATTGAGTACATGTCACGCAACCTGAGCAGGCGTGAACACGTGACAGTGTCCGTTCACCCCCACAATGACCGTGGAACCGGGGTTGCCTCCGCAGAACTTGCGATGCTTGCCGGTGCCGACCGGGTTGAGGGCTGCCTGTTCGGTCAGGGGGAACGCACCGGAAACGTCGACCTGGTGACGCTGGCACTGAACCTCTACACCCAGGGCATCGACCCGCACCTGGACCTGTCTGACATTGACGACATTCGGCGGACTGTCGAATACTGCACCGGCATGGGTGTCCATGACCGTGCCCCTTACGCCGGCGACCTGGTTTACACGTCGTTCTCCGGCTCCCACCAAGACGCGATCAGGAAGGGCTTCGCGGCGCGGGACAAGGCGGTTGCTGCGGCGGGTGGGAACGACCTTGCTGTCGCCTGGCAGATCCCGTACTTGCCGATCGACCCGGCAGACGTGGGGCGCTCCTATGAGGCTGTTGTCCGCGTCAACTCCCAGTCCGGCAAGGGCGGGGTTGCGTTCTTGATGGCATCTGCCCACAACCTAGAACTGCCGAGGCGGCTGCAAATCGAGTTCTCCAAGATTGTTCAGGGAGAAACGGAGTCCGAGGGCGGAGAAGTCAGCGTCGACACCATGTGGCGTATCTTCGCGGACGCTTACCTTCCGACGGACGCCGCTGAAGGGTTGGAACCGTGGGGTCGGTTTGTGCTCGGTAAGACCTCAGTGGAGGCGGACGAGGATGGAGCACACCTACGCGCTGAAGTCTTCGACAACGGGGAGCGGGTGGAACTGGAAGCGGTCGGGTCCGGCCCGGTGGACGCCTTCGTGGGGGCGCTGCGAGCCCGCGGCTTCGACCTCCACATCCTTGACTACTCCGAACACGCAATGGGCTCGGGTAGGGACGCAAAAGCCGCGGCCTACATCGAAGCGGAACTTGACGGGAACGTTGTGTGGGGGGTGGGGATTGACTCCTCCATTGGCAGGGCCAGCTACAAGGCAGTGATTTCTGCGCTGAACCGGGCCCTGGGGCGGGGCCAGGTCGACACCGTCGACTAACCTTTGCCCCGCTTCGGTCGGGCTGTGGGTGGCGGCTGCTCCTGTCGGACTGCGTGCGACTCACCAGACCGACACCGCCCGGCGGCCTCCCCGCGGCGGGGAGCCCTGGTGCGATAATGACGTGGTGTTAAGAACCTATCGCGACAGGGCGATTGTGCTTCGAACCTACAAGTTGGGGGAGGCCGATCGGATCCTCGTCCTGCTTGGACGGTCCTCCGGGCAGATAAGAGCCGTCGCGAAAGGCGTAAGAAGAACTTCATCGAAGTTTGGGGCGCGCCTGAGTTCGTTCAACCTCGTAGACATCCAATGTCACCGAGGCCCGGGGCTACACACCGTCACCCAGGCGGAAACTGTGAGCGCCTACTCCGACAGTTTGGCAGCGGACTACTCGGCATTCACGAACGCGAAACTGCTGGTGGAAGCGGCCCAAAAGATAAGCGAGGGGAATGAGGATCCCGTCCCCGAACAATTCGATCTCCTCCACGGGGCTTTGCATTCGCTTGCCTCGTCCTCGCATCCCCCGACGCTGGTGGGGGCGGCCTACCTTCTGAGAGCGGTGGGTCTGGAAGGGTGGAGCCCAACCCTGACGTCCTGCGTTCTCTGTGGAGAGGATCAGGGGCTCACCTACTTTTCAACATCTCAAGGTGGCGCTGTGTGTGAGGTTTGCGGGCCCGCGTCAGGTGTTCGCGTGGACCCGGAACTGTTGACGCTCATGGACGCACTAACATCTGGTGACTGGGATACGGCCGAGGCCACCTCACCGCACCTTTGGGAAGAAGCCCAAACCTTGGCGGGGCATTGGACCCAGTGGCATCTTGAACAGAAACTGCGGTCCCTTCCTTTCGCTACCTCCGGGAGTTTTTGATGTCCACGAAAATCATCACCCCTCACCCCGCTCCGCTGGCCGCGCCCGGGCAGGGTCACGCTAAGGTACCACCGGAGTTGCTCGGAAATGTTCCGAAGCACGTTGCCCTCATCATGGATGGAAATGGGCGGTGGGCGAACGCTCGCGGGTTGCCTCGTACCGAAGGACACAAGGCGGGTGAACTCTCACTCATGGACACTGTTGCGGGGGCAGTTGAAGCGGGCGTGAAGTACCTGTCGATGTACGCGTTCTCGACGGAGAACTGGCGTCGCTCACCCAGCGAAGTTCGATTCCTGATGGGGTACTCCCGCGAAACCATTCGGAGGCACACAGACCGGTTGGGTGAGTGGGGCGTACGAGTGCGTTGGGTGGGCCGCGAACCCCGCCTCTGGAAATCTGTCATCAAAGAACTACGGGTGGCCGAGGAAAAAACCAAACACAACACCAAAACCCAACTGCTGCTCTGCGTGAACTACGGGGGTAGGGCAGAAATCGCCGATGCCGCCCGAGCGCTTGCGGAGGAAGTGGCCGCCGGTAAACGGAAGGCGTCCTCGATTGGGGAGGCGGCTCTGGCGTCGCACCTGTATTTGCCGGACACTCCCGATGTTGACTTGTTGATTAGGACTTCGGGGGAGCAGCGGATCTCGAACTTCCTGCTGTGGCAGTTGGCGTATGCGGAACTGGACTTTGTTGAAACCGCGTGGCCGGACTTCGGGCGGGCACAGCTGTGGGAGCGGCTAATCGCTTACGGGAAACGCAACCGGCGATTCGGAGGGGCCGTCGACCTTGCCCCGTCTGCGCCGTAGCAGGACAAAGGTGGTTGCGAGGATCCCCATCACGCCCAGTGCCACCCATGCCCACGGATTTCCCGCCACCGCGCCAACGGCCGCAGTCCAAACGGCAAGCAGTCCGTAACCGTAGAGGAACGCCCAAGCGATGCAGCCGGGGATCATGGCGAGGGTGAACTTGGTCCAGTTCATTCGGACCAGTCCTGCCCCGGCAAGTATCGCTGTCTGCAACCCAACGGTCAGGAACGACAGGGGAATGATGATGATGCCGGAGCGTTCCAGGATCTGCGCCCCTTTTTTCGGGACGGGTCCGCTGGCCCAATTCGCAATTCCCTTCAACCAGGGGAATTTTCCCGAGGCCGCCACGACCATCGACGGCACCGACCGGGCAATCCAGTAGGTGGTTTGCGCTCGCCAGAACACGATGAAGAGAAGGAATCCAACGAGCGGCAGCCCACTTTGGGCCCATTCGGGTGCTGGCATATTATGTTTGCCTCGAATTCTTGGGAAATCTGGACTTCTATCCTAGCGTCCTATTGGCAGTTGGAACAGGTGCCGTAGAGTTCCAACTCGTGCGTGGTCAGGGAATATCCTTTTTTGGCGGCGGTTGACACCAGCAGTTCCTCGACCCCCTTGAGGTCAATTTCTTCCGTCCTGCCGCATTTTTCACACACCAGGTGGTGGTGGTGGCCGGGTTCCTCGCACAGTCGGAAAAGCAGTTCCCCGTCCGCTGCTCGAACGGTGTCAACCCGGCCCGCTTCCTCAAGGGACTGGAGGTTCCGATAGACGGTCGCTAGGCCGACGGTTTCACCCGCGTCAAGCAAGGTTTGGTGGACCTGTTGGGCGGACCTGAAAGAGTCGTCTTCCTCCAGAGTTCGGAGGACGGCGATTCTCTGCTTTGTCATCCGCGGCTTAGGCTCGGGCACGTTTGTTTCCTTCGGCACTGCGCTCAGTCCTGGGTGGCGCGGGTGCGGGGCCGGAGTCGTTCCGCGATTGATTTGAACACGAACAGTGCCGCGTAGATGGTCACTGCCAAAACGACGATTGTGGCGCCCGGGGAAATGTCTACCTGATACGTGATTAGGAGGCCGGTGACGCACAGGATTGCACCCAAAATGGAGCCGATCACCATGGTGGAACGGAAAGAACGGGCGAACATTTGTGTGATTGCGATTGGAACAATCATTAGCGCTGATACGAGGAGCGCTCCTACCACCCGCATGGACACTGCCACAGTCACGGCTGACATGATGGCAACCAGCATCGACAGTCGGTCGACGGGGAGGCCGGTGGCGGTGGCAAAATCCTCGTCCGAGGTCACCACAAACAACGCCGCTCTCAACCCCACCCCAAACACGAAGATGAGGACCGCCATCACCGCGATCAAGATGAGGTCACCGGTTGAAACCGTCGCAAGAGATCCGAACAGGTAAGAGTTCAACTGCGTAGACGTCCCCCCGGCTAAACCAATCAGCACCACGCCCAGCGCAATGCCGCCGTAGAAGAGGATCGCCAGGATCACGTCGGCCGAGGTGCGGCCCGATCGTCGGACCAACTCGATGATCACTGCGGCACCGATTGACGCCACCAAGGCGCCCGGCACGGCCAGTTTGTCGATGGGCACAATGTTTGCTGCCGACCCGACAACCCAGCCGAGGGCAACACCTGTCAGGGCCACGTGTCCGATCCCGTCACCCAGCATGGAAAGGCGCCGGTTCACCAGGTAGGACCCAACAACGGGGGCACTAATGCCCACTAGGAGAGCGGCAAGCACGGAGCGGATAAACAGTGGGGAACTGAGAAAGTCGATCATCGAGGATCGTCACCAATCATGTCGTTCCACCGCTCGGAAACCCAAGGGCCGTCAAAGTCAACGTGGCTGACGTGTGTGCAGGGGCCGTCGTGAACGATGTGGCCCGAAGCAATGCGGATTTCGCGGGTGATGAGTGGCCTCAGTTCCCCAAGTTCGTGGAGCACAATTAAAGAGGTGCCACCGGCGTTTTGGTGTTCCCCGATTAGTTCTGCCAGTCGTTCCCGGTTGTGAGCGTCAAGACCTGCCAAAGGTTCGTCAAAGATCACCAGTTCCGGGTTGCGGATCAGGGCGCGAGCAATCAGGCCCCGCTGCTGCTGGCCCCCAGACAGGACAGCGAATTTGTCGTTCTCCCGGTGTCGGAGTCCCACCCGGTCGAGGGCTTGGCGCACCTGTTCACGCCAATTCCGTGGAGGTCGAAGAGAGCCAACCCCCAACAAGCCAGCCTGGACTACTTCTGCGACGCTGGCGTCGATGCCACCCGTGGCCCGTAACCTTTGGGGAACGTAGCCGAGTTTGTTCCACGGTCTCTCACCGCGGGGCTTCTGCCCGGCTTCACGCACGTATCCGAGCAGGTCTATCTCACCTCTTTGAAAGGGGATGATCCCAACCAGCGCGTTTACCAGAGTGGATTTGCCGCTCCCGTTGTTGCCGGTGATGGCTACGCATTCACCTGCTTCAACCTGGGTTGTTATGTCGTGGAGGACCGTGTTGCGTCCGTAACCAACTTCAAGGTCCTCGAAACGAACCACCGGACGCGGTTTCCCAGACGCAGGGTCCCCAGACCCAAGCGGGGAGGGGGCCTCTTCTAAAATCACCCACTCAGCTTCGGCATGATGAGAACGATTGTCAAGAAGGGGTGAGCCGTCCACGTTGCGACGTGGTTTAGAAGTGTCGGGGTGGGTCGGTAGACTTGCCCCCGGAACTCAGCCCAGGATCACTCAATCCAGAGTGGGACCCTGAAGGCTTACCTGATCAAGGAGTTGGACGTGAGTCGAGACGTTCGCCAGTTAGATGCTGTCATCAACCTCGCCAAGAGGCGGGGCTTTGTTTTCCCTGCGGGAGAGATTTATGGAGGGACTCGCTCCGCCTGGGACTACGGTCCGCTCGGGGTGGAACTGAAGGAGAACATCAAGCGCCAGTGGTGGAAGGCCATGGTGCGTAGGCGCAACGACGTTGTTGGGATTGACTCATCGATTATTCTGCCGACGAAGGTGTGGGAAACCTCGGGCCACGTTGAAGCGTTCACGGACCCGCTGATCGAATGCTTGAAGTGCCACAACCGGTTCCGTGAGGACCAGTTGGTGGAGAACTACGCGGAAAAGCATGATGTTGCTGAATCCTCAGTTGAGTTGTCTGAGATTGCGTGCCCCAACTGTGGCACGCGAGGACAGTGGACTGAGCCGCGTGCTTTCTCCGGTTTGATGAAGACCTACCTGGGTGCCGTTGATGATGAGACCGGGCTGCACTACCTGCGTCCCGAAACGGCGCAGGGCATCTTCGTCAACTACCAGAACGTGATGACCGCGGCGCGGAAGAAGCCCCCGTTCGGCATCGCCCAGATCGGTAAGTCTTTCCGAAATGAAATCACGCCGGGCAACTTTATTTTCCGGACCCGTGAGTTTGAGCAGATGGAACTCGAGTTCTTTGTTGAACCCGGCACCGATGAGGAATGGCACCAGTACTGGATTGAAGAGCGACTGAACTGGTATGTGGATCTGGGGATCAAACGGGAACACCTGCGTTTGTATGAGCACCCCGCGGAGAAGCGGTCCCACTACTCAAAGTCAACAATCGACATTGAGTACACGTTCGGGTTCCAGGGCTCGGACTGGGGCGAACTGGAAGGCATCGCGAACCGAACGGACTATGACCTGACCGTTCACTCGGAGGCTTCTGGCGCAAAGCTCGACTACTTCGATCAGACAACAGGGGAGCGGTGGACCCCGTACGTGGTTGAGCCTTCCGCAGGGCTGACCCGCTCGCTGATGGCGTTCTTGGTAGAGGCATACCGGGAAGATGAGGCTCCCACGGCTAAGGGTGGCGTGGAAAAGCGTGTGGTGCTGGGTTTGGATCCTCGCCTCGCCCCGGTTAAAGCCGCGGTTCTCCCGCTTTCCCGGAAGGAAGAACTGGTTGGCCCCGCCAAGGAGCTGGCATCCGAACTGCGTGAACTGTGGAATGTGGATTATGACGAGACCGGTGCGGTTGGGCGCCGCTACCGCCGCCAAGATGAGATCGGGACCCCGTTCTGCATCACCTACGACTTCGACTCGGTTGAAGACAACGCGGTCACCATTCGCGAACGCGACTCGATGAAGCAGGTGCGCATCCCGATATCTGAGGTGAGGTCATGGCTTCTGGACCGGTTGGAAGTCGCATAGCTAACCCTCCAAGCGCCCCGGCGCTCATAGAACTTGGCGACATTCGGGTTCACACCCCGGTGATTTTGGCGCCCATGGCCGGCGTGACCGACCAGGCGTTTCGAAAGATTTGCCGACAGTTCGGTGAGCGTCCCCTCGCGCAGCACTGCCCCGCACTCCTGCAAGACGCGGTGCCACACGTGGATGCCCCTTCCGGACTTTACGTGGCTGAAATGGTGACGGCCCGCGCGCTGTTGGAAGGTAGTGATCGCGCCTGGTCAATGGTGCGTCCAGATCCCAGTGAGAGGGTCCGGTCCGTGCAACTTTATGGAACGGACCCCACCTCGCTGTCGCGGGCCGCCGGAATGCTGGTAGAGCGTGGCCTGGCGGACCACATTGACCTGAACTTTGGCTGCCCGGTTCCAAAAGTTACTCGCAAGGGTGGCGGGGCAGCGATCCCGTGGAAGAAAGACCTCTTTGAGCAGATCGTCAACCAAGTTGTGGGGTCCGTTGAGAAGGCGGCCAGAAGCCGGCAAGTGAACGTGCCAGTCACAATAAAGATGCGCATTGGCATTGACGACGATCATGTCACCGCGATCGACGCTGCCCTCATCGCCCAGCGTGCAGGGGTTGCCGCGGTGGGGCTTCACGCCCGCACCCAGAGGCAGTATTACTCGGGTAGCGCCCAGTGGGACTGGATCGCGAAGCTAAAGGACACGGTCACGATCCCAGTGTTTGGGAACGGGGACGTTTTCAGTGCCGCCGACGCAACCGCGATGATGAAGCAGACCGGATGTGACGCGGTGATTGTGGGACGAGGATGCCAGGGTCGTCCCTGGCTGTTCTCAGACCTGACGTCGGCGATGTGGGGGTTTGATGATCACAGCACCCCCTCGTTGCGTGAGGTCTCCGAAATCATCGTGGAACACGCCCGACAAAGCGTTGCCAACAGTGGTGACGAGGACCGGTCTATGCGAGAGATGCGCAAACACGTGGGCTGGTACCTGCGCGGGTTCTCCGTTGGAGGACAGGCACGCCGCAACCTAAACCTGGTTGGCTCCATGACTGAACTTGAGGACCGACTGGCAGCACTGGACCTGAAACAGGAATACCCTGCGGCTGCCGAAGGCACGCGGGGACGGGCGGGAACCCAAAAGAAACCACACTTGCCGCACGGTTGGTTGGACTCACGCGTACTCTCGGACGAAGAAAGAGCGGGGCTGTGGGAAGCCGAGGATGGAGTGTCAGGTGGGTAGCGAAAGCGAACAGAAGGGCCAGTCCCGCCCAGAGCAGGAGCCGCTGCAACCGGAATCTAAACCACTGGAACTAGAATCCCCCGAACTGGAGCGCAGCCAACTGCGCGCGGTTTTATCCCGCGGCGGACTGACAACGATTGCGCCGGTCGTGGCGACGTCACTTGCGGAAGTTGCCCCCCAGTGGCGCGCGGTCGCTGAGGCGGGGGCGGACTTGGTGGAATGGCGCCTAGATCTGCTGCCTGCCGAGGAACAAAACCTGCAAGTAATTGAAGACCTGGGACGTGCCCTGCGCACCAAGTTCGGAACTCCGGTTCTGGCGACCTGGAGGACATCCGATGAGGGGGGAGGACTGAACGTTTCCACCCCCGCAGAGCAGAGCCACTATGAGCGCGCCGTCAAATCAGTTGCCCGGTGGGCCGACATGGTCGACATAGAGATTGAGCGCCCGGACGCGGATGTGCTCATTGTGGAAGTGGGACACCAGGTGCTTGTCGTCGCATCCTTCCACGACTTCCAGCCGCCCGTTGATGAGGCTCTTTTGAAGAAACAGATTCTTCGGATGACCAAGAGCGGGGCTGAGGTCTCTAAGGTCGCAGCGATGGTCGCCGACCAAACAGATCTAGAGAAGATCCATGCCGTCCAAGACTGGGCTGCGGCACTGTCAGCCCCTACCGTCGTGATCGGAATGGGCTCAGTAGGGAAGGAGACACGGTTGGGGGCAAGGGCCACCCAAAACGCGTTCTCATTTGCGTCCGTCAGCGAAAGTTCCGCTCCTGGACAACCAACCCTTGCTGAGTTGGAACAGTCCTGTTCGGAGCAGAACCTGCCTGGTTAGCGGTACGCGACAGGCCCTTCCGGCCGGTGAGCCGCGGTGTGAAACCACGCGCACGTGTTCGGGGGAACCAAAGACCCGTCATCTGTCACCCGCGGGTATGGTTCCGAGGACAACGCCAGCCGATGCTCAGGTGGGACAGTCACGGTGTCTGTTCCAGTGTTGAGAACCACCATCACCGGGCCGGCCAACATGACTGCCGTGTTCACGTTCGCCCAGTCAAGTCCTTCGACGGAGGCCAACGCAGTTTCACCCAGATCAAGACGGTGACGCAAAGAAATGGCGTCCCTCGCGATGCGGGAACGGAACTGGGCGCCCCGGCCTTTCGCGAAACTGAACTTGAGCGGACCAGACTTGCGTTTGCCTGCTTTCACCCCGCCACCAACATGGAGGAAAGGCACATATGCCGCCCCCGGCAAGGCGAGCACCAGCAGCATCATCGCCATTTCGCGGTCATCACCGTCGGGGTGAGCAGCCCAACCAACGCTCTCGGAATCGCGTGCCAGCGGAGAAGGGGACCAGCGTGGCATCGAATATCTCCACGCCGCTGACTGCCCCAAAGGGTCCCGATCAGAGTACGTATTGACAATCTGGCGACTTAGTTCATCGGCGTCCCACGGGCTGACGATCAGTGAGTCATCGCGCAAGTGGTGGAACCATTCCTCGGTGAGGTGGCGTTGTGCCGCGTCCCGAGGCTGCGTGCTCACCGCTGCCGAAAGGACGGTGCTGTCACCAGCAAGTGTTACATCCGCGAGCAATTCCTGAACAGTCTCGGTGAACGCCCGGGCTTTGGCGCTGGCGTCGGAACCCCCAAGGTCCTCCTCCAACTTCCCCAAATCGACACCGTCCGCACCCATCTCCAAAAGGGTCTGCACTTGTTCCTGCAGTTGGCTTGCGTCGTGCTCAAGCGGGAGAAGGGGTGGGCTTTCGACGGGTTCCAGTTCCTCGTCATCCTCGGGAATAAAAACCCTCACCAGCACCCGCAAGCCTGAAGCATGGGCCGCTGCGATGAGGTCCTCAAGGGTTTCCAGGGACCGTTCCGACTGCGTGCTGGCTGGCCTAACCAGGATCCCGGTGAACCCAAGCCCTGCAATGTCTGGCAGATACTCGGTTATAGCCGTCATATCCTTGGCGGAAAACGAGCCCGGAAGGTCACAAACTACGGCTGACCGCCACCACGGTGCAGCCGTCTTATCTCTCCGATGCACCAGATTGGTGGTGACGATCTGATGCGTGTCCGAGTTCAATCGCGTCACTCCTAGCCGTGTTAGGGAGGAAGTACCTTGCCCATACTAACCTTAGATGCGTGTCCCATGATTTGAATCTCGAACCAGTAAGCCAATCCACAGCGCGGGGTCCCTCCTCCCTGTGGGTCTATGGTCCTCACGACCAGCAACGCTTCCTCCCAGAGCAATCCAAAGAGTCCAGCCGAAGTGACTTTGAACGTGACCGGGCACGCATCTTGCACTCGGCGGGCCTGCGCCGGCTGGGAACAAAAACCCAGGTGCTTGGACCCGCCTCCGACGACTTCGTGCGCACCAGGTTGACGCACTCTTTGGAAGTCGCCCAAATCGGCAGGGGACTGGCACAGGAACTGGGGTGCGACCCGGACGTGGTGGATGCCGCCTGCTTGGCGCACGACCTGGGGCACCCGCCGTTTGGTCACAACGGGGAATCGGCGTTGGACGAGGCGGCCCAGGACATTGGCGGCTTCGAAGGCAACGCGCAAACCTTCCGGCTGGTTACGCGCCTTGAAACAAAAGTGGTTGCCCCCAACGGAGACCCGGGGGGACTGAACCTCACTCGGGCAACACTGGACGCCCTAACCAAGTACCCGTGGGGTAGGGGCGGGGGGCCACATCCCAAACGTTCTCTGCGCAAGTTTGGCCACTACTCCGATGATGCCCACACGTTCGAGTGGATGCGCGAGGGGGCACCGGAGGGACAGCGCTGTCTTGAAGCTCAAATCATGGACTTGTCTGACGACATCGGGTACTCGGTCCACGACTTCGAAGACGCGGTCGTCACCGGTCACTGTGACCTGAAGGCGCTGAAGTCAGACTCTGAAATGAACGCGATTATCGAGGAAACGCTTTCCTGGTACGGGGACTCGGTACCAAGACCCGCACTGGAGGCAGCGGCGGAAAGGCTGCTGGGCCTTCCATATTGGCCCGAGGATTACGACGGCTCCTATGTCGCAGGAGCTCGAATGAAAGATCTCACCTCGTCCCTCATCGGACGTTTCTGTGCTGACGCGGTTGGAGCGACCCGCCAGGTGTACGGAGCCGGCCCGTTCGGGCGTTACGACGCAAATTTGGTGCTACCCGAGGACATGCTCGCAGAAATCGGGCTCCTCAAAGGCATCGCCGTCTACTACGTGATGGAACCCAGAGAACACGAACCGGTTTACTATCAGCAAAGAACGCTGATCCTGGACCTGGTAGAAGCCCTCAGCGAAACCGCCCCGGCCACCTTGGAAGGCCCATTCGCTGAGGAATGGTTGCGGGCAGACGATGATGCGGGACGCTTGCGGGCCATCATCGACCAGCTGGCTTGTTTAACAGACGTTTCCGCGAACCAGTGGCACGCTCGGCACTGCGGAATGTTATCCACACTCATGTAGTTGTGGGCCGGTTGGCGGTGCGGGTTGGGGCATAGACTGTGCCCATGGCAGGGCTGATTAGACGTGAGGACATCGAAGAGGTGCGGGAGAGGGCCCGCATCGAAGATATCGTCGGTGAACACGTCACGTTGCAGGGCGGCGGCGCGGGGTCACTGAAGGGTTTGTGTCCGTTCCATGATGAACGAACCCCCTCGTTCCACGTCCGCCCCGCGCTCGGCTTGTGGCACTGTTTTGGGTGTTCTGAGGGCGGGGACACCATCTCCTTCGTCCAGAAAGTGAACCACTTGTCTTTCACTGAGGCGGTGGAGTTCCTGGCTGAAAAGACCGGGGTGACGCTGAGGTATGAGGGCGGAAGTGGTCCCCGCCGCGGCCCCGAACCAGGGCGGAGACAACGACTTCTGGAAGCGCACAGAGTCGCAGAAGAGTTTTACAAAAACCATTTGAACAGTGCCGAGGGGAAAAGCGCTAGGGACTTCCTCAAAGCCAAAGGGTTCGGCTTCGCGGACGTGGAAAAGTTTGGGGTGGGGGCCTCTCCCGCAGGCTGGGACGGTCTTGTGGGTCAACTGCGAAGAAGAGGGTTCACGGAGGAGGAGATCATCGCCTCCGGCCTTGCCATCCAAGGCAAACGTGGACCGTATGACCGCTTCCGTGACCGGGTGATGTGGCCGATTCGGGACCTGACGGGGGCGACCGTGGGGTTCGGGGCAAGGAGGCTGGGGGAGGACCCCAACTCCCCGAAGTACCTCAACTCTCCGGAGACAGCCATATACAAGAAGTCCCAGGCGCTTTACGGGATCGACGTGGCGAAGAAAGAGATTGCGCGGGGTCGGAAAGTCGTGATCGTTGAGGGATACACGGACGTGATGGCTGCCCATGCGGCGGGGGAGGCCACCGCTGTCGCCACCTGCGGGACCGCGTTTGGTAGTGAGCACACGCAAATAATCAGGCGGTTGTTGGGGGATGTGTCAAGCCCGGCAGCCGGGGTGGTCCTGTCCAGTGGGAGAGCCCCGGGCGGTGAGGTGATTTTCACTTTTGATGGGGATGAGGCAGGCAAGGCCGCGGCACGCCGTGCTTACGTGGAAGACCAGTCGTTTGCTGCGCAAACTTTCGTCGCGGTCGACCCTGAGGGTATGGACCCCAACGATGTTCGCCTACTGCGTGGGGACGCTGCCCTGCGCGAACTCATCGATAGCCGCGTTCCGCTGTTTGAGTTTGTGCTTCGCTCGGTCCTTTCTGAGCTGGATCTCAACAACGCGGAAGGACGAGTCCAAGGACTACGTGTGTGTGCTCCGATCCTGGCGGGTATCAAGGACCGTGCGCTCCGTACCGAGTACACGCGGCAGGTTGCCGGGTGGCTTGGCATGGATCCGCGGGAGGTCGCGGCAGCTCAACGGCAGGTACAACGCGCGGCTGGTCAGGGCTCAGGCCCGGTCGGAGGTCCCGGTGCGGGTGCCCCTGGAGGCACACCCAGGGGCCAAGGGCAACGGCCGGCGCCAGGAGGGTTCCCACCTCAAGGGCGAATGAGTCCCGAGGCCCTCACGGAACGCAACGCACTCATTGCCGTCATCCAACGCCCGCTGGATGTTGTCGGGGCCGGGTTTGAAACGCTTGAAGGCCGTTCTTTTTCCGACCCGCTTCACCGAGCAATCTTCACCGTCATCGAACACGTTGGCGGCCTAGATCATTTCTTTGATCTCCTAACGACGGCGGAAAAAGAAGTGGGGGTTGGTGAGCAATCAGTGGCCCTGGCGACTAGGCGTTGGGGGGAGCGGTTGCGGGAATCCTCGGGCCCCGGCTTGGAAGAACGAATGACGGGACTGATGGTGGCGTCACTTCCCGTGGCGGAATCTGGGGCACGCGACTACTCGCAGGGAATTGTCAGGGCCCTGGTGAGGAACGATCTGGAACGCCGAGCCCACAACCTCCAAGCCTCACTCAACCGCACCGATGAAACATCCCCGGAATACCGGGAGGCGTTTCGGGAGCTGATGGAAATAGAGCAGAGGCGTAGGGCCTACTCGGACGTCACCACATAGGGCGATTTACACTTCCGAATACTGGGCTGGAAAGTGCTACCCGTTTCTCCCTCAGACCGAGGCCTGCGGCCATACCCCCGTGGGTATAGTGGAAGCGCGAGAGGGTGGGCAACTGGGAAGGTCATGGGTGTGGCAACCAAAGAAACAGAATCAAAAGGCGGCAAGGAACCGCTGGTTTCCGCGGTCGGTGTGCATCGTGATCCGGAATCAGAAAAAAGAGTCGTCAACCGGCTGAAGCGCGCTCGGGGACAACTGAACGCACTCATTGAAGGGATCGAGGATGGGCAGGGGTGCCGCGAGGTCGTCATCCAGCTGGCCGCCGTGTCAAAGGCGATTGACCGGGCCGGATACGCCATTGTTTCTAACGCAATGAGAGAATGCGTGATTCCAAAGGACGGCAACGAACCTGAACTGACCCCGGACGAACTGGAACGCCTGTTCTTGATGCTCACCTGAGCGGGTGAGTCCTGGGTTTCCTCGTACTGCGTTGCCCTCGTTACCCTCCCACTGCGGTTTCCTCGTACACCGGTGTCAGATCCACC
>CAYFRT010000013.1:27273-35528 GCA_964345585.1 uncultured Actinomyces sp. | reverse complement strand
CGGTTTCATGTCCGTGCGCCAGGTGGGTAAGAGGCACACGTCAGGTGGGTGAGGCTTGGCGTCAAGTAGACAACGGATCCTCATAGGCATTGAATTGGAATGTGACTGATTCCGCTTTGCCCAACAGGCCGTCCTTTCAAGAGCTAACGACCCTCCGAGTTGGCGGGATGCCCCGCACCTTCCTGGAGTTGGATTCCGAGTCGGACATTGTTGAGGCCGTCCTCGACGCCGACCGCACCGACACCCCACTGTTGATGCTGGGTGGGGGATCGAACCTGGTGGTCTCGGACGCCCCGTTCGAGGGGACCGTGATACGCGACACGCGTCAGGAAGTGACTGTCACTCACGACAGCGCTTGCGGGGGGACCTCGGTTTTTGTCACCGGCGGAACCAACTGGGACCAGTTCGTCGCCCAAACCGTTGAGGAGCGGTGGAGTGGGCTGGAGGCCCTCTCCGGCATCCCGGGGGTTGTGGGGGCCGCGCCGGTTCAGAACATTGGGGCTTACGGGCGTGAGGTGGCGGAGAATATTGCCTCGGTCAGAGCGTTGGACCGCAGCACCGGGCTGGTGCGAACGTTGCCGCGGGCATTCCTCGAACTGGGTTACAGGGACTCGATTCTGAAACGCTCACTGACCGACCCGGAGGCGGGAGGCGGGAGACTGTGGGGGCCGACGGGGCGCTGGGTTGTCTTGGCGGTGGAGTTCCAAATGATTGGCGGAGACCTTTCAGCCCCCATCCGATACAAGGAGCTGGCTCGGAACCTGGGCGTGGAGTTGGGGCAGCGTGCACCCGCCCCCGAGGTTCGCCAAGCCGTTCTAGCCCTCCGCCGCTCCAAAGGCATGGTGCTTGACAGTGCCGACCATGACACCTGGTCTGCCGGTTCGTTCTTTACAAACCCAATTTTGGACGAGGAAACCGCGGACAAAACTCTTCCCTCCAACGCTCCCAGGTTCGAGGTGGAGCAGAGATCCATGGTTGTTCCCAACAGTCCCAATAAGCCCGCCCCGAAGATCCCTGGAGTGGTGAAGACTTCGGCGGCATGGCTGATCGCCAATGCTGGCTTTGCGAAGGGGTACAAGCTGTATCCGGACGCCAGGGCCTCGTTGTCTACGAAACACGTGCTGGCCATTACCAATAGGGGTGGCGCAACTTCCCAAGACATTGTCGATCTGGCGGCTCACGTGCGGGACGGAGTGGCCCAGAAATTCGGGGTTGAACTGAAACCGGAACCGGTTTTTGTCGGAGTCTCGATTTAGAGTCTTGGGGAGGCTCGGCCTGTTTTGAAATCGAGTAAAGTCGAAACAGGTGCGCTGCAGTCGGGGCGCTTACCGGGTGGCCGGTGTTGAAGGGTCAGCGCCGGAGGGTTTATGCCCGGTGGTTGGTTTAGTGGCTGAAGCTCAGTGGCTGATGTCAAGAGGTCGACACCAGAAAACTGGTGTCCGTAGTCGAAGTCGTGGAGGACGGAATGGAAAAGATCAAGGTCAAGGGCCCAGTTGTGGATCTTGATGGCGATGAGATGACGCGCATCATCTGGCAGTTCATTAAGGACCGGTTGATCTTTCCGTACCTCGACATCGACCTGAAGTATTACGACCTGTCTATTCAGAACCGTGATGCCACGGATGACCAAGTCACGGTGGATGCGGCAGAAGCGATCAAAAAGTACGGGGTGGGAGTCAAGTGTGCGACAATCACCCCTGACGAAGCTCGCGTTGAAGAGTTCGGTTTGAAGAAGATGTGGCGGTCCCCGAACGGGACGTTGCGCAACATCTTGGGCGGGGTAATCTTCCGGGAACCCATAATCATCGACAACATCCCGCGTCTGGTTCCCACCTGGACGAAGCCGATTGTGATCGGGCGCCACGCTTTCGGGGACCAGTACAGGGCAACAGATTTCAAGGTTCCAGCAGGCGGCACGGTGACACTGACCTATCAGCCCGCTGACGGCTCGGACGTCATCGAATATGAGGTTGTTGAAATCCCCGAAACTGGCGGCGTTGTCATGGGGATGTACAACTTCAACGATTCGATTAGGGATTTTGCTAGGGCCTCATTCAACTACGGACTCCAACGCGGTTACCCCGTTTACATGTCAACGAAGAACACGATTCTGAAGGCATACGACGGCCAGTTCAAAGACATCTTCCAGGAAGTCTTCGACGCCGAGTACAAGGAGAAGTTCGAAGAAGCAGGACTGACCTACGAACACCGTCTAATCGACGACATGGTCGCATCCTCAATGAAGTGGGAAGGCGGCTACGTCTGGGCTTGCAAGAACTACGACGGTGATGTCCAGTCGGACACGGTCGCGCAGGGATTCGGCTCGCTTGGCCTCATGACCTCCGTGCTCATGTCCCCTGACGGGAAGACAGTGGAGGCGGAGGCGGCCCACGGCACCGTGACCCGCCACTACCGTCAACACCAGGCAGGCAACCCGACCTCAACAAACCCGATCGCATCGATTTTCGCTTGGACACGGGGACTGCTCCACCGCGCAAAGTTGGATGAGACGCCAGAGGTCGCAGAATTTGCCAACACACTTGAAGACGTTGTCATCAAGACTGTTGAGAGCGGAAAAATGACGAAGGACCTCGCGCTACTTATCGGTCCTGAACAGGAATGGCTCACCACGGAAGAATTCCTTGGGGCCATTGACAAGAATTTGCAGGAACGTATCGGCTGATTCGCTTGCTTGGAGGTTTCCTCCCAGAGGATTCCGCCCGGACTGCGGCTCACTCGAACACAAACATTCTGAACAGCAGGGATCTAATTAACTCTCCAGAGAAATGACGGGGGCAGGAAAGTGACAGATCAGGTTGTCGACGGGATAAACCCGCGAA
This sequence comes from uncultured Actinomyces sp., assembly GCA_964345585.1. Classification (GTDB taxonomy): domain Bacteria; phylum Actinomycetota; class Actinomycetes; order Actinomycetales; family Actinomycetaceae; genus Scrofimicrobium. The sequence continues at coordinate 32,688 of CAYFRT010000013.1, read as the reverse complement.
CGGGAGAGCCATATCGACTTGGGGTTCTCACCTCGGGTGGGGACGCGCAGGGAATGAACGCCGCGGTTCGGGCGGTGGTTAGAACAGCGCTTGCGGCAGGGGCTGTCCCCTTCGCGGTCCTTGAAGGATGGGATGGCGCGGTTCGCGGAGGCAAATACATTAAGCAGATGGACTGGAGTTCCGTCTCGTCGATCCTCGCTAAGGGGGGCACGGCGATCGGCACTGCCAGGAGCGCGGCGTTCCGTGAGTATGAGGGCCGGCTTAAGGTGGCGGAAAACCTCCTGAACAAGGGGATAGACGGTCTGGTCGTCATCGGCGGTGACGGCTCTTTGGCCGGAGCCGATGAGTTCCGTAGCGAGTGGACTCAGATGCTGGGCGACCTGGTCTCAGAAGGTCGAATCACCCAGAGAATTGCGGACATGCACCCGGTCATGACCCTGGTCGGGTTGGTGGGGTCAATCGACAACGACCTGGTCGGCTCTGACATGACCATTGGCGCAGACACTGCGCTATCTAGAATTGTTACGGCGATGGACCAGATTTCCTCGACCGCAGCATCCCACCAGAGAACCTTCATCGTTGAGGTAATGGGCCGTAGGTGCGGTTACCTTCCCCTCATGGCAGCTGTTGCGGGTGGCGCCGACTACGTTTTTATTCCGGAGAACCCGGCACGCCCGGACTGGCGCGAAGAGATGACGCGAAAACTAGCTTTGGGGCGGGAAGCGGGGCGTCGGGAGTCCATTATTCTGGTTGCAGAAGGTGCTCGTGACACCGAGGGCAACCCGATCACCAGCCCCGATGTGGAAGACGCGATTCGTGACCACCTGAATGAGGATGCCCGTGTAACCATCCTCGGTCACGTGCAACGTGGTGGGGCCCCCTCCGCTTACGACAGGTGGATGTCGACGCTGCTGGGGTACTGCGCCGTTCAAGAACTGCTGGACCCTGAACGTCACGGCACCGCATCCATTATTGGCGTGCGGCGCAACCGGGTGTCACGCCTCCCCTTAGAGGAAGCGATCATTGCCACACGCGGCGTCGCGGACCTCATCAAAGCTGGGGAGTATCAGCAGGCGCGGATGGCTAGGGGCACCTCGTACTACGAAATGGGCAAGATTTTCGAGATCTTGTCGGCACCCCCGCAGGAGCACGAGCCGTCAGGGAAGCCCTATCGCGTCGCCGTCCTCCACGCCGGCGGCTTGGCGCCGGGCATGAACACAAGCGCCCGTGCCGCTGTCCGTATCGGTTTGCATATGGGCTGGACGGTGCTGGGGGTGGAAGGCTCGTGGCAGGGGCTGATCGATGAGGAGATCCGGGAGCTTTCCTGGGACGACGTTGAAGGCTGGGCGTTCGACGGGGGTGCGGAGCTGGGCACGCGCAGACCGGTCCCCAAGGTTGAAGAGTTCTACGCGCTTGGTCGCGCAATTGAACGCCACGACGTTGACGCCCTCATCGTCATGGGCGGTTTCGCCGCTTACGAAGCCGTGCAGGCGCTGTACCAGGAGCGCTCGCGCTTTCCCGCACTGAAGATCCCCATGGTTTTGGTGCCCGCATCGATTGACAACAACCTTCCGGGCACGGAACTGTCAGTTGGGACCGACACCGCGATCAATAATGCGGTGTGGGCTTTGGACCGGATCAAGGAGTCCGCTGCCGCCACCAGGCGTTGCTTCGTCGCAGAAACAATGGGCCGCAGGTGTGGTTACCTGGCGCTTATCAGCGGTATGGCTTCCGGGGCGGAGCTTGTGTATTTGAACGAGGTGCCCTTGACCCTCGACGGACTGTCCTCTGACATCAGCCAACTGCGAGCCACGTTTGAGGCAGGGCGCAGACTCTTCCTGATTGTGATGAATGAGAAGACATCTACCCACTACGACCGCAAGTTCATCGCTCAGGCGATTGAAGCTGCTGGAGAGGGCCTGTTTGACGTTCGTGATTCTGCCCTCGGACACATCCAGCAGGGCGGGGAACCCACGCCGTTTGACCGGTTGTTGGCAACCAGGCTGGCGTACTACGCGATGATGCACTTGCAGAAGGCCTTTGCTGAAGGCAACTCCGACTCTGTGTATTTGGGGCAGGGGCGTGCGGGGATGATTGCCGAATCGATAACGCACTTTGATGAGCAAATCGACTTGGATAACCGGCGCCCTCGGTTCCAATGGTGGCTGCCACTTCGCACTGTTTCTGAGACGGTGTCGTTGCCCAACGCCAACATCCCGGTGCTACGGATCCCGATCCAAGACGTGGAACCCGTAACGCAGGAGGCACTAAAAGAAATGGTTCAGGCGAAGGAAAGCTTGGAGAAATGACGGACCTGCGGTCAGTGGTTGATCGCAGGAGAACAGGTTTGGGCCCGGATTTGTTTGGACCCCGGAAGGCTCCAGACGGGCCGCATGAAACAGGAGGCACACAGTGACCGAACTTGCCAAGGACGTCCCGGCACCCGTGGACCCAGAGCTAACTGAAGCCTGGGCGAAACTGGAAGACCAGGCAGCGAATTTCGTGCCTGACATTCCCGGGTGGTTTGAGAAAGATCCAAAGCGTGCGAAAGAGTGGACGCACTCGGCAGCGGATCTGCACGTTGACCTATCGAAGAATCTGGTTACCGAAGAGATCATGGACGCTCTTCTGGAACTGGCGGAAGAAACAGGAGTGCTCCGCCACCGCGACAGAATGTTCAGGGGCGACAAGATCAATGTGACTGAGGGGCGCTCCGTGCTTCACACTGCCCTGCGGATCCCAGAAACAGAGTCCTTGGTGATTGATGGGGAAGACGTGGTTGGCCCCGTGCACGAAGTTCAAAAGCGGATGTATGAGTTCGCCGACAAGGTGCGCGACGGGAAATGGACCGGCATCACCGGTAAGCCACTTACGACCGTGGTCAACATCGGGATCGGCGGCTCTGATCTGGGCCCGGTGATGGTTTATGAGTCACTTCTTCCCTACGTGAAAGAGGGGATGGAAGCCCGGTTCATCTCCAACATCGACCCGACGGATGTGGGGGAAACCGTTCGCGATCTGGATCCGGAAACCACGTTAGTCATTGTCACCTCGAAGACGTTCACCACCCTTGAGACCATCACGAACGCGCGGGTCGTGCGTGAATGGTTCCTCACTTCACTGGCGGAGAAGGGTGTCATCCCAGCGGTGGATTCGCCCGAGGCTGCTGAAGCGGTAGGCAAGCACTTCGTCGCGGTTTCTACCGCCTTGGACAAGGTCGCAGATTTCGGAATTGACCCGAAGAACGCGTTCGGGTTCTGGGACTGGGTTGGGGGCCGCTACTCGGTGTCTTCAGCGGTGGGACTGTCTTTGGTGATTGTTCTTGGGCCGAAGGCTTTCCAGGACTTCCTCGACGGCCTCCATCGGATGGACCGCCACTTCGCGGAGACGGAAGCCAAGCGCAACGTGCCACTACTGATGGGTCTCCTGAACGTTTGGTACACCAACTTCTTGGGCTCCTGTTCCCACGCGGTGCTGCCCTACTCGCAGTACCTGCACCGATTCCCCGCTTACCTCCAGCAGATGACCATGGAGTCAAACGGTAAGTCAGTCAGGTGGGATGGGTCCCCGGTTTCCTACGACACCGGAGAGATTTTCTGGGGTGAACCAGGAACCAACGGACAGCACGCCTTCTACCAGTTGCTACACCAGGGCACGCGCCTGGTTCCGGCGGACTTCATCGCGTTTGCGAACCCGCAGTGGCCGCTGGTTGATGGTGAAGCGGATGTGCATGAACTGCTTTTGTCTAACTTCCTCGCTCAAACCAAGGCTTTGGCCTACGGCAAGACCGCTGATGAAGTGAGGGCCGAAGGGACCCCTGAAGAACTGGTTCCCGCACGGGTCTTCTCTGGCAACCGCCCATCAACCTCGATCATGGCGCCATCCCTGACCCCCAGCGTGCTGGGTCAACTGGTTGCGCTTTACGAGCACCTCACCTTCGTTGAAGGAGCCGTTTGGGGGATTGATTCGTTCGACCAGTGGGGTGTGGAACTCGGCAAAGTTCTGGCTCTGCAGATCCTGCCTGCGCTTGAAGGCAACAAGGAAGCCCTCGAAAGCCAGGATCCCTCGACGGTCGAACTGATCGAGTACTACCGGCACCACCGCCGGCACTGAAAAATCAGTGCTAAGACCATGCCTTCGTGGGCTGGCGCACTGATCTCCGCATAGATCTACAATCACTGTTGTCAACCAAAACAAATAGGAGTCTTTGAAAATGACCCAACCCCGTATCGTCACCGTGACCGGCGCGGCCGGAAATATCGGCTACGCCCTCCTTTTCCGTATCGCTTCCGGCGCGATCTTCGGCCCGGACGTTCCGGTGAGGCTGCACCTTCTTGAGATCCCTCAGGCAGTGAAAGCGGCCGAGGGAACCGCAATGGAACTCGACGACTGCGCCTTCCCGTTGCTCGACTCCGTTGAGGTGTTTGACGATGTCAACGCCGGCTTCAACGGGACCAACGTCGCACTGCTGGTCGGTGCTCGCCCCCGCAGCGCCGGAATGGAACGCGCCGACCTGCTTGAAGCCAACGCCGGGATCTTCGGCCCCCAGGGCAAGGCGATCAACGACAACGCGGCAGAAGACGTGCGTGTCCTGGTCGTTGGTAACCCCGCGAACACGAACGCCGTCATCGCTCAGAACTCGGCGCCGGACGTTCCCGCCGAGCGCTTCACCTCGATGCTCCGCCTGGATCAGAACCGCGCCATTGCACAACTGGCCGAGAAGACACAGTCCGCAGTGCGTGACATCAAGAACGTTGTTGTGTGGGGCAACCACTCAGCGGACCAGTACCCGGACGTTTCCTACGCCACGGTTAACGGCGTTCCCGCAGACGACCTGGTTGATGAAGCGTGGCTGGCAGACTACTTCCGCCCAACCGTCGCCAAGCGTGGCGCGGCGATCATTGAGGCACGTGGCGCATCATCTGCGGCCTCCGCTGCTTCTTCCGCCATCGACCACATGTACAACTGGGTCAACGGCACTCCCGACGGCCAGTTCGTGACGGTTGGTGCCTACTCTGATGGCTCCCACTATGGGGTTCCCAAGGGGCTGTCCTTCGGCTTCCCCTGTGTGTCTGTTGATGGCCGCTACGAAATCGTTGATGGCCTGGACATCTCCGAGGGCACCCGAGCCGGCATCGACCACAACATCACCGCACTCCAGGAGGAGTACGACGCTGTGAAGGCGATGGGATTCGTCAAGTAGGCGACTCCCGCTAGGCGCCCAAGGGCTGAACCGCCCAATGGCAGGACGCCGAACGCGAAGGCGGCCAGCGAAAGACCCGAGGCAGGTATGTGCCTTGAAAGTCTCTTGCTGGCCGCCTCTTCGTTCCCGCAAACAAGTGGGGACGAGGTGGTGCTGTGACCCCAGCGGTCCGCTGCCACACGCGGCGACCTGCACAGTGACCTACACGGTGA
>CAYFRT010000013.1:23784-27173 GCA_964345585.1 uncultured Actinomyces sp. | reverse complement strand
CACGGTGATGCACCCGGTAACATCCGCAGGGGTGCCCGCTGGTTATACACCCTCGGCGACTCGAGGTCCGCGGTGACCGATTTGTAGACTCAGGGCAGAGCAGAAGAGAAGTGGCGGTAACCTGAATGCAGCGCCTCGCAGCCAGCGAAGGCACCGTGTCCAGGAGTTCTTGTGTCTGTACCTACTCATATCGCACCTCTTAGCGAAGTTGATCCAGAGATTTACGCAGTACTGAACGGCGAACTCGGTCGTCAACGCGGAACACTCGAAATGATTGCCTCGGAGAACTTTGTTCCCACCGCCGTCCTGGAAGCCCAGGGCTCGGTGCTGACCAACAAGTACGCAGAGGGGTACCCGGGTCGCCGCTACTACGGTGGTTGCGAATGGGTGGATGTTGCTGAAGAACTCGCGATCGAGCGGGCGAAAGCACTGTTCGGCGCGGACTACGTGAACGTCCAACCCCACGCGGGTGCGCAGGCAAACGCCGCAGCCCTGCAGGCGCTCGCTCTTCCCGGCGACCGCATCCTCGGTTTGGAGCTGTCCCACGGCGGTCACCTGACCCACGGGATGAAAATCAACTTCTCCGGCCGTTTCTACGAGTCGCATAGTTACGAGGTAGACCCCAAAACCTACCTCATCGACATGGATGTGGTTCGCGACCGCGCACTCGAAGTCCGCCCCAAGGTGCTGATCGCCGGCTGGTCCGCCTACCCACGTCAACTCGACTTTGAAGCATTCCGGGAGATCGCCGATGAGGTTGACGCTGCCCTCATGGTCGATATGGCCCACTTCGCTGGTTTGGTCGCGGCAGGCCTCCACCCCAATCCACTGCCCTGGGCTGATGTGGTGACGACGACGGTGCATAAGACGCTTGGTGGCCCTCGTTCCGGAATGATCCTGAGCGCTCGCGGGGAGAAGTGGGGAAAGAAACTGAACTCCGCCGTGTTCCCGGGGCAGCAGGGCGGCCCGTTGATGCACATCGTTGCTGCCAAGGCTGTTGCGATGAAGTACGCGGCAACCGAAGAGTTCAAAGAACGCCAGGAACGCACACTACTTGGAGCGTCGATTTTGGCCGACCGGCTGCTGCAGGCTGACGTAGAGGCTGAAGGAATCACGGTCCTCACCGGGGGCACCGATGTTCACTTCGTGCTGGTCGACACGCAACACAGCCCGCTTTCAGGGGCGGACGGGGAAACCTTGCTGGAACAAGTCGGCGTGACAGTGAACAGGAACTCGGTGCCGTTTGACCCAAGGCCACCTCGGGTATCCTCGGGACTGCGCATCGGCACGCCGGCGCTTGCCACCCGCGGTTTCCAACGCGAAGACTTCGTGGAAGTCGCTGACATCATCGCCACCACGCTGGTGCAGGGAGCCAAGGGAGAAGTCGACCTGGCGCCACTGCAAGCACGCGTGGATGCGCTGACGACAAAGTACCCGCTCTACCCGGGGCTGGAACAGTGAAGTACCCATGGAACGGTGAGGTCCAGGACGGCCAGGCGCTGCCCTTGGATGGGCTAGCGCTAGCTTCAAGAGTTAAGGAAAACCTGCGTCAGAGGGTTGTGCGCTTAGTTTCTAGAGGGCGGACACCAGGACTCGGCACTCTCCTGGTTGGGGATGATCCCGGTTCCGCGATTTATGTGGCGGCAAAGCACCGGGACTGTGAGGAAGTCGGGATCCGTTCCTTTGATGTTCGACTGCCCGCAGACGCTACTGCAGAGCAGGTTGAGGAGGCCATTGACGCCTTCAACACTGACCCGGAGTGCACGGCGTTCATCATTCAGTTGCCGCTTCCGGACCACCTGGATTCCGCAGCGATGCTTCGACGGATGAATCCAGCCAAGGATGCAGATGGTCTGCACCCCTACAACTTGGGGATCCTCGTCGACGATGTTGACGGAACCTCCACGGCGCCGCGCCCATGTACCCCTCGAGGAATTGTCGAACTGCTAAAGGCTAACTCTGTTGAGTTGAAAGGCGCCAGGGTGTGTGTGGTTGGGCGAGGGCTGACGGTTGGTCGCCCCCTGGGCCTCATGCTTACGGGCCGCGACGTTGGCGCAACTGCAGTCCTCTGCCACACGGGTACAAAGGACCTGGACGCTGAGTTACGTCAGGCAGACGTGATTGTGGCGGCAGCAGGAGTGCCTGAGCTGGTCCGCGAGGACGCTGTGAAGCCAGGCGCTGTAGTCGTGGATGTGGGGGTGGCGCGTCGCGACGGCAAGATCGCCGGCGACATTGCCCCCGGAGTGGAGAACGTGGCTGCGGCGATGACCCCCAACCCTGGCGGGGTTGGGCCGATGACGCGGGCGATGCTGCTGACAAACGTGGTTGAGATCGCGGAGCAAGCCCGCAGGCGTTAGTGGGCTAGTTCTTCGTTTTCGGCGTGGTGCTGGCTGTCGACCTGCAGGGTCACGTGGTTCAGCAGAGGGAACTCGTCTTCCAGTCGGTTTTGCAGGTCGCGAAGGACCTCAACAGTTCGTCCCTGGTCGACACATTCCTGTGTGACAACGACGTGTCCCGTCATCACATTCAGCCCGGTGCCGATGCTACTGGCGTGAAGGTCGTGGATTTTCAGGACGTTTGGGTTGTCGAGGATCGCTGAACGGACCTCCGTCAAATCCAGTCCCTCCGGAGTCTGCTCCAATAGGATCCCTGCGGACTGGCGCAGGATCATAGAGGCGCGGACGGTGATCATCGCTGCGATCAGCAAAGACGCAACGGAGTCGGCGTAAATCCAACCCGTTGTCAGGGTGATTATCGCGGCTCCGACGACGGCTACGGATCCAAGGGCGTCCGAGGTGACCTCGAGAAACGCCGCTTTCATATTCAAAGAATCGTTGCGGTTCCCGACGAGGATCAGCATGGCGCCCATGTTTGCAAGCAAACCTAAGACGCCGATCCAGAGCATGGGGCCGGCAATGATCTCATGCGGGTTGATGAGGCGACCGATGGCCTCATACGAAATGAAAATACCCAACGCGATCAATAGCCCCGATTGCACGCCCGCGGACAAGACTTCAGCGCGGGCGAAACCCCAGGTGCGGCGGTCTGAGCGGGGCTTGGTCATCATGACCGCGGCGGTCAGTGCGATTACGAGGCCCAGTGAGTCGACGATCCCATGTCCCGCGTCTGCCGCCAAGGCGAGTGAACCTGTGAGTGCTGCTCCAACAAACTGGATGACAACGATGGTTAGGGCTAGCGTCAACGCCCATGCGAGCTTGTTGCGTGGAGTCGTTGAACTTGCGTGGCTGTGATCGTGTCCCATAAAAACGATGCTACCAATACCCCCCGGGGGTATCCAACCAGCGGCAATGAATGCAACCAACGGGAATGAATCCAACCAGCGGGAACGACTTGTAGATGAGGGCCTGTTCGCTTAGAGGCCGGGCACT
>CAYFRT010000013.1:7581-23684 GCA_964345585.1 uncultured Actinomyces sp. | reverse complement strand
CAACCAGCGGGAACGACTTGTAGATGAGGGCCTGTTCGCTTAGAGGCCGGGCACTTTGGGATAATGCCTCAATGAGCGTTCAGGACACAGTACTTATCTCAACCATCAACCTCAACGGCATCAGGGCTGCCTACCGACGCGGTTTTGAAGAGTGGATCGCCAGTGCGCTCCCGGACGTGATGCTGCTTCAAGAAGTGCGGGCCGACCACGAAATCACGAAGAACCTGCTGGGGGATGCGTGGCACGTTGTCTCTTACCCCAGCGTGATGAAGGGGCGGGCTGGCGTCGCGGTCGCGGTGCGGAAGAACTCCTCGGCGGTTGCTGTCAGGGAGGGAAGCGACCCGGTTCTGGGCCTGGAGGAAGTCGAAGAGCCCCCGCATTCGGGCCGCTGGGTAGAAGTGGATCTGGACACTTCTACGGGTGGGGCGCTCAAGGTGATCTCCGCCTACCTGCACGCAGGACAAAAGGACACCCCGAAACAGGACCTCAAATATGAGCACCTGGATGGGGTTACCCGTCGACTGAATGATCTTCTTGACCTCGCTTCGGCAGGGCAGAGCCAAGCACTTGTTTGTGGGGACTTCAATGTTGTGCGAGGCGAAGCAGACCTGAAGAACTGGAAAGGAAACCACAACAAGAACGCGGGAGCCCTGGACCAAGAAATCGCTTACCTTGACTCCTGGGTTGACCAGGGGTGGGTGGACGTGGTTAGGGATTTGGCGGGGGACAGGGTTGGCCCCTACTCGTGGTGGTCTTGGCGCGGTAAGGCATTCGATAACGACACTGGTTGGCGCATTGACTACCACTACGCCACTCAGGGATTGGCGCGGGCGGCCCGCGGGTTCGACATTTTCCGGGCGGACACCTGGGACGCTCGGTTCTCTGACCATGCCCCTGTCACCGTCGAATACCTGATTTGATCTAGGTTTCGCTAATCCACTCTGTTGCCTTGGGCCCCATTTCCTTCCCCGTTGGAGGAGGGCCAGCCACTTTGATGTCTTTGCCGTTTACCCTCTCTTCGGGGATATTTTCTGTGGTGGGAAGCCCGGCATCTCCCTCGTCGTGAATCACGCCAGAATGGTCGCGCTTTTGTGCGTCCAGGGCACCGGCAGGTACTTCGCCGTGAAGGCGTTCAGCATATTCTTCCTCGGGAATAGCTGGGATGAGGTCGCCCGAGATGGGGTGGTAAGGCCAGTTCAAACTTTCGGGGTCGCTGAGCGTGATGTAGTTGGGAGTGACATCCGCGCGCACCTCCTGCGGCGTCACCTTCGCGACAACAGCTGGAGGATTCGCCATCCACGCGCTAATTATCATGGCTGCGCGAGCCAGAACATTGATCCACACCAGCAACGTTCCAACAGTTGCGGCAGCAACGATCAAAGGGTTGGCGGAAGAACCCAAAATGAGTCCGCCCGCACCCTGGAGGATCGAGGAAACAACGGCGAATGTTCCGGACCCGATCCACAGCGGTTTCGTCGGGACCCGGACGTCAGAGACGAAACGCACCATGGCGGCGAAAGTTATCAGGTTGACGAAGAACGGGATGAAGAAGCTAGCCACGTCAAAGGTCATGGACTCAGAGAGGGGCTGCTTGAGATGAAGCAGGTCCGTCACCAACGCATCCAGCCATGTTGATGCGAGTGAAAGCATTGCGGTGGCAACCACTGTGAGCAGCAGGAGGAGCAGTCCGAGGAGGTAACGGGGGTACACCAAAAGGAAATTCTTCGGGTACGCGAGCAGACCGAACATTGAACGAATGCCGTCACTTATGTAGCGGACGATCCGGGAGGCCGAATACACGGCGATGACAAACGCAATCACACCGGTGACGACGTTCCCGCGGCCAATCACGATTGACTCGGGGTCAATCAGCCCCTCTGAACTGCCTGCAGGATGTTGGAGAATCCCGGGGAGCATGTCGTCGAGGGCCTGAACCACCGTCTCCTGGAACTGTGGATTACTCGCAAAAAGGTGGGCGAATACGGTCCACGCGACAGTGAGAGCAGCCGTCAGCGAGAAAATGGCCATGAAAGAAATGCCGCCTGCCGACAGTTTTCCCCTCTGGTACTGGTACCGGTAGAAGGCACGTCCAATGCGGGTGTGCTGCCAAACCAACATGAGGGCGGCGATTTTCCCACCGATGGTTGGTTTCTTGAAGGCGGCCTTGAGGTCCGCAGGAGTAACCCTCCACTGTTCAGCGGAGAGAACCTCATACCCTTTTTCGTGCGGTTCTTTTAGTGCCACATCTGATTATCGCCTTGAATGAGGCGATATACCAAGGGCAACGTGGAAGGCTGAGTGTCCGGGGCGTCTGATCCCCATAGAGATTGACTGCGGTTTCCGGGGTTCTTGCCCGCTATTCCTCGTCCCCGAGAGAAAGGTGGCGAAGTCTGTTCGGGCCGAGGTTGCCTGACGTTTACGCGGTTCCCGCCCAGAAATCGAAAATGGCGGTGGAAGTGTAGCTGCCATCTTGCAGTACGCGGTCAAGACGAATCCCGCTGACCATCCAAGAGGCCTCGAAGTCTTTCGCCAGCTCCAGGCCGCGGAGCAGCTCCGGCTCACCAAGGTTCTGAGCCAACGTCACGTGTGGATGGTATGGAAAGCGAAGTTTGTAATCTAAGGGGCCGCTACGGACATCCTCGGCCAACTGGGAACAGTCGGAGGCCCCCTTCTTTACGTTCAAAAACGAAACCGGGCTGACGGGGAGGAAAGTCCCTGCCCCCTTGAGGGAGAGCTTGAAAGGACGCTGATCACGGGCCACTTTCCGCAGGTGACCAAGAACCGCTTCCCTTCTGCTGGCAGGCACCGCAATTGGCGGCATGATTGTGACGTGAGGCGCGACTCGTTCGGCGGCAGCGTCCCCAAGGGCAAGGCGCATCTCCGTGATCATTGAAAGCCACGGCTCCGGAATCGCGATGACTACGCCAAGCCATTCCTCGTCGCACTCGAGTTGGGGAAGAAACATTCACAACCTGCTGGGCTAGGGGCGCCTGAATACCATGCAGTGCTTGTGGACGGAAGTGCCGCACCGCCTGACTGCGGGGTACTTTTACGCAGGTCAGTCTACAGCTGAGTTGGGCAGTGGATAAACTGATTGTTTGCCGACCACACGAAAACAGCGATAACGCTTCCAGAGGGAGTAGGGGAACCGTCGTGACGAAACCTGCGCCATGGTTAATCCTGGGGTTTGGGAACCCCGGATCCAAGTACAACAACACCTTGCACAACGTTGGACGCGAAACCGTTGAGCTTCTGGCGGCCCGCACCCACTCAAACCTACGGCGTCACCGCACCGGAACGCTGGTTGCCACCACCCACTTCGGGGCGGGAACCGCAGATGCGGCGCCCGTGATGTTGGCGGTCGCTCGGAACTATATGAACGTCTCTGGCCCCCCGTACGCCAACCTGGCTAGGGCATTCAAGGTGCCACCGGAACAGATACTCGCGATCCACGATGATCTTGACCTTCCAGCTCACACCCTGCGTCTAAAGATGGGTGGCGGGGAGGGCGGTCACAACGGGTTACGGTCGCTTTCGGCGGCGCTGAAAACCAAAGACTACGCCCGGCTCCGGATCGGAATTGGTCGCCCGCCCGGTTCCCAGGACGCCGCCCGTTACGTGCTGGCCCCCATCCCGAAAGCTCAGCGAGAAGACTGGCAAGTGACCTTAGAACAAGCGGCCGACGTGGCACAGGACGTGGTGCTGGAAGGTTTCACTAAGACACAGATGGACTTGCACTCGCGAACGTAAGCGAAGTGGCCTCGCCGACTTAGGGACAATCAAACTGTTGAAGGACAAAACGGACAGAATGCAGTCGAACACTAGTGACCCCACAACCCAGCTCCGCTCACTGCTTGAACTGGTGGGTCAGGACAAGGCGCTGCGGGACGTGGTCCCACAGATGGCGACACCCGGCGACGGTACGTTGGTCATCCCGGAAGGGGTCCGGCCAGCCGCCCTCGCGCTTGCGGTGAAGGAGCGGAAAGCCCGCGGCTTGAAGTCGCCGGTGGTTGTCGTGACCGCCTCGGGGCGTCGGGCAGATCGGCTTTCTTCCGCACTTTCCGCGTGGGTTCAGGGGGTCGAGGTTTTCCCGTCCTGGGAAACACTCCCGCATGAACGGTTGTCGCCGCAAGTGGACACCATGGCGCGGCGCTCGGCCGTTTTGCGTCGCCTGGTCAAGCCGCAGACTGGTTTGCCGGGGGCCGGAAAGATCGACCTTCTCATTGTGCCTATCCGCGCATTCATGCAACCCACTATCAAAGGGCTGGCGGATGTCGCGCCCGTCGTTGCCGTGGAGGGTCAGGACCTGGGTCGTGACCGGCTGGTCCAGGACCTGGTTGATTTGGGATACGAGCCCGTTGATCTGGTGGAACGCCGCGGCCAAGTCGCTGTGCGAGGATCGATCGTGGACGTTTTTGTGCCCACGAACCCGCATCCCGTTCGGGTCGAGTTTTTTGGGGACGAGGTGGACGAGGTCCGCTGGTTCAACCTCTCCGACCAGCGAACCCTCGAAGGTGCTGAGGGTGGGCTTTGGGCGCCACCGGCCCGGGAACTACTTCTCACTCCGAAGGTCCGCCAGAAATCCATCGAACTTCAACCTAAGCTCCCTGTTGCGGGAGAACTACTTGAGTTGGCAAGTGAGGGCATTTACTCCCCAGGCATCGAATCGCTAGCGCCTCTGCTTGTGGGGGAGATGGTTCCGCTACTGGATCTGCTCCCACAAGATTGCTTGTTTGTCCTTGATGAACCCGAACAGACAATCGCCCGCTCTGAGGACCTCATCAAGACGGCTGAGGACTTCCTCCTCGCCGCCTGGGGAGCCGCAGCAGATGGGGCCAAAGCACCCCTGGAAGTGCGGGACGGATCTTTCGTCCCCCTCACGGACCTTTGGGGACGGGGGAAGAAGAGAGCATGGTGGGGCTTCACCTCTTTCCCCCCACCAGAGTTGGCCGCCGGCGACCAGACCGCAGAGGCCACGACCGATCCAGACCTTACTGCGGCGGACGCTAAGGGGCCGCGGGTGCGGGGCCCTCGACCGATTGAGGACGTGGACTTCTCCCTGGGGGACACCGAAGCAGGCGCTGCGGGATCCCCGGTTCGCCCGGTTGTGATCTCGCCGAGGCTCGCAAAAGTTGGGGCCCGCGATGTTCGTCCCTACCGCGGGGACTTCCAGCAGGCAGCCAAGGACCTGGTGACACTGGGACAAGACCAGTGGGAGATCGTGGTGACGGTTCCCGCCCCGGGTGCCGGAAGACGCATCGTCCAGGTCCTGTCAGAGGCCGATGTGCCCGCCAGGCTGGTTACGACCATGGATGAAGCCCCTGGAGCGCCGGTGACCTCGGTCATTCCCGCCCCTGCCGACACTGGGTTCGTGATGACGGAACAGAAACTAGTCATTCTGACCGAAGCCGACCTAACCGGCCGCGCTGGCACAAGCACCCGCGACATGCGCAAACTGCCTTCACGTAGGCGCGGGCGCGTGGACCCTCTCACCTTGAAGAAGGGTGACTTCGTTGTGCATGAGCAACACGGGGTGGGCAGGTTCCTTGAAATAACTACGCGGGATATTGCGTCCTCCTCGGGCTCCAAAACCCAACGCGACTACCTGGTCATTGAGTACTTGCCATCCCGGAAGGGGCAGCCTGCGGACCAGTTGTTTGTGCCTACCTCTTCTCTTGACCAGGTGTCCAAATACACCGGTTCCGACGTTCCTCGCCTGTCGCGCATGGGCGGTGCAGACTGGGCAAAAACGAAGCAGAAGGCGCGCAAAGCGGTTCGGGAGATAGCGGCCGAACTGGTCCGTTTGTATGCCGCCCGCACCGCCACCTCCGGTTACGCGTTCTCCCCGGATTCCCCGTGGCAACGTGAGCTGGAGGATGCTTTCGAGTACGTCGAAACCCCTGACCAGTTGGCGACGATGGACGAGGTCAAATCGGACATGGAACGCCCCGTCCCCATGGACCGCCTGCTTACAGGAGACGTTGGGTACGGCAAGACTGAGATCGCTGTGAGGGCTGCTTTCAAGGCAGTTCAAGACGGGAAGCAAGTGGCGATTCTGGTCCCCACCACACTGTTGGCTCAGCAGCACTACGACACGTTCACAGAACGCTACGCAGGGTTTCCCGTGGAGGTCGCGGTTCTTTCACGGTTCACATCTGCGAAGGAGTCAAGGGAGATCAGGGAAGGCCTGGCGGACGGCTCGGTTGACGTGGTGATTGGTACCCACACCCTCTTGACGGGGGCGGTGGAGTTCAAAGATCTGGGCTTGGTGGTGATCGACGAGGAACAGCGGTTCGGCGTCGAACACAAGGAAACCCTGAAAGCGCTGCGCACAGACGTCGACGTTTTGGCAATGTCGGCGACGCCCATCCCTAGAACATTGGAGATGGCGGTTGCGGGGATCCGCGAGATGTCGGTGCTCCAAACCCCTCCGGAGGAGCGCCAACCGGTTCTCACGTTTGTGGGGCCCCACTCCGACGCGCAGGTGGGGGCCGCCGTCAGGCGCGAACTTCTTCGCGACGGCCAAGTCTTCTACGTTCACAACCGGGTGGAGTCGATAAACCGGGTGGCCGCGCATCTGCAAGAGGTGGTGCCCGAGGCCCGCATCCGTGTCGCGCATGGGAAGTTGTCCGAGGCGGAGCTGGAAAAAGTCATGCTGGACTTCTGGAACCACGAGTTTGACGTGCTGGTCTCGACCACAATCGTGGAGACGGGCCTGGATATTTCCAACGCGAACACTCTGATCGTGGACCGCTCCGACGCGTTCGGACTGTCCCAGCTGCATCAACTTCGCGGACGTGTGGGGCGAGGAACAGAACGCGCGTACGCATACTTCTTTTACCGTCCCGATAAGGCTCTTTCAGAGACGGCGGTTGAACGGCTGCGGACGATAGCCGCGAACACTGACCTTGGGTCGGGGCTCGCTGTGGCGCAGAAGGACTTGGAGATCCGCGGGGCCGGAAACCTCCTTGGGGGAGCCCAGTCGGGTCACATCGAGGGTGTTGGATTTGACCTCTACATCCGAATGGTTTCGGAAGCCGTCGCTGCCTTTAAGGGAGAGAAGGTTGAGGACACCGCGGACGTTCGGGTGGAACTTGCCGTAGATGCGCATTTGCCCGAGGACTACGTTCCAGGGGAGCGGCTCCGCATTGAGGTGTACGGGCGGATTGCCGAGGTCACCGATGCCGAATCCGAACGTGAACTTCGTGCAGAGCTGGTGGACCGGTATGGCCCAATTCCGGAGGAGGTCGAACTGTTGCTGAAGATCGCCCGCCTCCGGGAGAAACTGCGCAAGCGGGGGATCCGTGAATTGCTTACTCAGGGCAACTACATTCGCATCGGCCCCGTACAACTTCGGGAGTCGCAAGCGATGCGTCTGCAACGCCTCTATCCGGGCTCGGTGATAAAGCCTGCGGTGCGTCAAGTGATGGTGCCGTTGACCCGGCCAGGCCGGCTTGGAACCACGCCTCCCACAGATGACGAACTGATCGCTTGGGTCGATAGGCTACTTGATGGGGCGTTAGCCACAGTCACAACTGAATAAGTGGCGTAGAATGTCTGAGGGTTCGGCCCATTTCGAAGGAGGCTCCGTGTCCAAACCGATTACTTTACGTTTGTTCGGTAAACGATCCGCCCTGATAGCGGGTGCGGTCGCACTTGGATTGGGGCTGTCAGCCTGTTCGGGTGGAAACGGTTCACCCGGGGTGGCGGCCTACGTTAATGGGACTGAGGTCAGTGAGAATCAGGTAACTGATTCGATTAAGGACTGGGCTCTCCTCACCGGTGAGGAAGTCTCCCGCGCAGACATGGCCATGAGTATCGCCCAGGCAGAAGTAGTCCTCCCGATCAGCCTGGAAGCCGGACTTGTCGACGATGCGCAGGTGGATGAGGTCATCCTTGGGTTTGCCGAGGCTTCGGGTAGCGACAAAGTTCCCGATCTGACACCAACCACAAGAGACCTGTTGGCGTACTTCGTTTCGATCCAGAATCTCCAAATGGTGAATGACCAGTCCGTCTTCGAAGCGGTGCTGGCTGAAATGGAAACTGCCCAGCTTCGTTTGAACCCGCGTTACGGCACCATTGAGAACAGCACCTACCTTCCGCCAAGCCCCCTGGCAGACGGTTTCAGTAACGCATCTGAAACAGACATAGCCGGCTGAGCGGCGCACGGTTTTACTGGCACCGGTTCGCAGCCGAAAACAACATTTGTATTTGTCCGAATTGCAGACTTGAACGCAATCAACCAACAAGGAGTAACAACGTGGCAATGATCGAAGAAATTGGCGCACGCGAGATCCTGGATTCTCGTGGTAACCCAACTGTTGAGGTGGAAGTAGCTCTGGATGACGGCTGCGTCGCGGTCGCAGGTGTGCCCTCGGGCGCATCTACGGGAGCATTCGAAGCGGTTGAGCGTCGCGATGGTGACGAAAGCCGTTACCAGGGCAAGGGTGTCCAAGACGCGGTGGACGCGGTTTCCGAAGTGTTGGAGCCGGCAGTAATCGGGATGGACGCTCGCGACCAGCGGGCAGTGGACCGCATCATGATTGAGGTTGACGGCACCCCGAACAAGGGCAACGTTGGCGCAAACGCCATCCTGGGCGTCTCGCTTGCAGTTGCAAAGGCCGCTGCCGAATCAGCAGAATTGCCCCTTTACGAATACCTTGGCGGACCAAACGCTCACGTCCTCCCCGTCCCGATGATGAACATCCTGAACGGCGGGTCTCACGCGGACACGAACGTTGACATTCAGGAATTCATGATTGCGCCAATCGGTGCTCCCACGTTCCGCGAAGCGCTGCGCATGGGTGCGGAGGTTTACCACACCCTGAAGGCAGTCATCAAGGAACGCGGCCTCTCGACAGGCCTGGGTGACGAAGGTGGATTCGCCCCCGACCTTGAGTCGAACCAGGCTGCCCTTGACCTGATCATGGAAGCCATCGAGCGCGCAGGCTACAAGCCGGGCACGGACGTTGCCTTGGCCCTGGACGTGGCTGCCACGGAGTTCTTCAAGGACGGCTCCTACATGTTCGAAGGCGAGCCCCGCAGCACCGACTACATGGTCGAGTACTACGAGAAGCTGATTACGGACTACCCACTGGTTTCCATTGAAGACCCGCTGTCAGAAGACGAATGGGACGCCTGGAAGAACCTTACCGATGCCATTGGTGACCGCGTGCAGTTGGTTGGTGACGACCTGTTCGTGACCAACCCGGAGCGACTCCAGCGTGGAATCAATGACGGCATCGCTAACGCACTCCTGGTCAAGGTGAACCAGATCGGAACCCTGACGGAAACCCTGGACGCTGTTGAGTCTGCACACCGCAACGGTTACGCCACAATGACCTCTCACCGCAGTGGTGAGACCGGCGACACCACGATTGCTGACCTCGCTGTGGCGACCAACTCGGGCCAGATCAAGACGGGTGCTCCGGCACGCTCGGAGCGCGTGGAGAAGTACAACCGCCTGCTCCGCATCGAAGAAGAACTGGGCGAAGACGCAGTTTACGCGGGACGCAACGCGTTCCCCCGCGCATCCTTCTAACCTGATATAGACGCTGAGGGCCCCGGGTCCGTCCGCTTTTGGCTGACAGACTCGGGGCCTTTGGCGTGGTGAGTTCGCAATGCGAGCCCAATTCCGCAAGGATTAACAGCATGCGACCACGCCGCCCTTCATCCCCCAGCCGACCGCGTAGCACACCTGCTGCGCGTCGTGGGAGTGCGCGTAGTCCCAGGGAACCTCGTACGGATGCGGGCGACAAAGACACTTCGAACATTGAAAAGCGTCGATCTGTAGGCGGTATCGGACTGTCGGTTCGTGTTCTTGGGTTCGTGGCAATAGTGACGATGCTGGCGGTAAACCTGGTTCCGATTGGACTCCAGTGGATTCAGCAGGAGCAGGAATACCGAGCCATTTTGGCCGAGGTGGAGCAGACTAAACAGCACAAAGCCGAACTCACCGCTTCTCTGGCAGGCTGGGATGACCCCGACTACGTCGCCGCGCAAGCCAGAAGCAGACTCGGATTTGTGCGCCCGGGCGAAACGCAATACACCATCTTGGACCTACCTCAGTCTGAGGTCACAGAAGCGGAGACCCCGAAGGATCGCGGGGTCACAAAGCCCTGGGCTGCGTTGCTTCTGGATTCCATGAAAGACGCGGACGAGATCCCCGCCTCCAGCGACCTGATCGACATGGAGCCGACGGAAGATCCTAACCGGGAGACTGAGGAGGACGAGGAGTAGCTCACATGGCCTTAACCAAATGGACTGAAGCCGACCGATTCCAGGTAACTGAGGACTTGGGCAGGGAGCCTCGAGGCGTCGTAAAAACAGCCGCTCGCTGTGTCTGCGGCAGAGCCCTGGTGGTGGCGACCGCACCTCGTCTGCCCGATGGCACCCCGTTCCCCACGACGTTCTACCTGACTTCGCCCGCGCTGGTGAGTGCTTGTTCGACGCTGGAAGCAGAACATTTCATGGAGGATTTGAACCAGCAGTTGGCCGATGACCCGACGGTTGCCGAAGCGTACCTCGCCGCACACCAGGACTTCCTGGGTAGGCGGTCAGAAATCGGTGAGATGGGTGGTGTAGGTGAAGTGGACGAAATCGCTGGCATTTCTGCCGGCGGCATGCCGAGCAGGGTCAAGTGCTTACACGCGTTGGTGGCGCACTCCTTGGCGGCTGGGCCAGGAGTGAACCCGATGGGGGACAGGGCCCTGGAAGAACTGGAGACACGGGGAATGTGGACGTCGAAGAGGTGCAACTGTGAAGGCTGAAGACACGGTGCGAGTGGCGGCAATTGACTGTGGGACCAATTCGATTCGCCTGCTGATCGCCGATGCGCAACAACCCGGCAACTCCAAGGATGCGAACACGCCCGTACCGGGGTTGCATGATGTTGTTCGGGAAATGGTGATCACTCGCCTGGGACAAGACGTTGACCGCACCGGTGTGTTGGCACCTTCGGCCGTTGAACGCACGCTTGCGGTTGCGGAGCAATACCAGGAGCAGATTGAGGCTTTGGGTGCGAGCCGCGCCAGGTTTGTGGCAACCTCAGCGTCACGGGACGCGAAGAACCGGGCCACGTTTGTCGAGGGCGTTCGGCGGATAACGGGGTTGGAGCCCGAGGTGATCTCGGGCGAAGAGGAAGCCCACCTTTCTTTCCTGGGGGCTTTGTCTTCGGTGCCAAGCGGACTGGAAGGTCCGTACATGGTTATCGACATCGGTGGGGGGTCAACGGAGTTTGTACTAGGTGACCTCGCCGCGACGTCCGACGGGGAAAAGGGGGACCCGCAGGTTCTCCGCTCCACCTCGCTCGATATGGGATCGGTGCGGGTGACCGAACGCTTCGGGCCGGAGCCGTGGACGGCGCAGCGGTTGGCTGCTGCTCGCCGTTGGATTGATGAGCGGTTAGAAGGGGTTGACTTCACCGGGGTGAACACGATGGTTGGGGTTGCTGGGACGGTGACCTCGGTCGCCGCGTTCATTGCGGGCGTGCACCAGTACACTCCGAGCCTCACCCACGGCATGATCCCCACACCTGAGCAGTGGGCCAGCAGCCTTCAGTTCATGATCGAGGCACCCGTCGAGGAGAAAGCGGCCCTGGGCTTCATGCCTCCTGGCCGTGCCGACGTCATCGGAGGGGGCGCACTGGTCCTGGAACGCATCTTGCTGCGCGTGGGGGTTTTGGAGGAGGACGAGGAAGGCCAGATACTCCCCGGAGATAACTTCCTCCCCGTCGTCGTCTCTGAGCATGACATTTTGGATGGGCTGGCGCTCTCGCTTGCCGATTGAATAGCGGCTGGATGGTCTTCGAAGCCCCTTTCGGTTGCTAGCATGGGCTTGCGCATCCGATGTCTGCCGCCGACCTAACGCGGCAGTCGCCGTTTCGCCCCCATAGCCCAATGGCAGAGGCAGTCGACTTAAAATCGATCAAGTCTGGGTTCGAGTCCCAGTGGGGGCACCGACTCTCCTTCGGCAGCTGTGGGTGCCGGTTTTCCTAGAATGTTTAGCGCTGGGTGGAATAATGTGGCCAAGTGTGCAGCCTGTGTGAAACCCTATGCTGAGAGTTCAGGGGTGAACGCGAACCCCGAAGGAATTGTGGAGGGCTCAATGAGTAACCCGGTCTTCAATAGGCTTGAGACACAGTGGAAGAGTGAAGGTAGCGCGGGAGCGAACTCCCAGGCGCCCTCGTCCTACCCCACGTACGATCAGCAGGCTTTCGAGCAGGCCAAAGCTGCCTATCAGATGCCCGCCGCGGACGCGGTATCGATGGGGCGCATGACGTATGACGACGTGATTGTGAAGACGGCGCTCAACCTCGCCATCGCGATTGGTGCCGCCGCTGTTGCCTGGTTCCTTTCAGCTATGAATCCCGACTTGGGCTACACCCTGATGATTGTCGGCCTGCTGGGTGGTTTCGCCCTGGCGATGGTCAACATTTTCTCAAAGACCATCCGGCCGGGCCTGATCATGCTGTACTCGACACTTGAAGGCGTGGCACTGGGCGCACTTTCAATGGTCATCAACGCAGCCCTCCCCGGCGTTGTTCTCCAGGCGGTGGTGGCAACATTCGCGGTTCTCCTGGTCACCCTGGCGCTCTATGCTTCCGGGAAAGTGCGCAACTCTCCGAAGATGCAGAAGTTCGTTCTGATCTCCTTGATTGGCATCATTTTGGCTCGAGTTGCCACCTGGTTGTTGGCCCTGACCGGAATAAACATGGGCGGCGTTGGCGGCCCAACTTTGTTCGGCTTGCCCCTGGGCCTGCTCCTTAGCCTCTTCGCGGTGTTCATTGGGGCGATGAGCCTGATTGGTGACTTTGACCAGGTGAAGGTCGGAGTCCAACGTGGCGCTCCTGCTGAGTATGCATGGATGTCCGCGTTTGGCCTCATGGTCACGCTGATCTGGCTTTACGTCGAGATTTTGAACATTCTGTCGCACCTAAACCAAAGGTAGGCGCACGCAGTAAACAGCCACGTTGGCAGGCGACTTGCTGGCCGACACGAGTCAGTCCCGATACGAAAACGAAGGGAAAGTAATGGAAAACGTAACTGTCGAAGGTGAATTCGGAAAGAAGCCAAAGATCGTCTTCGCCGATGAAGCGCCTTCCCCAGAACTGCAAGTGGAAGTTTTGCACGAGGGAACCGGTGAAGTCGTCGAGGCCGGCGACACCATCATCTGTGACTACTTGGGGCAGGTGTGGAACGGCCAGGTCTTTGACAACTCGTATGACCGCGGCAAGCCGCTGGACTTCCAGATTGGCGTAGGCATGGTTATCCAGGGTTGGGACCAGGGCCTGATTGGGCAGCGTGTGGGATCGCGGGTGCTCCTGTCGATCCCAGCCAGCATGGGTTATGGGGCCCGAGGCGTTCCGCAGGCCGGAATCAAAGGCGGCGACACGTTAGTCTTCGTGACTGACATTGTGGGTATTGCCTGAGACTCGGGCAAACTCGCAAGCAATGGAGCCGGCTGGCCTCGACATGTCCGTTTTAGACACGCGAGCCAACCATAACGTGGTCATGGGGGCGCAAACCCGGCTCTGTGTGTCTAAAACGGACAACGGGTCCGAATGATGCGGGCGGCGGGTCTGAATAAAACGGACAGTGGGCCAGCGTGCCGGCCGGAGAAGTAGCCAGAACATGGCACTTGCGGAGGAGAGCTGGCGCAACTTCTTTGGAATATGAGGGGAGGAGGCTCGGGACTGAACCCGGGCCTCCTCCCCTCACATTTGGCTAAAGCGTTTGCGGTCGGGGACAGGCAACCCCGTTGAAGCCATGGTTGCAGTACCCGCTCGGGTTCTTGTAAAGGTAGGCCTGGTGGTAGTCCTCCGCATAGTGGAAGACCGGGGCCGGGGGCCGGTGGATTTGCGTGACGATTTGCCCGTGATGCCCAGCAGAAAGGGTTTGTTGGTAGGTGTCGCGGACGGCTAAGGCGTCCTCGTACTGCTCCTCGTTCGTAGTCCAGATCGCACCCCGATACTGGGTTCCTCGGTCGTTGCCCTGACGGTTGCGCTGTGTCGGGTTGTGGTTCTCGAAGAACGTGGCCAGAAGACTCTTGGTGGGAAGCACCTTGGGGTCGTAAACCACTCTCACGGTTTCTGCATGCCCGGTAGTCCCCGTACAGACTTGGACGTAGGTGGGGGACTCGGTGTGACCGCCCATGTACCCGGTGGCTGTGGCCAGAACGCCTGGGGTTTGCCACAGGATTCGTTCGACTCCCCAGAAGCATCCGGCCGCCAGGAAGATTAGTTCCTGATCCTCGGTAGGAATAAGGTCCAACGGGGTTCCCAGTACGGGGTGCTGGGCGCTTGCATGAGGTGTTTCGGAGGTAGCCAATGGGTCCCTTTCGTTCGTCAAAACAAAACTACGTGTCCCTTCGTCTCGTGTCGAGGGATAAAAACAGATGTTCTCCGCGGCTTCACTGTGGGATTATGGGGACTACTTCTCTTTAGGGGAGAGAGCCGGTCACGGCTCGGAGCGTGTTTGCGAGTCTTACCGCAACCGCTCAGTTGGCAAGGATCAGTGAGGCCGCGCATGAGCGAATCTTCCAAACACGGCACTGCCGAAGAGACCGCACAAGGGTCAGGTGATGCGGCGACCCGGGAAATGTCGGTCAAGCCGGACATAATCAGTCCGAACGTGCGCGCCGCGGATGCCGTCGCGTGGCCTCTCAGGGTTACCGCTGCCTGGTCGTGGCGTTTCCTGGTTGCGGCGGGGGCGCTGGGAGTAGTCATATGGATGCTCGGATACGTTCGATCAATCGTAATGGCATTCCTGATCGCACTTCTTCTAGCGCTTCTCCTGGAGCCTCTGGTCGGCTTCTTGAAAAAGAAACTGAAGATGGGGAAGACCCTGGCAGCTGCTGTCGGCTTGCTCCTGGGGGTCCTGATTGTCACGGCGCTCCTGGCGATTGCGCTGACACAGTTGATTCAGCAGCTTCCACAGATGCTCAAGGAGAGCGTTGAGGGATTAAACAGTCTGATCGACTGGGTCGCAGACGGGCCGCTTCCGATGGAAGGTGATCAACTCCAACAGTGGCTTAACGATGTTCAGGCTGACGTCATTGTTCTCCTCAAGGAGCACTCGACAACGATCGCCTCAGGGGCCTATGCCGTCGCAACTTCTGCTGTGTCCGTTGCCGCAACCAGCCTGCTGATGGTGTTCATGCTGTTCTTCTTCCTCCGTGATGGGCGAGAAATGTGGATCGTTGCCGTCCGTTCCATGCCCGCCCAGTGGCGGCAGAGCGCGAACGAGGCAGGGATTAGGGGCTGGGTTACCCTCGGCTACTACGTGAATACGCAGATAAAGGTCGCGGCCATAGATGGGATTGGGATTGGTTTGGGCG
The DNA here is from genome assembly GCA_964345585.1 of uncultured Actinomyces sp. GTDB lineage: Bacteria > Actinomycetota > Actinomycetes > Actinomycetales > Actinomycetaceae > Scrofimicrobium. Next base: position 8,348 of record CAYFRT010000013.1, on the reverse strand, counting down.
CGATGGTCCTCGGTGTCCCCATGGCGATTCCCATCATGGTTCTAGTGTTCTTGGCCTCGTTCATCCCGATTCTGGGCGCGTTCGTCTCAGGTGCGGTTGCCGTGTTGATCGCCCTGGTGAACAACGGGCTGACTTCCGCGATCTTGATGCTTGTGGTTGTTCTGGCCGTGCAGCAGATCGAAAGCAATGTGTTGCAGCCGCTGATGATGTCCCACGCGGTGTCCTTGCATCCTGTTGCAGTGATCGTGGCCGTGGCCGCGGGCGGAATGGTCGCGGGTATCCCAGGTGCGATTTTCGCGGTGCCGCTCTTGGCTTTCCTGAATGTCACAATCCAGTATTTGCATGGCCGAGACTACTACCCGAACCTAGCGACCGACCTCGACCGTCCCGGGGGGCCTCCGGGAAGTTTGAAAGAGCAGATTGCTGCCTCCTATAGGGGAGGAGCCTCGGGCGAAGCGAAGAAGAAGGCGAGGAAGTTCGCGCGCAAGGCCAACGCTGGGGTTGAAGAAGAGGAAGGCTAGGTAGGCGCAGTGCCTTCTCGGCCTTGTCATTAGCGTCGTCGGAGTTGCGGCCGGGTCCACACCTGACCCTGTCAGGGCCGCGCTTGGGGTTCCGCCCTCCGGGCACCCGGTCCGATCTCAGTCAGTTGACTCACAACCAGACTGACGAACAACGAAGAAGTGGGCTCGTTCTGGGAGAAACCCCTAACCCTACTTCCATGACACTGTTCCCGGTCCTTAATACGGTTCCCGGAGCTCTGGGCGTGA
>CAYFRT010000013.1:0-7481 GCA_964345585.1 uncultured Actinomyces sp. | reverse complement strand
CAAGGCGGCCCAGGTGGCCCAGATGATGCAGGAAAAGACGAAGGTGAGTGCCGGCTCGGGTTGCATTCGAACCCATGCCGGCACTCACCTTGAGGATTGACTTAGCCCTCGTACGGGCTGGCGGAGATTATCTTGACCTCAAGAACTGCCCCGCTGGGGGTCTTGTAAGACACGGTCTGCCCGGCCTTCGCATCAATGATGGCCTGGCCGAGAGGGGCAGAGGGCGGATAGATATGGATGTTCAGGCCCTCGCTGGCATCCCTGGTTCCCAGGAGGAACTCATCGCGTTCCCCGTCGATCTCCGCGACAACAACCATGCCGGGCTTGACGATGCCATCGTCGGCAGGGGTTTCCCCCACCTCGGTGTTCTTCAAGCGTGCTTCTAGCTCGTTGATGCGAGTCTCATTCATCGACTGTTCTTCGCGGGCGGCTTGGTAACCGCCGTTTTCGCTCAAGTCACCTTCGGCGCGTGCCGCCTCGATGAGTGCGATGATGCGGGGACGTTGTACGTTGACCCGGTCTGAGAGCTCTTCTGCGAGCTGGTTGTATTGGGCTCTGGTTATCCAGTTTTTCTCTGCCATGTCCTAATCTTACTTTGTCGCTAGAGAACTGCCAGGTATGCGGCAACACACTGGCTGGCCCATGCGAGCACAGTGAATAGGTGGAAAATCTCGTGGAACCCGAAGACCCTGGGCCACGGGTTTGGCTCCTTGGTTGCGTAGACAACCGCGCCGATTGTGTAGAGGAGACCGCCGCCGAGGATCAGCCAGACCACGGCCGGACCACCCGCCTGCCAGAAATTTGGCAGGTACCAGACCGCAGTCCACCCCAGGATCACGTAGATGAGCGTTGACAACCACCTGGGGGCCGTCGGCCACAGCAGGTTTATCAGGATCCCAATTGCGGCCCCAACCCAGATGATCCAGAGAAGAGCGACCCTGTGCGACCCCTGTAGAAGGGCCACCGATAGTGGGGTGTACGTGCCGGCGATCAGGAGGAAGATGTTCGAGTGGTCCAGCCGGCGTAGAAGCGCAGTTGCCTCAGGTGACCAATAGAACAAGTGGTAGGCAGCGGAGACCCCAAAGAGGATCAGTGACGATGCCAGGTAAACAGCGCTTGCCCACTTCAGCCCGGTGGTCGGTGCCAGAACTACCAACACGATCGATGCTGCGAGAGAGAGGGGCGCTGCGATGAAATGGATCCACCCGCGCAGGCGAGGCTTGTGAGCCACAGGGCGCTCGGACATCAATTGCAGAGGTTTCGTTGAAACAATGGGCATTTCGTTCCTTTCTGCGGCATACGATACACCCTATTTGAACGCAGCTTAAGTGGTCCTAGTCATTCTGGGGGGGCGCGCTTTCGGGGGATTCTCTATTAACGACGTCCTGCCGGGTAATCTGAGAGTCAAGGTGGCGGGGAGGGATGCATAATGGCATCTGGCAGCGGGATGAGCACGGTTCTATACGAGGTGTATGAATTCCGCCTTGCACGCTCCCTGGACCGTGAGCGGATGCCAGAGCACGTCGCAGTGATCTTGGATGGCAACCGGAGATGGGCGAAAGCCTTTGGGTCGCCTGCCAGCGAAGGTCACAAAGCGGGCGCAAACAAGATCGTGGATTTCCTGCAGTGGGCTGATGAGCTTGGCGTGCAGGTGGTTACCCTCTGGATGCTCTCCCCAGACAACCTAGCCCGTGAAGAGCAGGAAATCCGTGACCTTCTGGAAATCATCGCGGGTTCTGTTGATCGCTTGTCGCAGATGCAGAAATACAAGGTCAACATCGTGGGCGACTTGTCGCTGTTCCCCGAGGAGTTCCAGGAAAGGGTTCTCACGGCGGCAGCGAAGACGGACGGCTTGAAAGGTGCGATGCAGGTCAATGTCGCGGTCGGATATGGGGGGCGTCAGGAATTGGTCGGTGCGGTGAAGGGGCTGTTACTCGACGCAGCGAAAGAAGGACGCTCCCTGGAGGAACTTGCCGAGTCCCTGACGGACGCCGACATCACCGAGCACCTCTATACAAAAGGGCAGCCCGATCCGGACCTTATTATTCGTACGTCGGGGGAGCAACGGCTCTCGGGATTCCTGCTGTGGCAGTCCGCGCACTCGGAGTACTACTTCTGCGAAACATATTGGCCGGACTTCAGGCGTATCGACTTTCTTCGGGCCGTGCGGTCATACTCTCAACGCGAACGCCGCCTAGGTCGGTAGCCGTCCAGACAAGTGGAGTCGCTGCACGACACGCAGATACTGCTCACCTGGATTGCCGCTACTGGCCTTCGACCGGGACGGTGCCCCCGGCCAGTTCTGCCGCTTCAATGCGGGCGGAGGCCTCATCCAAGATCATCTTGCAGCGTGCCGCCAGTGCTTCTCCACGCTGCCACAGGTTCAAGGTCTCCTCAAGAGGAATGGAACCAGACTCCAGGGCGGAGACAATGTTGCGTAGTTCTGCCTTCGCCTGCTCATAGGTGAGGGTGGAAGGGTCAGCTGCTGCCGGTGCCTCTTCAGCGTTCATATCTGTCATGACGTTATCTACCTGCTTCTTGGTTGGTTGCGATGGAATCTGTTGCGGGCGGCGTGATGAAGCTTCCTGTGGGGTTTGCCCCTACAACCTGCCCAACGAATGTGCCTTTTGCGAGCATCCCCTCAATCAGGGTTCCGCTCTTCAACTCTGCTGCGTCAAAGACCACGGTTCCGTCAGAGAGCCGGATAATCGAGTAGCCGCGATCCAGCGTTTTCAGAGGTGACAGTGCTTGGAGCATCCCCGACAGCCGGTCCACCTCCGCGCGCTGGCGTGTGATCGCTGCCGTTGCGGCTGCTTTGATCCGCAGCTCCGCTTGCTCCAGGCCGGCACGTTGCTGCTCCACGGTCGCAGTCGGCCGTTGCAGCACGGGGCGAGACGTGAGCAGGGACAACAACTCCGCCTCCCGACTTATGGTGCGGCGCAGCGCGGCATGCATCTTCATCCGAAGACGCGCCAGGTCTTGGAGTTCTTCTCTGAAATCAGGAACAACCCGCCGCGCGGCATCCGTGGGAGTGGAGGCGCGGTAGTCGGCAACAAGGTCCAGTAGGGGAGCGTCGCCTTCGTGTCCGATCGCTGACACCAGCGGAGTTCTACAGGCAGCAGCCGCACGCACAATCTCTTCCGAGGAGAACGGCAACAGTTCTTCAACCGCGCCCCCTCCGCGCGCCACCACGATCACGTCGACCTCTTCAATTGCGTCAAGTTCCGCTATCGCAGCAGTCACCTGAGTTATCGCATACTGCCCCTGAACCGCAACCTCCCGCACCTCAAACTGTGCCGTCGGCCAGCGAAGCAGCGCGTTCACAATCACGTCGTCTTTGGCCTTGGCTTTCTTCCCGCACACCAGCCCAATTCTGCGCGGCAGGAAAGGCAGGGGCTTTTTGCGTTCCGGGCTAAACAAACCTTCCGCGGCCAGTGCTTTCCGAAGACGCTCAATCTGTGCCAGGAGTGAGCCCAGCCCCTGCAGTCGTACCTCCGTCGCCCTCAGCGACAACTTTCCCCGCTGCTCCCAGAACGTGGGTTTCACGCGGGCCACGATGCGAGCACCCTCATCAAACCCGTCGGCTGATGACACAACATGTCCGAATGCGGTCACGTCCATCGACACGTCCTCATCAACGTCACGAAGGGTGAAAAACGCCATCCGTGTGCTGCCGCGGTGCGTGTACTGGACTACCTGTCCTTCCACCCACATCTCAGACATCTTGTCGACGTACTGCCGAATGTTGGACGACAAAAGACGCAACGGCCACGGATTCTCTGGCGTCGTTTCACGTGCGTAGCGGGCAAGTTGAGGTTTCTCAGTCACAGGTACCAGTGTGACACGCGGCTCCGACAGCTTCGGACCTAAGCGCAGAAGGTGTTGAATGCCGCGACCTGCCCACCGTGTGTGCTGGTGTCCGAACGCCCCCGGCCCTCCCCACCTCGTAAAGCCTCACAGTTCTACGCAAGGTGGAGCGACTAGATTGGAAGCATGAATGAGATCCTTCTTGCAGCCCCGCGTGGCTACTGCGCCGGGGTGGACCGTGCAATCGAAGTTGTTGAACGCGCACTCGAACTCCACGGAGCCCCCGTCTACGTCCGCAAGGAAATCGTTCACAACAAGTTTGTTGTTGAGAGGCTCACGGAGCGTGGCGCAATCTTCGTCGAAGAAGTCACGGAGATACCCGAGGGTGAACTGGTGGTCTTTTCCGCCCACGGCATCTCTCCCCAGGTCCGCCAAGACGCGGAGGCCCGCAACTTGCGAACCATCGACGCCACCTGCCCTCTGGTGACCAAAGTTCACCGCGAGGCTGCCCGCTTCGCCCGTGACGACTACGACATCATCCTGGTTGGGCACGTGGGACACGAGGAGGTCGAGGGCACCTTCGGACACGCCCCCGAACACATCCAAATTGTTGATGGCCCCGAAGACGTCGACAAGGTCGTAGTTAGAGACCCAGACCGCGTGGTGTGGCTATCCCAGACGACACTGTCTGTGGACGAGACGATGGAAACCGTCAACCGCTTGCGGGAACGCTTCCCGAATCTTTCGAATCCGCCCTCGGACGACATTTGCTACGCAACTCAGAACCGACAGGCCGCAGTCAAGGCAATTGCCCCTCAAGCGGATGTCGTGATCGTGGTGGGGTCGGAGAACTCCTCGAACTCAGTCCGCCTAGTTGAAGTCGCATTGGAAGCCGGCGCCAAGGCCGCATACCGCGTGGATTACGCTCATGAACTCCAGCCGGAATGGTTCCAGGAGGCGGAGACGATCGGGGTGACCTCGGGCGCCTCTGTCCCGGAAGTCCTCGTAGAAGACGTCCTCAAATGGCTGAAGGAACGCGGACTGAGCGACCGGCTCGAAGAAGTCACCACGGAAGTTGAGACCACCACGTTCGCCCTGCCACGCAACCTCAAAAAGGACCTGATCGAGCAGGGTCTATTGGCGGAGAACGTGCGCGGCCGGCAGCGCCCCGCCAATCACACACAGTAGTCGCGCTCGGTAAGGCCTCTCACACTGGCTAGGGATGCCCGCGGCAAGGTCCTAGACTGGCACTTGTGTCTTTGACGATTGGTATCGCTGGCCTGCCCAATGTTGGCAAGTCCACGCTTTTTAACGCTCTCACCCGCGCGACGGTTCTTGCTGCGAACTACCCGTTTGCCACCATCGAACCGAACATTGGTGTTGTCCCGCTGCCGGATCCGCGTCTGGGAAAACTCGCAGAAATGTTCGACTCCCAGCGCATCATCCCCGCCACCGTTTCGTTTGTCGATATCGCGGGGATTGTACGAGGGGCGTCCGAGGGCGAAGGCCTGGGCAACCAGTTCCTCGCCAACATTCGCGAAGCAGACGCGATCTGCCTGGTAACCCGAGTCTTTGCTGACGAAGACGTGGTGCATGTTGACGGTCGGGTGTCCCCCTCGGACGATATTGAAACGATTACTACGGAACTCATGCTCGCCGATCTGCAAACCATTGAGAAGCAGATTGTGCGCCTGGAGAAAGAGGTCAAGGGCAAGAAGGTTGAGAAGGAAGTTCTCGACACGGCTCTTGCAGCGCGCGACCTCTTGTCCAGCGGCAAACTCCTGAACAGTGTCGAAGCGGAAAAGTTGGACCAGGACATCCTCAAGTCGTTCCAACTTATGACCTCCAAGGCGTTCATTTACGTGTTCAATATGGATGACGAGGGCATGGCGGACGCCGAGCTTCGCGAACGTCTCACGGCTTTGGTGGAACCTTCCCCGGCGATCTTCATGGATGCCCAGCTGGAAGCAGAGTTGGTGGAGTTGGATGAGGATGAAGCCCGCGAACTCCTCGCCGAAACCGGCCAAGAAGAGTCCGGCCTGGACCAGTTGGCGCGCGTCGGATTCGACACGCTGGGTCTGCAAACCTACTTGACGGCCGGCCCGAAAGAAGCGCGCGCCTGGACCATTCACAAGGGTGATACGGCGCCCGAGGCAGCAGGGGTTATCCACACCGACTTCCAAAAGGGGTTCATCAAGGCAGAAATCGTTAGCTTCGATGAACTAATCGAACACGGCTCTATGGCCGAAGTGAAAGCGAAGGGCCGCATGCGCATGGAGGGCAAGGACTACGTCATGGAAGATGGCGACGTGGTGGAGTTCAGGTTTAACGTCTAGCGCTATCGACGTTCGTCGTTATGTGCTGCTCGCGTGGTCAGACCACGTGGCAGCGCGATCACTGCGCGCTTCGAGGGTTGACGAGGGAACGAGTACGCCGTGCTCGCCTGGAGACCTTCACAAGTTCCTCGAACACCAATACGGCCACGCCCGCGCCGACAGCGAGGACCCAGTGGGCCGCCATCATCGGTGCGGTGCTGAAAGCGCTCTGCAGCGTGGGGAGGTAGACAACCAAGATCTGCGCGGCAATGACGAAGACGAAGGAGATCCACAACCACCGGTTCGTGAAGAGGTGCGAGAAGGCACTTGAGTACTCCGACCTACTGTTCAAAGCGTTGAAGAGCTGCATGAATACCAGTGCCGTGAACATCGTGGTTCGGGCGACATCCAGCTGCTGATCGATTGGCACCAGATCTTCCATGCCACTCACCATTCCGCCGGGCAGTGTCAGATCAAGAATGACGATGCTCAAGACGCCCATGACCAAGCCGATGGCGACGATCCGGGCCCACATCGCCCTATCGATTACCACATCGTCAATGCCCCTGGGAGGCTTGGCCATGACGTCTTCGATCTCTGGATCAACACCCATCGCCAGAGCAGGGCCGGAGTCCGTGACCAGGTTGATCCAAAGAATCTGCGTCGCAAGCAAAGGCAGAACGGCTGCGCCTGGGTTGGCCGGGTCTGACAGTCCGATGACCCCGCTGAAGACAACACCAAAGAAAACGGTCGCCACTTCTCCCATGTTTGAACTGAGTAGGTAGCGGATGAATTTTCTGATGTTGTCGAAGATGGCTCGGCCACGTTCCACCGCAACGACGATGGTCGCGTAGTTGTCATCCCCAAGGATCATTTCCGCGGCTTCCTTGGTGACTTCGGTTCCGGTGATCCCCATGGCGATGCCAATGTCCGCGGCCTTCACCGCCGGCGCGTCGTTCACCCCGTCGCCCGTCATTGCCACGATCTTGCGATCCTTCTGTAGCGCCGTGACGATTTGCAGTTTGTTTTCGGGGGAGACTCGCGCATACACCCGCGCCTTCTGGACGGCGCGCGCCAGTTGGGTCTGGTCCATTTGGTCGAGGGCGCTTCCCGTGAGCACCCCATCCTCCCGACCTGCTTCGATGATCCCCAGGTCAGATGCAATACGGGCTGCCGTCACAGGATGATCCCCCGTGATCATGACAGTCTCAACGCCCGCCCGGTGTGCCTGGGCGATTGCGTCGGCGGCTTCTTGCCTTGCCGGGTCAATGATGCCGACGGTGCCGATGAAGATCAGGTCGTGCTCGGCGGCCTCGTCGAAACCTTCTTCGTCTGCACGGGTGGCGTGGCGGTAAGCGA
>CAYFRT010000012.1:22768-35691 GCA_964345585.1 uncultured Actinomyces sp. | reverse complement strand
ACTGCGGATCAGTTGGTGTGTTGGCGCCAGTCTGGTTGCGGATTAGCTAGTGTTGACGCCAGTCTGGTTGCTGATCAGTTGGCGGACTCGGATCGACTGATTGTAGCTATCCCTCCGGGGTCTACTGCCTCTGAGGTTACGAGGTCTGTTGCCGCTGGGCTTGCGCGGTCTGTTGCTGTTGCTGTTGCTGTTGCTGTGCTTGTGCGGTCTGTTGCTTCTGAGATTGCGGCGTGTATCGTTCGTCTGCCGCTGCGTGAGTGTCCCACTTGCACCACTTGCACCACGTACCCCACATGTCCCGGAATGGCTGCGCGCTCGACGTGTAACTGCCGACTGGTTTGTTTCACAACGCTGTTCCCTGTCCCTAATGTGCTTCCCGGAGCTCTTGGTGCCACCCTTTAGGGCCATTACCTATTCATAACATGGGTATTAAGGACAGTGAAGCACATCCGGGACAGTGAAGCACATCCGGGACAGTGAAGCACATCCGGGACAGCGAAGCGCTTCTGGACCGGGAACCAGACTTGGGGTGGGGAGCGGGCTTCGGACTGGGAGGCGCGTTGGGGTTGGGGGTGGTTTTGGGGTTGGGGATGGACTTTGGGGTGGGAAGCGCGTTTGAGTGGGAGCGCAGCACTGCCCAAAACTCGTTGGCCGCCGCCGTCGCAGAAGCGTTTTGGGGCGGGAAGTGCTTTGGGGCCGGAAGGTGCCGCGGAAGCTTAGAGGAGGGTTTCCCCTTCAAGTCTGGTTATGACCGCAACCGAATGTGGGCCCAGCAGCAGGTGGTTCTGGCCGTTTTCGCGCTCGATTTTGGCGTCCCCGAAACTCCACAGAATCTGGTCGACGTTGCGATGAGTGCTGGCGTGGTCAGCCACGTGGGCGATTACGGAGAGCCTCGAGCGGTGCATCGTGAACCAACCGTCCCCGAAATCTGAGGCGACGTGCTGGTCCCCGGCAACCATCTCTCTCAGAGATATTAGGGCCTGGTACCCGGAGAGAATTTGTAGGTGGGTGTCCGAGGGATCCTCGTTCTGAAGCGTTTCCCAGTCAAGTTTGGAGGCCTCAAAAGTGTTTCGGCTTTGAGGGTCAGGAACATCGAAGTTGGCGCCGTACAGCTCTTCCCAGCCGTGTCCGCCAAACTCTTTGGCGCGGCCTTCCTGGATGCCTGGGCCGATGTCCTCTCCATGATCGGTGAAAAACAGAAAGGGTTTGTCGGTGCCCCACTCCTGTCCCTGGAAGAGGAGAGGAGTGAATGGGCTCAGTAGCATCAGTGCGGCGCTGGCCATCACTTGGCCCGGTGTCAGGCGCCGGTCGGGCCGGTCGCCCAGGGCGCGGTTACCCACCTGGTCGTGATTCTGGTTGAACACCACAAACCGGTCACGATTCATATCGCGTGGAACAGCGCGTCCCCAATCCTGTTCACGAAACGTTGACCAGCCGCCCCTGTGGAGGAACACATTACTTAGGACGTCGGCCAGGACTTCGGGAGCCCCAAAATCAACGTAGTACCCAAACTTTTCGCCAGTGATGAATGCGTGCAATGCATGGTGGAAGTCGTCATCCCACTGTGCGTCTAGGCCAAATCCGCCCTTTGATCGCGGCTCCAAAAGCTTCACGTCGTTGAGATCCGATTCGGCCACCAGTGCGAGGGGGCGGCCTAGTTCTGCCTGCCATTCATCCTTCCTCTGGGCAAGTTCAGCCAGGAAGTGGAAGTCGGAGTCGTCGCGGAAAGCATGGATTGCATCCAGGCGCAGCGCATCCAAGTGGTAGTCGAAGAACCACTGTTTCGCATTGTCTAGGAGGAATTCGCGAACAGTTGAGGCGTCCTCGTCGTCCAAATTCACTGCCTCACCCCAGGGCGTGTGGTGACGACTGGTGAAGTAGGGGCCGAACTGCGAAAGATAGTTGCCCGAGGGGCCCAGGTGGTTGTAAACCACGTCCAACGCAACTGCCATTCCGTGCGCGTGTGCGGCATCGATGAATCGTTGGAATGCGGCGGGTCCCCCGTAGGCCTGGTGAACAGCGAAGAGATCCACCCCGTCGTATCCCCATCCCCGATCGCCGGGGAAACCCGCGACTGGCATTACTTCGATAACCGCGACCCCCAGTTCTTTCAAGTGGGGAAGGCGCGCTATAGCAGAGTCAAACGTGCCTTGATCAGTGAAGGTGCCGATGTGGAGCTCGTACCACACTTCACCAAGCATCGGACGTCCATGCCAGCCGTCATCAGTCCACTCGAAGCCGAGGTCAACCACCCTCGACGGGCCGTGCACGCCATCTGGCTGGTGCCGACTTTTGGGGTCGGGGAACCCCTGATTGCCGTCGACGGACAGGAGGTAGTCGGTGCCTGCCGGAAGGTCGATTGTCCAAAATCCGCTGCGGCCTGCTTCTGGTTCCAACTTGGTCAGCGGTAAACGCTGGTTGTTGACTAAGGCCTCGACAATCTCAGCGTTGGGTGCCCATACTTCTACACCAACCACTTTCTTTACCTTTCCGCGTCTTTGGGGCCGGGTTTCCCCTCGTCCTCTTTGTGTAGGCTCACGGATTCCTCGACCGATTCGTCTGCCTCATCCGTCTCGTCTACCTCGTCTACCTCGTCCTCCGAGGGCTCGGGAAGTGCGTCTCCGATTCGTTCAAACACCGCGACGGGCATGTCTTTCAAAAGACTGGCGGCGGACTGCTCCCCACCGTTGATCTCTACGCCGGAGTAGACGTTTTTCCACAACCCGTCAGGAAATACGACGGTGTGGTCACGCAGGCCCCCGTGTTCGTTCAACGAACGAAGCAGACGGGAAGCCACAGTAACGACCACTGGATCGGCGCCTCGAGAGAAGGCCACCAAATGGCCAGTCGAAGTCGCCAACGGTCGGTAGTGTGCGTCTGGCCCGACGAATGCTTCAGGAACCCGCCGCCGCAATTGAAGGATGGCGCGTGTGAGCGCGAGCTTTTCCTGCGAAAGGTCCCGCGGAGAGTGCGAATCAATCTCCGCCAACTGCTCCTGCAACTCTTCGACATTCAACGGGTCACGGTTGTCGGGATCTACGAGGTAGTTCTGCAGACGCTCGGTTCCCTGGTAAACATCTGCGACCCCCGGAATCGTCAGTTGGAGCGCCTTCTGTCCTAGGATCGCGGAACGAGAGCTCCGGGCGGTGAGCTTGTGCCAGGCCTCGAACCGTTCCAGCACCTCCTCGTTTTCAAGGAGCTCCTCGCAGACACGCTCCAGTGCCTCTTCCGCCTCTACATTCTGTGCGGTCCAAGAAGTCCAGAGTTTTTGCTCACGGGCCACCTTTATCATGTAGGGGACAAGCCTCTTGGAATCGATTGGGCCATCCTCCCAAGTGCCCGCAAGGGTTTGCCACAGGACATTACGGGTGTGCCCTTCGACCTCTTCCGCAAAATGGTCGATCTTATCGATCATCTCCGCCCACTCCGTGCTGTACTGGGAGATGGCACCGATTTTTGCCCGGACGTCCTCGGACCTCTTCGCGTCATGGGTGCTTAGAAGCGTCATCGTGGCTGGCCACTGTGTAGTCGTTGCCTTTGCCCAGTCATGGAGCATGTCGGGAGTCGAACCGAAATCCTGCGGTGCTCCGCCAACCTCGGACAGGCTGACCAGGGGAGTCCAGCGATAGTACGCGGTGTCCTCGACCCCCTTCGCCATAACGGCACCGCAAACCTGCTGGAACCGGACGATGAGTTCCCAGCGCTGAGCTTCATCGACGCGCCCCGCCGAGCCAACTTCCCGGCCTAACACCAGGTCGATGACGACGTCCAGGGTGTCGTGGTAGTCAGGGTCCAACCGCCCGCGTGCGATTTCGGCAGCCTTCATGATGACGCGCTCGGCTTCAGGGGATGCATCTTCTCCTGGGATCACGTAGGCCCGGTATCGGTCCAGGGCAATGATCATCTCTGTCAGACACGCTTCAAGGGAACGGAAAGTGTGGTCGCGTAGGCGGATGTCGTCGCGGCAGATGTCCTGGGCCAGGTTGGTGATCCGGTATATCTCCGCGTAGAGGGAACTGGCCGCTATTTCGCGTTTTCCACGTTCAATCTCTTGTGCGAGGGATAACGTCGAGTCAGTGATCTTTTGTGCCAGGGTGTTCATTTCGATCGAGGACGAGGGATCAACGTAAAGGGAACCGACGCGCCAGGCCGCATCGTAACCGGTTGTTCCTGCGATTTCCCAGGTCTTCGGTAGCGACTCATCGGCCTCGAGAATCTTCTCTGCGACAACCCATGCGCCACCGGTTGCCTCGTCCATCCACTCGAAATATTGGCCGGGATTTGCAAGGCCGTCAGGGTGATCGATTCGGAACCCGTCGATATGACCCTGGTCGAAAAGCTCTAGCAGGAGCGCGTGCGTTGCGTCGAAGACCTCTCTGTCCTCAATTCGCAAAGCGGCCAGTGTGTCTACGTCAAAGAATCGCCGGTAGTTCAACTCTTCGGACGCGACCTTCCAATAGGCAAGCCGGTAGTTTTGTGCTTGTACCAGTTCCGCTAGTGGCAGGTTCTCCGTTCCTTCCTTAATCGGAAAGACATGGTCGTAGTAGCGGAGAACAGGGGACGGTTCTGTGTCCCCGGGGATGACTTCGTCGAGTATTTGGAGTTCCTGGTTTGCCAGGACGGCCCCAATCCGACTGCCGAGGACAGGCATCAGGATTCGCTGTTCCGGGTCTGCGCCATCGAACCACTCCGCGTACTCGGAGTCAGAGCCGTCACGCAGAAGAGACCAGAGCGCATGGTTGTTCCAAAGCGGGGTGGGGACAGACATGTGGTTGGGGACAACATCCACGATGACACCCATGCCGATGTCATGCGCGGCGCGCGCGAGTGCTTCAAACTCTTCCCGACCGCCCAAGTCTTCACTGATGTGCGAGTGGTCGACTACGTCGTAGCCGTGGGTAGATCCCGGAGTCGCTTGGAGGATGGGGGACAGGTAGAGGTCTGTTACCCCGAGTTCTTGGAGCGTTGGCAACGCCGCCTTGGCAGCGGCAAACCCAAAGTCAGGCTGGAGCTGGAGTCGGTAGGTGGAAATGGGGGTTCGCCGATTTTCCGGCGGGAGGTGCGAGTGAGTTCTGGCGGCGGGCGGACCGCTTGGGGCCGGCGTAGGGTCGGCGGCCGGCGCGACCTTCTTGGTAGCTGACTTTTTGTCTATCTGCTTACTCATGATGCTTTCACCTTGTCAGCATGTGCCTTGGTGCGCAAGAAAACCAGCATGTAACACAGGTTGGGACACCGTGTGGCGGTGCTACGGAACACAAATGCTCCGCGTGACCAACCAAGATTGCGGTGGAAGGTCGCGCGGAGCGAGGGGGCGTGTTGCCCGTTGATTGCGAAGCTAGATTGCTTCTACTGCTGCGACAGCGGCTTCGTAATCAGGTTCGGTCTTAATTTCGGGAACCTGTTCCGTATAGGTGACTGTTCCGTCAGGGTCAATCACGACAACTGCCCTGGAAAGGAGCCCCCGCATGGGGCCGTCCGCGATGGTTACTTCGTAATCCTCACCGAAGGACGAGCGGAACGCTGAGGTGGTGATCGCGTTGTCTATTCCTTCAGTGCCACAAAAGCGCTCCAGCGCGAAAGGCAGATCTTTTGAAACGCACACAACCACGGTGTTGGGTTGGTCTGCGACGATCTGGTTGAACTTGCGAACCGAAGTCGAGCAGACCCCCGTGTCAATTGACGGGAAGATATTGAGAACAACTTTCTTGCCCGCGTAGTCCGCCAGGCTCACCTCGCCCAGATCCTTGTCAACGGTCTGGAACGCCGGAGCAGTTGTGCCGACTTCTGGAAGATAACCAACAGTAGTGGTGGGAGCCCCACCCAAAGTAATTTGTGCCATGGGTCTATCGTCCCACTATTGGAACTGATGTGCCAGAGGCAGTCGGTTAATGTGGACGAGGGCTTACTTCGGTGACGTTTATTTCCGACGGTGTGCGGAATGTGTCGGAGGAGTCTCATAACCTTTGGGTGGTTGCGAGGGTGCAGAGATCACGGGTTGGAGGAAGCGTGCAGGACGTCAGTAGTCACACCAGGTTTCGGAGTGGATATAGAAGCGCGTTCCATTTCGGGTTGGATAAGGATGAAACTGCTAGTGATGCTGCGCTGAGGCATGTGCAGGATTGGCTGGGAGAAGACGGTGACGATGCGCTGCGATCAGCGCTGTACAACTGGGAGGGCGATACCTCTATTGCTCTGCCTAACGGGACCGTTGTGTCTGTCTTTGCGTTCACGGATGATCGGAGTGGGGATCAGATCATCCGTTACCGGGTGGTAGAAGATAGAGATTCTGGCCCGCTTCAAGTCACGTTGTCTGCCTTCAACTACCAGCGCGGGAAGGACCTGAACGCCACATTCGTCATTGAAGCAGCCAATACTGCGCAATCTTCGGAAGACGCCATGGCTACAGTGGCAACTCCCACTATTGTCGCCAACGTCCTTAACGACAGAAAGGTCTCAGACTCTCAAACCCGGCTGCAGGGGAATCCCCGGGTGATGCATGAACACGATGATCTCTATGAGGTGGTGCGGGCGATTGCCGACCCGAAGCGCCAGGTTGCGGTGACCGTTGCTGCTTCTCCGGGTATCAGTGAGGACGCCCGGTGGAATGAGGTGGTTAATGATCTGACCCGCGATAGCCGCGGTGTGGCAGCTTCTTTCGTTGTGACGGCAAACGCCGTTGAAATGATGAATGACCTGCTCCCACAGCACCTTCGGGTGGCGCCGGGCCATGTTCGAACGTTTGCCCCTCGCGTTGACTTTGAGAATCCTGATGACCAGGTGCGTCACAGAGATCTATCGCCTGCGGCTTTGGCGGAAGCGCTGGAAGCTGACGGGGCAGTTAGCGAATCTTTAGTTCGCAACCACGCGAGTGGTCCGCGCAGGTCTCTGCTGGAGCAGCCGCTACCAACAGCTGCACGAAGAAAACTGAAATTCCTTGACGCTCAGGAACGGAGCGCACGGATAGAGGAATTGGTAAAGGAACGGCAAGCAAGGCGGGAGGAGGAACCTGTGGAATCTGAAACCGTGGAAATCCCCTCGTACCCAAGTCGGAAAGATCTCCACAATGGCAGATCCGATGGGGATCGCGAATGGATCCTTCTTCGTGATCGTATGGCGTCGTGGTTGGAAGTAGAAGATGTTGAAATATCTGAAGCAACCCTGGAAGGCCACATTGAAGACTTGGACGCTCGCATCCTTGCTGACAGAAAAAAACTGTCGCAGTTGGAGGAAGCACAGATAAAAGTTGAGGCCTATCAAGAGTATCTGGCGGAGATTGAGCAGGGTCGGGAAGAGCTTGAAAGCCAGTTGGCTCAGGAGAAACGGTTGCGTGAGGAGGCTCTGCAAGAGACCGCCGTTTACCAGCAATATCTGGAAGATAATCGGATATTAAACGCCTACTATCGCGATCAGTTGCAACACTCCGACATCAAGCATTCGGTAGATCCTGCTTCTTTGAAGGCTGAAGAATGGGAGGCTCCCAGATCTTTGCCTTTGCTTCTGGGGTTGCTTGTCATGAATGAAGGTGAGCGTGTTACCGGGGACCGGATTATTTTCACGGGAGACAAGGCGGTCGTTGAACAGCTGTCGCTTTTGGATCCGCTGGGCATCTATGCACAGGAAACGTGGGGGATTGTACGTACCCTTCATGACTACTTGCGGGCGAAAGATGTAGGAGCCCGGGTGGATACCGTTGAAGAGTATCTGCTTGATGACGCCATTGCTGGGTACAAGATTTCGGCGCGAAGGCACATTGTGGACACGGAACGCCAGATCGAAAACTTGGCTCTTTGGAAGAGCGATCGTACGTTCGCTGTCCCGGCGAATGTGAGTAGTTCTGGCGAAATTTACATGGATTCACATTTCCGTGTCGGCCACGGTTCAGGGATCTCTCCACGCCTGTACTATTTCGACAACTCGGGACCGTCCGGGGATGGACGGATTTACATCGGGTACATCGGGCAAAGGATAACCCGTGAAGACCAGGTCGGTCCGGAAGTTTCTCAGGAACTAAAGAGGAAGCCTTTCAAGGCAGGGGAAAACGGGGCAACGCTGGATGGGAAGATCCAAGTTCAAGACGGGTTGCTCTCGAATCCGGCAGCCGTGGTGTTCGAAGCGTTGACTTTCCTTTCTCAGCATCTTGACCCCATCATTCAGCGGCGCTTTGAATACGTGCTGGAAGGGCGGGAGTGGACGGAGATCCTCTCGCAAATGGATCGGGCGCGGGGACGTACGGGAATGCGTTATTCGACCTCTGACACTCAAGCCCAGTTGCGTATGCTCACCGAAAGGATCGGGACGATGGGGTACCCCTTTGACCAGGCTGGGACCCGCGTCTCCTCCACTCATGCACAGGCCCTTCGCGGAATCCGTAATCGTTCGGCGCACAACGATCGAATGGATGACTTGGACGCGTTTCGAACGTATGACCATATTGCGTTGCTTCTTGAAGAACTTGAAGACGACGCGGGGGCAGCGGAGGCGAGGCGGCGTCGGCAAGCATTGTTCACAAATATGCATGATGCGGCGCAGGAAAGAGTCATCGGCAACATTAAGGAGAAGGACAAAGCGGTCGAAAAAGTTGCGGAGGTACCGATCCAGAGTTCTCATGATGAGGAGGAAGACCTTCCCGAAGCAACTCCCGTGACTCCAAGTCACATTGTCGGCGCCAGACGCGGTGCAGATACACCCATCCTGGGCGATACCCGCTTTGAATATGAAGCGTGGACTCCTTCAATGGAGGGGGATTACTCGGTGCTGGACATTGTTGAGAGCGGGAACGCGCCTGCGGAAATACAACAGAGGATTCGAGTGCTGGCGGAAGAAATCGTTGACTTCGAAGGGCCGGTGGCGATGGAGAGGCTTGGGTCTTTAATCGGCCAAGAGCACCAGCATGCCCGGTTGGGAAGGCGCAAGCGAAACGCGATTGAGGGCCTCATTAGAGGGGCGGATGTGTACGTGGATGAGCAGGACTTTGTTTGGCCAAGGGCGATAGATCCGCACTCATGGAGAGAATTCCGTCCTAACGCGTCGGATGTGAGTCGTCCGTTTGACTTCGTGAGCATGGCTGAGATCCGCAACGCTGCAAGGTTCATTCAAGAGGAAAATCCCCAAATCACCGGAGAGGCTTTGGCCGATGAGGTTCTGCGGACCTTCGGGCGGCGGCGGAGGACCAAGAAACAGTGGCAGCGCTTGCAAGAAGCGTTGGGTGCGGGGTTGGAAGATTCACAAGAAGAGGAAACAAACAATTGATGGTTGGTTTGCACGGCCCAGGAAACCCGGCGTAGTGGGAGCCAGGTGTCGCGGATGCCCCGAACCATTACGGAAGCGACTTGGCTTACCATTGGCGGGGTCGCCAACTGAACCCCAAGGAGCACCCCACCCATGTTGAACTTCACCGCCGTTGACTTCGAGACCGCAAACAGACATCGATCGTCTGCTTGCGCTATAGGGGTCGTGAAGGTGGAGGACGGCCGAATTGTCGACAGGTTTGAGACACTAATCCGTCCTCCTGACACCCACTACAGGTTCGAGCGGATGAACATCTCCGTGCATGGCATCCACCCCGAAGACGTAAAAGGGGCGCCAACATGGGGCGACATTTTTGGCCGAGTCATGGATCTTATTGGCGACGGGTTCATGGTTGCTCACAACGCGAGTTTCGACTCCTCGGTGTTCCGCTACGCCTGCGACGAATACGGCATTGCATGGCCAAATTTCCACTCCGCATGCACCTTGCAGATCTCCCGGAAAGTTCTTGACTTGCAGTCCTACAGGCTTCCAGACGTTGTGGCGGCGCTAGGAGTTGATGGGTTCCAGCATCACCGGGCCCTCGCAGATGCTGAAGCAGCCGCCCGGGTAATGGTTGCGCTGGCCCGGCAGTTGCGGGCAGAGTCCGTGGAAGAAGTCCTCTCGACGGCGAACGTTTCTTCCCGACCGCTGGCGCGGGTGCGCGCTTAGCTCCGGGCCGTCTAAGGAAGCGGCAAGTGAACCCTTTTGACAAGAGAGCCCCGAAATGGGACACCGAAGCGAAGGTTGCGCGTTCAGAATTCCTCGCGGGCGCTATTGGCAAAGTGCTTGAGGGAAAGAACCCCGATGGTCGGCAACTCGAGGCCATGGAATACGGGTGCGGCACCGGGCTGGTGGGTCTGGCGATGCGAGACAGATTCTCACGTCTAGTTCTAGCCGATTCCTCCCAGGGGATGATCGAAGCCGTACAAGAAAAGATAAAGCGGATGCCCGACCCAAGAGTTGAGGCGCGGCTTCTGGATTTGAGTGAGGGGGAGCCAAATGTCGGCGAGGACATCTTCGACGTCATCTTCTCAGTGCAGACTCTTCACCACATCCGTGATGTGGACACGACGCTCCGCAACTTGCGGTGTCTTCTGCGCCCGGGAGGCACGCTTGTTCTTATCGACATGGACGCTGATGGGGGAGAGT
Source organism: uncultured Actinomyces sp. (assembly GCA_964345585.1). GTDB lineage: Bacteria > Actinomycetota > Actinomycetes > Actinomycetales > Actinomycetaceae > Scrofimicrobium. The sequence goes on along the minus strand of CAYFRT010000012.1, from coordinate 25,254 downwards.
TCCACCGCGACTTTGAGAACTTCCATGGCCACCACGGCTTTGACCGGCAGTGGCTCACAGAACGCGTCACGGAAGCGGGCTTTGAGGTGGGCTCAGTTGCGACAATCAACGGCCTTGAGCGAAGCTCGAAGAGAGCCCACGGATCTCTTTCCAGCTCACAGCACCGTGGACCACACCGCTCAACTTTGTTTTTGCTGGACGCAGTAGCGGCCGACCCCTAGGCCGGTCTTAGAGGTTCTGATTTATAGGAGTACAGGATGCTTTTCCAAGCGCCCCTCGATCGCGGGTATCTGGACTCAATGTCGGCCGAGCGGCTCAGTTTCTCAGCGCAGTCTCTGCGTGAAACGTCAGCAGAGGTGCGCTGCTATGTAGTTGACGGCTCGGGGAGAGTGGGGGTGGACCGGGAGGGACGCTTGGCGCAAGGCACTTTTAGTGAGAGCGCGGATGTGTGGCTGCTTGGCCGCACCGTGGACAAAGTGATCCATTGCGCCGTCTGGCTGGGTGGCAGTAACACCCCCTCCGACTTCCACACGAACGCTGTTACAGACAAGAGCTCTCTGTCCCCGGAGGCCATGGCGGCCAGTGGGTGGGAAACCGACTCTTGGGAAAACGTCAACTTTGTGAGTCTCACTGAAGTGGGGGCGGAGCTGCCCGATGATGAGGCACTGATCGGGGCGCAGGCTGTCGCACTTGCCAAATGGCACGCGGATACCCGCTTTTGTTCCAGGTGCGGTGAACGTGTCATCCCAACGGAGGCCGGCTGGGCAACGACGTGCCGGGACTGCGGGCATGTCGAGTATCCGCGGACGGATCCCGCCATCATCGTTTTGATCACGGATGCTCAAGACCGCATCCTGCTTGGACACAACGCGGCGTGGCCTGACAGCACCATGTCGCTGACCGCAGGGTTTATCGAAGCGGGGGAGACTCCCAACAGAACCGTCGCTCGGGAGGCGTACGAGGAGCTGGGGATCCGTATCAGCCAGGTGCGGTATGTAGGGGCGCAACCGTGGCCGGGCCCTCGTTCACTAATGCTCGCTTACACCGCAAAGATAGATGAACCGAGTTTCGTCACTTCCGCCTCGGGCGTGGTTCACCATGCCCCTAAAGAGCCAGAGGTTACACCCGACGGGGTCGAAATCGACTACGCCAAGTTTTTTACCCGCGACGAATATCGGGACGCGCTAACTTCGGGGACAGTGAAGGCCCCGCGGCGAGCCTCTATCGCCCACGCCATGCTGGTGCAATGGTTTGGGGGCCCGTTGCCCGAACCTGCGTGAGGCTGAACTAGAGCGACACTTCGCGACCTTGCAGCGCCTCCACGACGGACGCAATATCGTCACGGCTGGACATGTCCATAACCCCGTCGGACGTCGGCAGCACCGCGAATGTTTCCCCGTTAGCAATGGCCTTGCAAACAGCACTTTGAATCTCAAGCTCTCCGCGTTCGGAAAGCTCAATGTCCTTTGCCGCAGCGAAGATCGAAGGCGTGAACAGCCACGCATTCATCGAAATTGGGGCTTCATCGCCGAAGGCCTCCAGGACTTCTGGGCTTGGTTTTTCCACTATGTCGACCATATTGCCGTCCTCGTCCACCTCAAGAAGCGCGAACGCGGCGATGCGTTCCGGCGGAATGTTCGACTTTTCGATCAGGCCGTGACGGTCAAAACCCAGGACCGCGTTCCCCTCATGATCAGCCAGCAGCCGCAGAGAATCAGCCGGGTAGTAGTTGTCAGAGTTCACAACCAGGATTGGGTCTTCGCCAGCGAACTCTTCCGCTGCGAGTACGGCATCTGCCGTGCCCAGGGGCTCTTCTTGGATGGCATAGGAGACCGTGACCCGATCTGTGTCCAGGGAGTCGTAGTAGTCACGCACCACCTGGTGTTCAGGGCCTATGACCAGGCAGACGTCTGTGAATCCGGCGTCCGCCAGCGCAGAGATCACATGGTCTAGGAAGGGACGGCCCACCGAGATCATCGATTTCAGTCCCGCATCCGCCGCCGACTTTTGCTCTTCGGTGAGTGCGGCATCGCTTTGAGCACGCATGCGTGAGCCCAAACCGCGAGCGAGGATAACCGCCTTCTTTTGCTTGTTATTTGTGTTGGTTTTCTCCATGCCGTTGATTCTTGCACGACAGCGCGACAGAAAAGCCCCAACGGCACGGGTCACAGTCCGTGGGCGTGCAGCCGCCTCGTACCGATACCGTCTAGGCCTAAAGTCCTGCCAGGCACATTTTGGGGGTGCCAGTCCCCTTTTATAAATCCGCGCCTTGGAACAGTGAGGGACGATCTGTCAGTTGTCCGTATCATCGTGTTCGCTTGCGTGAAGTGTTCACTAGCAATGAAAGGGCACCCAATGAGGGCTATGGGAAAAGGTCTGTTCGCGGCAGCGGTTGCGACGGTCGCGTCAGTCGCGTTGGCCGCCTGCGGGACGGGCGCCAGTAACGCAGAATCGACGACAGATTCTGACAAAGCAACGGAAACTAC
>CAYFRT010000012.1:0-22668 GCA_964345585.1 uncultured Actinomyces sp. | reverse complement strand
AACGGAAACTACCGAGGGAAAACCGGCGGAGGGGGCGTACACGATCGCGATTGCGCAAATCGTCACCCACGCTTCTTTGGATGCCTCTGTTGAGGGATTCAAAACTGCTCTTGCAGATGCGGGTATCGACGTGGTCTATGAAGAGTTCAATGCTAATAACGACCAGCAGTTGATTCCTTCGATTGCGGCGTCCATCGCGTCCATAAATCCTGATTTGGTGCTTGCGGTCTCAACGCCTGTCGCGCAGGGGCTGGCTCAAACAGTCACCGATATCCCGATCTTGTTCACTGCGGTCACGGATCCTGAGTCCGCAGGCCTTGTTGAAACGTTTGATAATCCGGGCGGCAACATCTCTGGGACCACAGACAGGAACCCGGTTAAGGAACAGCTCGAGCTGATCAAGGAAATCGTCCCGGAGGCTAAGACCGTGGGCGTTGTTTACAACCCTGGTGAAGAGAACTCCGTAGTCCAGGTTGACTGGGTGAAAGAGGAAGCGCCGGGTCTGGGCCTAGAGGTAGTTGAGGCGGCTGTACCTGAAAGCCGCGACATTCAGCAGGGCGTGGAGGCTCTGAACGCTGACGTCATTTACCTTCCGACGGACAACACCGTGATTTCCTCAATGGGTTCTGTGCTCCAAGTGGCGGAGGCAAGGGGTATCCCGGTGTTCGCTGCAGAAGGTGATTCCGTTGAAAACGGCGCCATTGCAACCTACGGCATTTCCTATTACGAACTTGGCTACCAGACAGGCGAGATGGCGGTGCGGATCTTGACCGAGGGGGCAGACGTCTCAACGATGTCTGTTGAAAGCCAAGACAACCTGTTGCTGTACCTGAATACGAAGGCTGCTGAGCGCATGTCAGTTGTCCTTCCCGATTCGGTTTTGGAAAGAGTCCAGCCGGAAACCACGTACGACAAATAGCAGTTAAGCGGGCGCGGCACGGGGTGAAACCGGACTCCTTGGGGGACGGGGAACACTCTTGTGCCGCGCCGAAACACACTTGCACATCCACACCCGCGGTCACTCACTGGTTGAGTTCAGGCGTAACGTGTCCGTGACAGGGCCTGGTGAGCAAGACAGGCAAAGAAGGCAAGGCAGGAATTCTCTTGGTAGCAGCAATTGAGCTGGGGTTGATTTACTCGGTAATGGCGTTGGGCGTTTATTTGACGTTCAGGGTCCTGGAGTTCGCCGACCTCACTGTGGATGGCTCCTTTACAACGGGAGCAGCGGTCGCTGCCGTGTCGATTGTCAACGGCGTCAATCCGCTGGTGGCGACGGTGCTTGCATTTTTAGCCGGGATGATCGCGGGCACCATAACCGGGCTCTTAAACACGAAGGGACACATCGACGGTCTCCTCGCAGGGATTCTCACTCAGATTGGCTTGTACTCAATCAATCTAAGAATCATGGGGACCGCCAACATCTCCCTGCTGAGGGAGACCACCCTTTTCACCAGTATGCGGGAGTCGGGCGTTCTAACCAGTTGGATGGGGGTCTTGAGCCTTGTACCTCTGGCCCTTGCATTCTTGGGGGTTTTGCTTTGGTTCCTTCACACGGACCTTGGGTTGGCGATGCGGGCCACCGGCGACAACGCGGAGATGATCCGTTCTTTCGGGTCTTCCACTGACATGCAGAAGATTCTGGGTCTGGCGTTATCCAATGGCATGGTCGCGGTCTCAGGGGCGCTAATCGCACAGTTCCAGGGCTTCGCGGACATTGGGATGGGGATCGGTCTCATTGTTGCCGGGCTGGCGTCTGTCATCATCGGCCAGGCCATCTTTGGTCGCCTCACAGTTTTGCGGGCGGCCTCGGCAGTCGTCTTCGGCTCTGTTCTCTACCGCATCGTCATTCAGCTGGCGTTGATGGCGGGTTTGAACCCGAACGACATGAAGCTCATCTCCGCGATTTTGGTGATTCTGGCGTTGCTTCTGCCCCAGGTCTCCTGGTTCCGATATGTGCCTGCCCGGTTCAAACCCCGAAACGTTGATCCGCTGGAGGCGGGACTTCGGGGAGACCTCGCTCACCGTTTGGCGACCTCGCCCCCCGACCGAGAAGAGGTGCGCGAGGAAGAGCGGGAACTGCTTGCAGAGTCCGATATCGCGCTTGACGGGGGAACAGGTCGAGACATGGCCTATGAACCTGCAGGGGGCCTCGCCCCCGGCTTGAACACCGAGGGGGCCGATGGGGCCGCGGAAACGGAAAGGGATGCGTAATGCTACGACTTGAAGGTATTTCCAAAACGTTCTTCCCCGGCACCGTCAATGAGCGTCGTGCATTGCGCGACATCGATCTTCACCTGGCTGAACGGGACTTCGTCACAGTGATCGGCTCCAATGGGGCAGGGAAGTCGACGCTTCTCAATATCGTCTCGGGAGCTCTGAGACCGGACACCGGAACTGTCAAGATTTCCGGCAAAAATGTCACCAAGCTTATGGACTTTCAGCGCGCCAAGTATATCGGTCGCGTCTTCCAGAACCCGGCTGCGGGGACTGCGCCTCATATGACGATCGAGGAGAACCTGGCCATTGCGCAACAGCGCGGAAAAACGCGTGGGCTGGGTTGGGCAGTAACGAAGAAGGAACGGGAGCTCTTCCGCGAAGAATTAGCCATACTCGAACAGGGTTTGGAGGATCGCTTGCAGGACTGGGTCGGACTGCTCTCGGGTGGTCAACGCCAGTCACTGTCTTTGCTGATGGCAACCTTCACGAAGCCTCAGATCTTGCTGTTGGATGAGCACACGGCTGCGCTTGACCCGCAACGCGCCGCTCTGGTCACGAACCTCACTCAGGAACTGGTTGAACGGCACCACCTCACGACTCTCATGGTCACGCACAACATGGAGCAGGCTCTCAGCATGGGAAACCGCCTGATCATGATGCATGAGGGGCGGATCATCTTGGACGTGCATGACGAAGTCAAAGAGTCGATGACTGTTGCCGATCTACTGAAAGAATTCGGCTCGCAGCGAGGCGCGGAGCTATCAGACCGCACCCTGCTGGGGTGAGCCCGGAGAGACAGTGCTACCCCGACTAAGATGGCAACGATGACGAACCAAACGGGGACCTCGGCGCCCTCCGCCGAAACGCCGGATGCACCTGAGCCTGCGAGTGAGCGGAATGAGTCGCGCTCTTCCGCGCTGCCGGCGAGTACGGAGAGACTGCGGGACACGATTCAGCAGCTCCACCGGCTGATGATGCTCTATGAGTTTGGCATGCAAGAAGTCATGACCAAAGTGAACATTTTGCGTAGCGAGTTCCAACGCACGCACCAGTACAACCCGATTGAGCATGTCTCTTCACGATTGAAATCTCCGGAGTCTTTGATCAAGAAGGTCCACAAGAAACAGCTCAGTTTGGATACTGCGGTCATCCGTGAATCGGTGCAGGATATTGCTGGCGTGAGGCTCACATGCAGTTTCGTTTCCGACATTTACCAGATGAGGGACCTTCTGCTGAAGCAGTCAGATCTCACTTTGGTTAGAGAGCGGGACTACATCCAAAATCCAAAAGCAAACGGGTACAAGAGTTTGCACCTGGTGGTTGAAGTCCCCGTCTTTTTGGCAGAGGGCGTGGAACAAGTGCCGGTGGAGATCCAGCTCCGCACGGTCGCCATGGATTTTTGGGCCTCCCTGGAACACAAGATCTACTACAAGTACGAAAAGGTGGTCCCCCGGCACCTCACTGACGCGTTGAAGTTGGCTGCCGACATGGCGGCGACCTTGGACACTTCAATGGAACGCATCCACCAGGAGATTTTAGAGCTGGACGTTGCGCGTCGTAAGGAGGAGGGGTACGAGGGCGAAGAGCAGATGGATGACATCGTCGCGACGATAATGCGGTCTTTTCCCGACATCCTCGATGCGCCCCCGGAAACGGATTCCTAGGCTACGCAGTCCGCTTTAGTGGAAAGTCGGAGACATCGGGCCCAAATCAGGGGTGTAATCATCCGCAGGGTTGCTCCGAGTTTGGTTTGCAAAGCGACCATTGAAGGCGCGAAAAATAAAGTCTGTTTCAGTTGTTGGGACAGCACGAAGTTGAGACTTTTGTGATTCCTATGGCATTTGAGAGCGGCCTCTGGAATCGTGTGGCGAAGCGCACAGGCGCCCGTACGGCTGTGTCTTTTGGCGTGATTTTCGGAGAGATCATTCCAAACGACGGGAAGAATCTGCATTTGCGCAGGTCAAAGGGGGTTAGAGGGGATAGCTGTCCGGGTTGGGGACCCTTCGTTGAGAGCCAATGACAGTTCTGCTCAAGCAGACCCAGGGGGAGATATTTGCCGCAGGAAAGGGCTACATCCCGCAGAGAATCGCCACATTTTGAGCCGACCCGCAGGTGTGTGACCTGACAACGGGGACCTTGTGTGCGTAGGGTTCAGTCGAGGTCACGAAAGTGGCTTGGAAAAACTTGAGTGAGAAGAGGACAAACGCATGGCGATCAATCGCACAGAACTGGTAAGCGCAATGGCGGAGCGGGCTGGTCTTACGAAGACCCAGGCAGATGCTGCGCTGGGTGCTTTCCAGTCAGTAATCATCGACGCTCTGTCAGAAGGCGAAGCAGTTCGCGTCACGGGTCTGCTTTCCGTGGAGCGCGTTGAGCGTGCCGCGCGCACCGGACGCAACCCTCGCACAGGCGAAGCAATCCAGATTCCTGCAGGCTACGGCGTGAAGCTGTCGGCCGGGTCGACTCTGAAGAACGCTGTGTCGTCGAAGTAACGCTGCGCGACAACAAGCATCGGACCGGGGCGGGATTCAGTCATGAATCCTTTACCCCGGTCTTTTGCTACTAGAATCATTTTTGCCGACACCAGTCGGTACTGGTTACACGTTTGAACGCTAGGGCGCCAGGACAGGCTACGAACGGGGAGTTTTCGATGAGGGTTGCCGTACTCGCTGATGCGAAAGAGATCGCGCGTGTTGGCGCGGACATGTTCACCGTAGCGCTCCAGCGAAACCCAAGCGCAGTCCTTGGTCTGGCAACAGGGTCTTCACCCATCCCCGTTTATGACGAGTTGATTTCGCGCTATCGAAGCGGAGAGATCTCCTTTAGAGACGCTTCCGCGTTCCTCCTCGATGAGTATTACGGTTTGCCCAGTGATCATCCCGAAACGTACTGGAACACGATTAGGAACGTCTTCACGGGACACGTTGATTTCCGTGACGGAGCCGTGCATGGGCCGAATGGGACGGCCGATGATCCGTTCCAAGCCGCGAAGGACTACCAAAGCCTCATTGACAATTCGGAACCCGTGGAAGTTCAACTGCTGGGCATAGGCACCGACGGTCACATTGCGTTCAATGAGCCAGGAGGGTCTCTGTCTTCCCAATGCCACCCGCAGGTTCTGTTTGAGCAGACGCGAATGGATAATGCCCGTTTCTTTGGGGGCGATTTGAACCAGGTTCCGAAGATGGCTCTCACACAGGGCCTGTCGACCATCATGAGGGCGAAGAAGCTTGTCCTAGTGGCGCAAGGGAGGCAGAAGGCCGGGGCGATCGCGAAAATGGTTGAAGGTAACATATCTGCTAGTTGCCCGGCATCCGTGCTTCAATTTCATGACGATGCGACTGTTTTGTTGGATCACGACGCTGCCAGCCAGCTCGAGTTGGCGGAGCAGTATGACAACGCTTGGAAACTCGAACAGGAGCATTACGGTCAAAACCAGTGGTGAGTGCTTCCAAGCGTCAGCGCTTACCCCGGTTGATCGGTTCACCACAAGGAGGTTAGAGCCATGAGCGAAACGGCTCCTTCACGCTCTTCCAATGTTTTAGAACTCCCCAAGGTCAAGCCCAGTAAAGGCGACGGAGACCAAGACCGGTTTGCGCACTTTGTTCGCAGAGACCGCGCAAATCAGGCGGCCGCCACAGGTAGCCCTGTCGTTGCCCTGTGCGGGAAAGTTTGGGTGCCCACTAGGGATGCGAAGAACTTCCCCGTCTGCCCCCGCTGCAAGGCGTTACGTGATGAGGCTGGCAAGCACGGGCGCAACTGGCCCTTCGCGGAATAGTCCCGCGCATCATCTCTGCGTTTGCCTAATCAATCGGTTGGTCGAAGTTGTAATAGTGGGTGGGAATACCCGCTTCGCCCTCGGACAGCCGCCAAGCGGGGTAGGGCAGCTCGTTGCGGGAGCGACGATGATGCTCCCGTGCTGCCGCCGCCCCCGCCGGTTCCCAAGTCTTGTCTAGCACTTGGCCGTCCTTTATGAGCGGGACCTGGAGCAGCCGCGCGCCAGCCTCCTCCAACTTCTGGGCTGACTCTTCTGGGCTACCACCTACAACCAGGGCTTCTTCGCGGGCTCGCCCATCTTCGTCGTAGAGGCGGCCTGCAATCTTGCGTCCTCCGACCGTTCCTTTGGCTTCCGAAGACTTATGGACGGGGGCCAGATTTCCGCGGGAATCCTCGCGCGCCACCAACTTGTAGACCAGGGTGGAGGTCGGGACGCCTGAACCCGTTACCAGCCGCGTGCCAACACCGTAACTGTCCACGGGGGCCGCACCAAGCGCGGCGATTGCGTACTCATCAAGGTCAGAGGTGACGGTGATTTTCGTGCTTGTCGCGCCCATTTCGTCCAGTTGCTCCCGCACGTTGAAGGCCTGCGCGACCAGGTCACCCGAGTCCAACCGGACCGCCCCCAACTCCCCACCTGCACGGCGCGCCGCTTCAACGGCCTTTTGCACCCCATCTTTGATGTCGTACGTGTCGACAAGGAGTGTGGTGCTGATTCCCAAAGTGTCGATTTGCGCCGCAAACGCTTCTTCTTCAGTGTCGTGAACCAGCGTGAAAGAGTGGGCCGAGGTTCCCACAGTCTCCAGGCCGTATCTGATCCCCGCCTCCAAGTCCGAGGTTCCCTGGAAGCCTGCGATGTAGGAGGCGCGTGCTGCGGAGACGGCTGCCCGTTCATGTGCTCGCCGGGCCCCCATATCGATGCACGGCCGCCCGTGAGCCGCAATTGTCATCCGTGATGCGGCGGAAGCTACTGCAGAGTCGTAGTTGAGAATCGAAAGCAGCAAGGTTTCCAGGAGCGTGCATTCCGCAAACGTTCCCTCAACGGTAAGAAGCGGGGAGCCAGAAAAGTAGCACTCACCCTCCGCGTAGCCCCAAATGTTGCCGCCAAACTCGAAGTCAGCCAAGTATTCCAGAGTCTGGTCTGACAGGAAGTTCTGTTTATCCAACCACTCGATCTGGGTTTTTGAGAACTCGAATCTCTCCAATGCTTCCAAGATGCGCCCGGTTCCGGCCACCACCCCGAAGCGGCGTGTGGAGGGGAGTTTCCGTCCGAACAATTCGAAGACGGATCTGCGCTCTGCCACCCCGCTTTGAAGTGTTGCGTCGACCATTGTCAGTTCATATTTGTCGGTCAGTAGGGCCGTTGAGGGTGAAGATGCCATGTAGATAACCGTAGTCGATTCTGCCCTCGCCGCGGGTGTTGGGTTTCACGTTTCGAGGAGCGTTTCCGCTTCGCATTTGCGATACCGTCTAAGCAATGAATAACGCGCCAATTGGAGTCTTCGATTCAGGCCTTGGAGGCCTGACTGTTGCGCGCGCAATAATGGACAAACTGCCCAGTGAAGACATCATTTACCTGGGGGATACGGCGAACACTCCCTACGGTCCTCGCCCTATTGCTGAGGTTCGTGAGCTGACCCTGGCGGGATTAGACGCGTTGGTGGAGCAGGGAGTGAAGGCGCTGGTAGTGGCGTGTAACACTGCTACGGCTGCCGCCTTGGCGGATGCCAGAGAGCGCTACTGGGGTGAACTCGGTATTCCCGTCGTTGAAGTGGTCACGCCCGCGGCCCAGGCAGCCGCGGCAATCACCCGCAACCAGAATGTCGGTGTTATCGGAACAGAAACCACGGTGCGCTCCCACGTCTACCCGTCCGCGCTTGCGGCAGTTCCTGGTCTTGAAGTTTCTCAGCAGGCGTGTCCGGCCTTTGTTGAATTTGTGGAACGTGGGATTACCACTGGAGACGAACTGGTCGCCATCACAAAGGAATACTTAGCCCCGATCAAAGAGGCTGAGGTGGATACCCTCATCCTCGGCTGCACACACTACCCGTTATTGACGGGTGTTTTGAGTAGGGAAATGGGGCCGTCTGTGGCACTCGTTTCCTCCTCGGAAGCCGCAGCCCGCTCCGCCTATTCGACTCTGGTCGATCTGGACTTGTTGCACAGCGTTGAGCCGGGGAAAGAGGGCACATTACGCATGCTCACAACGGAGCCCAGCGAACGCTTTGAGACATTGGCGCGAAGGTTCTTGGGGCCGCGTGTCAAAGAATTGGAGTCAGTGCAAACAGCCAAGGGGGGCGAATGAAACTGACAGTGATTGGCTCCTCTGGGTCAATGTCAGGGCCGGAAAGTGCCGCATCCTGCTACCTACTGCAGGCAGAGGGGCTGGACCCACTGACTGGAGATGAGCGCACGTGGTCGGTCGCGATTGACATGGGCCCAGGCGCATTCGGTCAGCTGTGGAGATATCTTGACCCTAAAGACCTTGATGCGGTGCTCATTTCTCACGGTCATCCGGACCACTTGTCTGACACGATTTCGCTCCTGGTGTTCCTGAAATGGAACCCGGATGGGCCACTGCCTGCGATGCGTGTTTTCGGTCCCCAGGACATCCCCGGACGAATCGCCCAAATTGAGGGGTACAACGGCGGGGTCGTGGAATCAGAGTTCTTCCACTTCTCCACCGCCAAACCGGGCGCGCATTTCGATGTTGGCCCGTTCCATGTGACGGCGTTCGAGGGCCACCATACGGTCGAGTCCTACGGTTTCCGAATCGAGGGGCCATCCTCGGTTGAACTCGGCACCACTACCACGTTTGCTTACACGGGCGACACCGACCTCTGCGAACCAATCGTTGAGATGGCTCGGGACGTTGACTTGCTGCTAACCGAATGCGCATTCATCAACGACACGGAAGTACGAGGGGTTCACCTCACCGGCGCCCGGGCGGGCCAGTTAGCGAAGACCTCCGGCGCCAAACACACTGTGCTTACTCACATCCAGCCGTGGACTGACCCGGCGATCCCCGTGCGTGAGGTTACTGAGGTCCTCGGGGATGTCCCCGAAGTCGCTTTTCCCGGACGGACGTGGCTGTTCTGAGCCGTCACACGTGTTCTGCGACGCCGGAGCCCTAGGACAAAAGCTCCTGAATCCGCGGCGCCAACGCGGTGAACGCACGCCCGCGGTGGGAGATCGCGTTCTTCTCCTCGGCCGTCATTTCAGCGGTTGTGACCTGATGGCCTTCTGGAATGAATATGGGGTCATACCCAAACCCGTTCGCGCCTCTTTGCTTGTGTGCGAGTCTGCCAACCAGTGACCCCTCCGCCACCTCCGACCTTCCGTCCGGCAGCGCCAGGGCGGCCGCACAGACAAAGGCCGCCCCTCGATCCTCGTCCCGAACATCGGCCAGTTGGGCCAACAACAGCGCACAGTTTGCCCCGTCGTTTCCATGCTCGCCAGCCCACCGCGCAGAGAACACTCCCGGGGATCCTCCCAGAGCATCCACAACGATCCCGGAGTCATCCGCGATCGCGGGTAGGCCCGTCGCTTCGGCAACGGCTGTCGCTTTGATCAGTGCGTTGCCTTCGAACGTCAGTGAGTCCTCGACGGGCGAGGGCACCCGAAACTGCGCCATGGACACAATCTGTTCCGGATCAATCTCTGGAAGCAGCGGGGTGAGGATTTGGCGCAGTTCGGTCACTTTGTGTTCGTTTGCCGTGGCCAAAACCAGTACGGGAGGTTTTTGTCCGAGGACACCCGGGATAGCACTCACTGCAGATCCTCCGAGGTTGTTACCTGATCAACGGGGCGTGCGATCGCCAGGTTTTGAAGCTCCACCAGGGTCTGAATTCCTCCTTGAGCCAGGTCTAGAAGCTCTCCAAGTTCAGCCCTGGAAAAAGGTGCCTCCTCAGCGGTTCCCTGTACTTCCACCAGTTTCCCCGAGCCAACCGCGACGACGTTCATGTCGGTTTCGGCGGCCACATCTTCTACGTAGGGCAGGTCCAGGAGCGGCCGGCCACCAACGATTCCCACGGAAATAGCGGCAACGTTGTCTGAAAGGACTTCTCCAACTGATTTTGCCCTGATCGCTTTATGATCGATTCCCCAAGCGATGGCGTCGTGGAGAGCAATCCAGGCTCCGGTGATGGCTGCTGTGCGCGTGCCGCCATCTGCCTGGAGGACGTCACAGTCGACGATTACCGTGTTCTCCCCAAGTTTGCGGGTGTTGACAACCGCGCGGAGGGACCGGCCAATGAGTCGAGAGATTTCGTGGGTGCGACCGCCGATCTTTCCTCGTACAGATTCACGCCCTGAACGTTCCGAAGTTGCGCGCGGGAGCATTGCGTATTCGGCGGTTACCCAACCGTTGCCCGAGTCTTTGCGCCAACGGGGAACACCCTGAGTGAACGAGGCGATACAAAGAACCCTTGTTTCCCCAAATTCAACCAGGACGGAGCCTTCCCCAGTTTTTGACCATTCGCGAGTTATTCTTACGGGCCGCAACTCATCGGGGAGGCGACCATCTTTTCTTTCCTGTGCAGTCATGATTCAACGGTAGTACGAGAATCCGCATATGTTGTCCACAGCCTCACCAAAGGGGATGTCAGAACGTCGGAGGGGGAGGTTACGGTAGAAGCATGACAAGAACCGGCTCGGCGTTAGGATCTCCTGAGGAGCTTTTGGGGGCCCTGGACCCTCAACAGCGTGACGTAGCGTTACAAGTGAGCGGTCCTTTGTGCGTGCGTGCGGGCGCCGGCACGGGGAAGACCCGTGCTATCACCTACCGCATCGCGTACGGGGCGGCGACCGGGGCCGTCGATCCCTCAACCGTGTTGGCTGTTACTTTCACATCGAAAGCGGCGGCGGAAATGGCGGCGCGGCTTCGGGCCCTGGGAGCGCCTCAGGCCACCGCCAGCACCTTTCACTCCGCGGCGTTGCGACAACTGTCCTATTTCTGGGGCTCCGTTTTCGGGGGTGAACGTCCAGGAATCGCTCCCCACAAGGTCGCAGCCCTTATCCCCGCGACTCAACGGGTAGGAATCACCGCGGACAAGACGCTGGTGCGGGACCTCGCTGCAGAAATCGAATGGGCCAAAGTTTCCATGGTGGATGCCCGCGCTTACAGCGACTACGCATTAGCGCAGGGGCGCACGCCTCCCGGCGGGCTGGACCACCAGGAGTTTGCCAGAGTCTTCGACGCCTACGAACAAGCGAAGCAGGACCGCGGAGTGATCGACTTCGAAGATGTCCTCCTCCTGACCTGCGCAATGATGAGCGAACGGGAAGACGTGGCACAGTCGATTCGTTCCCGTTACCGCAGCTTCGTTGTTGACGAATATCAGGACGTTTCTCCTGTTCAACAGCACCTGCTGGACCTCTGGGTCGGATCCAGATCCGATCTGTGTGTTGTTGGGGACGTCGCACAGACCATCTACTCGTTCACCGGGGCTTCAGCCAAATACTTGGAGACCTTCCCACAACGGGTACCGGGAGCGAAAGTAGTGGAACTGGTCCGCGACTACCGTTCCACGCCGCAAATTGTTGCCACCGCGAACAGGATCGTCGCAGACGCGAAAGGCATGAACGGACGCGCCCGCACCAGGGGGCTGCCCGGCGCCGTCAGACTCATCGCTCAACAACCAAGCGGCCCAGCCGTGCGGTTTGAAACATTCACCAGCGATGAGACGGAGGCGGAGGCAATCGCGTCACGAATCAAAGACCTCGCATCTGCGGGAACTCCGCTAAGCGAAATCGCTGTGCTGTATCGAACTAACTTCCAGTCCGAAGCCTTCGAAAATGCGCTGTCCGCGCAAGGAATTGGTTTTCAGGTTCACGGGGGAGCCCGCTTCTTTGAAAGAGAAGAAGTCCGTCGTGCTGTCATGCTGCTGCGCCAGAGGGCACGAGTGGTGGCGCTTGCAGGCGATCCGGTCGATCTCTCCCTGGCTGAGCAAGTCAAAGAGGTTGTGGCAACGCTTGGATGGTCTGAAACGCCGCCCGAAGTTGCGGGGGCAACCCGGGAGCGGTGGGCCAACCTGGATGCGCTGGTTTCGCTTGCGGGCGACAGGGGACATCTTGACCTGGATGGATTTGTCCAGGAACTCCAGGAGCGCGCCGACAGCAAAGCGGCTCCTGAGGTGGACGGTGTGGTCCTCAGTACGCTGCACGCAGCCAAGGGCCTTGAGTGGGAAGCAGTGTTTCTGGCGGGCTGCTCGGACGGACTTCTCCCGATCTCTCTGGCGGAAACCCCCGAGTCGGTTGAGGAAGAGCGACGACTGCTATACGTCGGGGTTACCCGCGCGAAGCGGAACCTGCAGATCTCCTGGGCGCAGGCGCGAACTGCGGGGAGAGCGCGAAATCGACGAGTCAGCCGCTTCTTGGCTCCGATGTGGCCGGCGTCAGAACAGGGTACACCGGCAGAATCCAAGCGTCCTTCCGCTTCACAGCGAAGGAAAAATGAGGAGCAAGCATTCAAAGCAGAATCTGACCCCGCAACGTTGGCTTTATATGAGGAGCTGCGGGTGTGGCGTATGGAGACCTCACAACTCCAGCAGCAACGTCCCTACCAAGTTCTCCCGAACACCACTCTGCGTGACATTGCCACGGCAAAGCCGCGGACTCTGCGGCAACTGGGGCTACTGAGGGGAATCGGTCAGGTGAAACTGGAACGGTACGGGAGTGACGTTCTCCGGATTGTCCGCGGGGCTCTGGAACGCTAGCCACACCTTCCGCGGTCATAAGGCCGAGGGCCAACCATGCTGCGCCACGCTGCACCATGCTGCACCACGCCTGCAATCCACTGTGCCCTGGGCTTCGGACGCGCCTGTTTGGGGGCAGGCACCCGGCCTGAGCGATCTCCAGCATCCGGTGGGTGTGAGCCTTCTTGGAGTCAGCGGGGTGCTTCCTTGTTCCTAATGTGGTTCCGCATCCTGGACGTGGTTCCCTGTCCTCAATCTGCTTCCCTGTCCTTAATTTGCTTCCCGGTCCTTAATGCGTGTGTTATCAATGGGTAATGCCTCTAAAGAGTCACGCCGCGAGCTCCGGGAACCGTATTGAGGACAGGGAACAGTGTTGTGAAACGCGGCGTGCTTGGCTGGCGGGTGGTCTTGAGGTACGCGCGGACGGTTGAGTCGTATTGCGAGATCCTGGGGCAGCTATCAACGGGGCGTCCTGGCCTTCCTTGACAGTCCCAGCAGTCCCAGCGGATTGAAGGCAATCATGGTCCTGACGACGACGACGCGTAGTGACTTCAGTGAGCGGCTGCTCCCTAAGCCACAACCGATCAGAACCATAAGACGGACGCAAGCACTCTCGGACACACCCGGCAACTACACCAGCGGTAAAACGCAGCGCGATGTCGTCAGGAGTGAACCCCAACGAAACAGTCACAAGTGATCAATCCGATCCCAACCAACCGACTCACGACCAGCCCGACACAGAGGGCTTTAGGCGCATGAGCAGAAGGTGGCGGCGCTATGAGCGTGTTCGCCTCCGTCTGTGTGCCTAAAGTGAACCGCGCGCGGCAGGGCTCCAGCTTGTTGGTTGGGTGGTTTGTTGGTTGGGTGGCTCCTTGGCTAACTCGCGGATTTCTCCAGTCCCAACCCCGCCGCAGAACACCCACAGTCAGGATGTCGGGTCCAGGTCCTGGTTTGAACTCCGCGCTGGGTTACACGCCATGAATGTGACGTAGCGGAGCCAGCCCCAGGCGGCACGTTACCTTCCTGCTGTGGATCCTCTGGATCCTTGATGGATGTACCGCGTCCGGGCGTGATTGGGATACCCAACGCGACCGACTCAATCATCGAGGCTGCCAGCCCCGCGGCGGTTGCAGCCATGTGGTGGCTGGGCGTCACTGGCGTGGCGTTTCGTAGCGCCAGGTGCGTGTCAGGCCAAGTGGGAAATGCGTCCCGTACGTGCATGTCAACGCATACGGCACACGCGGTGATTCCCGGAGCTATGAAAGGCCCGACTTGGATTGAGCGGTCGTCGGTCACTATCGGCAGGTGGTTCACGTCGTGGCTGAGTAGCAGCCCGCTGCGTGCATGATCCCAGACCCGACTGTTGCAGGTGACGACCAGATCCGGGTATGCGATTCGCCCGAGGCGAAGTTTCTTATCCTTGGCAAGTTCTTGCTGCAACATTTTTGCCCGCACCAGCCCTTTAGCGTCGGCTGGAAACAGGTTTTCAACTTCAGCGTCCACTCGACTGGAGTCACGTAGATCCAGGTGCCTGATGCCCGCTGCCACAAGCAAGCGGGACAAGAGAATGCCAACGCGGTCGAGCCCCACGATCCGGATCCGAAGGCGCGGAAGCGGGTTCGGTTCAGGTCCAAGTAAAGACGCGTTTTCAAGGAGCAACAGCATCTCTTGTTGACGCTCTGTCAATGACCCACCTGCGGACTGGTTCCCGCGCCCTGACTGCCGTCCGGGGATCACCCGCCCGTTTGGCAACAGGGACCGTAGCCAGTCCTTCTCCTCCTCGGTCAGATCAGAGAAAAGGACGGCGTGCTCCGGAGTCGAACCCACCTGGAACAACTCCGGTGAAACCTGGTGAACAAAAGTACCTTCGCGCAGTTGGGTGGTGGACACGGTGCTCCTCGATGCGATCTCAAACTCAATTACCTGATTGAGATTGCACCAGGGTTGCGCCGTTCAAAAGCGCACTTCACCAGACCTGTGGATAACTCCCGTCGGACGCGTCAGTGTGAAATCGAAGCGCCTTCGTGGAACACAAGATGTTTCGCGGGCTCTAACCGGATTTTTCCAGAGCAGGAGGGAGGAGCCGGAACTCTAGGCGTCCTCGTCCCCATCATCATGATCGGATCCGCGTTCGCTATCGTCACCTTGGGTGCCAAACGCGGAACGGTTCTCCTCTGGAACTGATTCATCCCAGCCGAGAGTCCCAGCAAGCAACCGCTCTAGGTCGCGGTCAAAATCGTCACCTTCATCCGGCTGTTCACCGAATCGGATGGGGGAGAAGCCCTCAGGATTCTTCAGATCCTCCCAGGTCGGCACGGCATCTGGGTGCGCCCACAGCGCGTCCCGAGCCTCTTTCCCCCCGGACTTTTCGAGTTCGCGGAATATCTGGGCGGCGTTGCGCGCTTGCGAGGGACGAAGCCGAATCCCGATCAGTTGGCTCACAACCAGGTCGGCTGAAGAGCCAGTGACCCTGCGGCGGCGCATCATCTCTTGCAGCTTCCCGGCCCCTGGAAGATAAGGGGCAACTGCCTGCGCGGTTACCACTTCAACCCATCCCTCGATCAGAGACAGCAGAGCTTCGATTCGCTCCAGCGCCCGGCGCTGGGATTCCGTCGGCTCAGCGGCGAACACGCCCCCGGAGAGAGCTCGATTCAAAGACTCAGGGTCCCTGGGATCGATTGATCTGGCCGCCTCGGTAATAGCGTCTGTGTCCAAATCGATTTCCTCGGCGTACCTGATGATCGCCAGGCTCAGATCGTGGCGTAGCCAGGGGACACCCGCCAGTAGGCGAACGTAAGCCATCTCTCGGACAGCCACGTACTGTTGAACGACCTCGAAATCGTCATCCAACCCTTCAGCGAAGGCTTTCACGTTAGTGGGAACCAGGGCAGCCACCCCGCTGGGGGTCAAGGGGAGACCGGAATCCGAAGTCCCCAAACTCTCCTTCGCCATCGCGGCGAGCGCCTGCCCCACCTGCGCCCCAAACGACATCGCAGCCATCTTGGGGAGCATCTGTTGCAACGATCCCATCATGCCCTGCAACTGCTCTGGCAGGCCCATGGCCGCCCCGCCATCAAACTGAGCACTCATGGTTTCAGTCATGGCGCGTGAGACGTTAAGGGCGATCGGGTTAACAATTTCTTTCCAGGCGGGCAGTGTCTGGTCAATCCACTCGACTCTGGTCCACGCCTCTTTGTCACCCCCACCGAGCACAAAGTCGGTCACCGGATCCAACCACAAGTCTGCGACCGAAAGCGCCTGGCGCGCCTGCGACCCTTCCGCGGCGGTGATACGAGGATCCCCGTCCTTATAGGAAGCTTGACGTCCGATGTCTTCCACCATCCGCCAGTTCACCGGATCACTAGAAGAGCTCATGAGGAAGCGGAACTGGCTCATTGCTTGCGCCATCGCTTGTGGGCTGGCAGCGGCGCCCAGCGCCGAAAGGTCAAATCCTTGGTCGCGGATCGCTCGCGCTGCTTCTTCGCCCGCGCCAGGACCCAACATGCTACGGAGGATCTGCTCAAGAAAATCCTGCGGCTCCTGGCCGTTGTTCGGTTCGGTTTCGTCGCTCATGATATTGAGCCTACCGCTCTCGCTCCGCTGCGCCCACATGGTGCACAATAGACGCGTGACAAATCAGAAAGAACCCGAACTGAAGCCGACACAAGAAACTACGGTTCGTCCACGCAGCAGGTCTTTCCGTGCTTGGATCGCAGTGGGGGTGCTGGCTCTTTTCGTGGTCTTGGGTCTCACCCTCGCGCTGATGCCTGTCCCTTTCGTGATCCAAAGCCCCGGGCCCACTGTGAATGTTCTGGGTTCACAAGGAGACGTGGAAGTCCTCGAGTTTTCCCAGTCGGGGGCCGAAGAGTTTCTTGAGTCGTGGGAAGAGGACGTGGTCCTCCCCGAGGTTCGCGGCCACGAAGAAAGCGATGGCCAACTGCGAATGGTCACCGTATCTGAGCTTGGTGGGCCCGGGTCGACGGTGCGAGGCATTGACTGGCTCCAGGCATTGTTTAGTCCTTCTTCCACCGTGTTCGCATATTCCGACCTTTACGACGACAGCGTCACCGCAGAGGGTCTTAAGGAAGCGGCGTCGGCCCAGATGACCTCGTCCCACTCCACTTCTGCGATTGCCGCGTTCGAGTACTTGGGCATCCCGATGGACTCAACGTTAACGGTTGCGGGCGCGGTTCCCGGAAGTGATGCTGACGGCCAGGTTGAAGAAGGCGACATTCTGGTGTCGCTGGGGCTGCCCAGCGGGGTGACAGAGATCGTGGATGCGCCATCCGTCCCGTTTTCAGTGATGAAGACCGTCGCGCCGGGTTCTACCGTGGATGTGACGGTTGAACGCGACGGGCAAACCATAGTTGTGCCGGTGGTTACAGCCGCTGCCGAGGGCGAAGAAGGATCAAAACTAGGCATCTACCTGACTGCCCAGACAGAGACTCCTCTCAACGTCGATTTCAACTTGGAACGAATTGGGGGTCCTTCCGCGGGTCTGATCTTCTCCCTTGGGATCATCGATCAACTTAGTGATCACGATCTGACGGGTGGAAACATCATTGCGGGCACGGGTGCGATGAGTTTCACCGGGGATGTGATGCCCATCGGTGGAGTTAAACAGAAAATGTACGGCGCGTCCCGCGACGGGGCCGAGTGGTTCTTGGTGCCAGTCGACAACTGTGCAGATGTCATCGGGAATGAGCCCGAGGGCTTGCACGTCATCCCCGTCTCCGTGCTCAGCGAAGGCGTTGACGCAGTTGAAGCGATCGCAGCGGGGGAGGGCGACAATCTCCCCACCTGCGAAGCGGCCATGGGGTGACGCTGCTACGCGTCAGTTTCCAAGGGTTGGTCCGCGAAGCCCATTTCCAAACCTTCTACCAATGAGGGCACAAGGTTCACGCCTTTACCCACACTTGCCCGCTCATCGTATTTTTTCGTTCGCACCTCGCACCACGAATGTCCAGCCCTCGTAACCCCAACGACGATCCGCACATCAGCCGCCAATGGGTGCCCGGAAATGAATTCCAACGCTTCTTCGGGGTCCGAGGGTGCTTCCGCTTCCACTTGCGGTGGGACGATTACCCGCTCGACGGTGATCGCGGCCCCGTAAACCGAGTCGGGCCAAACCAGGCGGGGAAGCATCTCTTCCAATGTGTCCTGCCCGAGGCTTTCCTGGAGGATCGCCGAGAGATGATTGGGGTCGCCGTCCCAGGCTTCGCGCAGTGATTGCGCTACGTCGTCAGGCAGGCCGGGTGTTTGGAGCAGTTCAGAGGTTGGCACCAGTGCGTATAGCGAAGGTGGCCGGTCCCACCCCACGCTGGCGGCACCTATCTCTATCTCATCTATAACTGCGCGAAGGGCTGCTTCTTCTTCGCCGATTCCCTGGTTGATTTCGCTCATGGCGGCAATCGTCCCACGCATGCGGAAGATAACCAACTGCACGCTAGTATGGGCGGAAGTGTATTTGCGACGCCTAAGTTTTTGCGTTGCGGGAGGAACCCGGTGACAAATTTCCCTAGCGGCTGGCCTCAGCCCCAAAGACGACCTGCTTCAGACGATGATTCTTCAGGGGGCAGGCGTGTCCCCACTGTCCCCCTCTATAAGAACCCCTTTGCGATTACGCTGCTGATCCTCGGAGTGTTGATCGCGATTGTCTTCATCGCTTCGCGTCTTTGGACCGAAGTGTTGTGGTTCGATCAGCTCTCCGCCGCGAGGGTCCTCTGGACAAGGTGGGGTGCATCCATCGTCCTGTTCCTGATTGCGTTTGCTATTCAATACGCGGCGATTGTTGGGTGCGTTTACTGGGCGTACTCCAAACGAAAGAACGTGGCACGTGGCGAGAGCGCCGCGAACTTACGCCAGTATCAGCAGGCGTTTGAACCTTTCCGCAAGGCGGCATTCTGGGGTATACCCGCAGTGTTCTCGGCTTTCACCGCCGTGGGGGCGGCCGCGAACTGGCAGACGTTCTTGGTGTGGTTCAACCGGGTTCCGTTTGACGCTGTGGATCCGCAGTTTGGGATCAACATTGGCTTCTACGTGTTCACGGTCCCGGTCCTTGAGGTCATTCTTGGGTTCATTCTGGGCACCCTGGTCATGAGCCTTATCGCCGTTGTCGTCGTAAATTACATTTACGGCGGGATTTCATTCTCACCTCGTTTCCGAACCAGCTCTCAAGCACGCATGCAACTGGGCCTTCTGGCGGCCGGGCTTTCCCTGGTTGTTGGGCTTCGATACTTCCTCGGGATTTTTGCGCTCCTCACCAAGGAAAACGATCTGGTTGACGGAGCCCTGTACCGGGACGTAAACGCAACCATGCCCGCGCAGATGATCCTGGCGGTCATCTCTTTCCTCGTCGCGATCTTGTTCGTGGTGGCGGCGTTCAAGGGGACGTGGAAACTCCCGGCAGCAGGTGTAGCGGTGACTGTCGTTTCTGCCCTCGTGATCGGCGGCGCTTACCCCGCGCTTATCCAGCAGTTCCGGGTCACGCCGAATGCGCGCCAACTGGAAGAGCCGTACATTCAAAGGAACATCGATGCCACGCTGACGGCGTACGGGTTGGATGAGGTTGAATACCAGACTTACGCCGCCCGCACAGACGCCTCTCCGGGGCAGTTACGGGAAGATACTGAATCAACCTCGCAGATTCGTTTGCTGGACCCGACGGTGATCTCTCCGACGGTGCGCCAACTTCAGCAGTCCCGCCCCTACTACACTTTCGACAAGCAACTGTCGGTCGACCGGTACACAATTGATGGAGACCGGCGTGACACGGTCATTGCGGTTCGTGACATCTACCCGGGAGGATTGCAACCTCAGCAACAGACGTGGGTCAACCAGGCAACGGTGTACACTCACGGGTTTGGTGTGGTGGCAGCCTATGGCAACACTGTGAAGTCGGATGGCACCCCTGAGTTCTGGGAGCAATCCATTCCGTCCGTGGGAGAGATGGGGGATTACGAACCTCGCGTCTACTTCTCGGCGAACTCCCCGGAGTACTCGATTGTGGGTGCGCCTGAAGGGGCCTCCCCGCAAGAGCTTGACTACCCGGACGACAATGCTCCTTCCGGCCAAGTTATGACCACCTTTGCCGGAGACGGTGGACCGTCTGTTGGCAACGTGTGGAACAAGCTGCTGTTCGCGGTCAAGTTCGCATCAACAGATATCTTCTTCTCTTCACAAACCAACTCTGAGTCACAGATCCTCTACAACCGAGACCCCCTGGAGCGGGTGGCCAAAGTCGCCCCGTACTTGACACTTGAGCAGCGGGCGTACCCGGCCATCGTAGATATGGATGGGGATCCGTCAACGCCTAAGCGTTTGGTCTGGATCATTGATGGTTACACCACCACCGACAAGTACCCTTACTCAGAGCAGATGTCTTTGCTTGAGGCGACCACAGACTCACGAGCAACCGAGTTTGGCATGGTGGCGATGGCAGAAAACGTCAACTACATGCGCAACTCTGTGAAAGCAGTTGTTGATGCCTACGACGGCTCAGTCCAACTGTTCGAATGGGATCCAGAGGACCCTATCGTCGAGGCCTGGTCGGGTGTTTACCCGGGAATGATCCAGCCGATCTCGGAAATCTCCGGGGACCTCATGGCGCACCTGCGGTACCCGGAGGACATGTTCAAAGTCCAGAGGAAACTCCTTTTTTTTTTTAATGATACGGCGACCACCGAGTTCTACACCGGCGGTGACCGCTGGCGTTTGTCCGAGGATCCCACGGGTACCACTGGCGATGCAGATTCCACCACTGCCGGCTACCAGCCTCCTTACTACCTGACGATGCAAATGCCGACGCAGGAGAGCGCCGAGTTCTCCTTGACCTCGGTTTATGTGCCGGCAGGGGCGGGAGAGGCGCGTCGTGCGGCGATGGCAGGATTCCTTGCGGTGGACTCTGAGACGGGTAGCGAGGCTGGCAAGGTCAGAGACGGCTACGGGCAGCTCCGACTGATGGCCCTACCTTCTTCCACAACAGTCCCTGGTCCCGGTCAGGTCCAAAACAACTTCAACACGGACCAAGATGTCGCCATGGAGCTGAACCTGCTGAACCAGCAGGGTTCAAACGTGATCCGCGGCAACTTGCTGACACTTCCCGTGGGCGGCGGGTTGCTCTACGTGCAACCGGTTTATGTCCAATCAACCGGATCTACGTCGTACCCGGTTTTGCGTTATGTCCTCACGGCATTTGGTGATCAGGTCGGATTTGCGAAGACTCTCGCGGACTCGCTGGATGAAACGTTCGGCGGTGATTCGGCAGCAACGGTTGCCGGCAGCTCAAGCAGCGGCGAGCAGTCAGATGATGACGATGATGCTTCTTTGGGTCACGAGGATCGCCTCAACGCGGCCATCACCAGGGCTCGCGATGCGATGGTGGCATCTCAGGATGCACTGGGCAACGGTGACTGGGCAGCCTATGGCGAGGCCCAGGACGCGTTAGATAAGGCCCTTGAAGAGCTTGTTTCTCTGCAAGACCTCGTCGACCCGTTAGAAGAAGCGGAAGCGGAGTTGGATGTCGCTGAGACCGACGGGCAGAACGTGGATGAGGACTTCGGTGACCTTGGCCAAGACGTCACCGACGCCAGCTAGAGAAGCGCCCATCGCGTGAAAGAAGTGGCTCCCAGGTGATCCTGGGAGCCACTTCTACGTAAGTTCTCTGTGTCACGTAAGCAGGTCTTGGCCACAGAGCATGTTGTGCTGGAGCGAGGTCAGCGGGCGGCGCGGTACGAGAGCTTCCGACGAGGTCAGGGCGTCACCACAATCTTCCCGGGCGCGTGGGGCGCGTTCAGCGCTTCAAAGGCCTCACGAACCTGGTCCAGCGGGAACACTTTCACAACCGGGAAAACGAGTTCGCCGTCGGCCACTTTCGTCGCCAGTTTCGCGAGGTTTTTCATCGTGCGCGCTTCCCGCTCTACGTTGTGCACCCCCAGTTCTTGAACGGCGGCGTAGCCGGCGATCGCGACCATCTTGTCCACGGGCA
Organism: uncultured Actinomyces sp.; assembly: GCA_964345585.1. Classification (GTDB taxonomy): domain Bacteria; phylum Actinomycetota; class Actinomycetes; order Actinomycetales; family Actinomycetaceae; genus Scrofimicrobium. The sequence goes on along the minus strand of CAYFRT010000012.1, from coordinate 993 downwards.
CGCCCAGTTCTACGCCCGCATCTAAGGCTTCGCGTCCGTGGCAATCCATGACCACGGTGATGTCGCCTAGTTCTTTCACGCGTTCAGCCAGGCCCGGTCCGTACTTGACCGGCTCAACGCCCAGGGAGCGCACAAACTCAAAGTTGCGTTCTGCGGCAGTGCCGATGACTCTTGCTCCCGCTTGGCGTGCAAGTTGGGCGGCAACCATCCCAACAGCCCCGGTAGCGCCACCGACCAGGACAGTGTCACCCGGTCCCACCGGCACGGTTGCCAGGCAGGACAGGGCAGTGAGTGCAGGAACATTCATGGCTCCAGCAACGTCGACGGGGAGGTTCGAGGGGCGCGGCGTAAGACCTGTCGAAGGCGCAATCACGCGCTCAGCCAGGGAACCGCGGGCCTGCCCCATGACCTTGTCGCCCACGTTGATCGTGGTGCCGTCCCAGTACGTTGCGTCTGCACCAACCTCCAGAACGGTTCCGGCCAAATCTCCTCCGATCCGGCGTGGAAAAGATGCGTCCGAGGGGATGAACCCACTTCGAACCTTGTCGTCAAACGGATTGATTCCGACCGCATCGACGCGAATCAGCGCTTCGCCAGCCCCTGGCGATGGGGTCCCCACCTCTTCGATCTTCAATACCTCAGGACCGCCCGTTACGTCGTAAACAACGGCTTTGCTCATATTTACCTCCTGCAAAACTACGGTTCCCGACCACGTGGTCGAGGCCTCTTTCAACCGTAACAAGGGAAGCCGGCCCTCGTAAGCCCTGCACACGTAAGCCCTGGCTCGCGCCCGCACGGACTCAGACTTCGAGCGGAAACCCCGGGCACAATCGATAGAGATCAACGCCACTGGGATAAACGCCACTAGCGAAATTCTTGAACTAGGCCCCGCATCTGAGTAAAGTTTAATGAGCCGACGCGGGGTGGAGCAGCTCGGTAGCTCGCCGGGCTCATAACCCGGAGGTCGAAGGTTCAAATCCTTCCCCCGCTACT
>CAYFRT010000011.1:31251-36319 GCA_964345585.1 uncultured Actinomyces sp. | reverse complement strand
CGTCTGGATACGACGTCTGGATACGAGAGAAGCCAGAGTCTGACATTTTGGCCTGAAGCGAGGATGAAGAAACGCCAGCCGAGAACCAGAACGAGGAAAAACAGAAGTAGCACAGAAGAGACACAGAAGGGGCGCACCCAGTGGGTGCGCCCCTTTGTTGCGGCCTGTGTGCTCCGCTCTAGGCGGATTCGACGCCGGCGGGAGTTGAGGGGATCTCGGGCGTACCGCCCTCACCGTCAAAGGTGAACTCCTTGACGCCGCCCTTCTCCTCCACACCGATGGTGACAACGTCACCCGCGGTCAGCGTGCCAAACAGGATCCGTTCAGACATGGCATCCTCGATATCTCGCTGAATCACGCGACGCAGGGGCCGGGCGCCAAGTACTGGGTCGTAGCCGCGCTCGGCCAGCAACTCCCGTGCGTCATCCTGCAAGATCAGTCCCATGCCCTGCTCCCGCATACGATCCTCCAGGCGCCCAATCATCAGGTCAACAATCTGCTTGATGTCTTCTTGAGTGAGCGGCGGGAAGACAACGACATCATCGACACGATTCAGGAACTCCGGCCGGAAGTGCTGCTTGAGCTCCTCGTTAACCTTCGCCTTCATCCGCCCATAGTCGTGTGTCAGCGCATCCGTTGACTGGAACCCTGTGATGACACCCTTGTTGATGTCACGCGTACCAAGGTTCGTCGTCATCAAGATGACTGTGTTCTTGAAGTCGACCTTGCGTCCCTGAGCATCGGTCAGATGGCCTTCTTCCAGGATCTGCAACAGCGAGTTGAAGATGTCCGGGTGTGCCTTCTCCACCTCGTCAAACAAGACGACGGAGAATGGACGGCGGCGGACCTTCTCAGTCAACTGGCCGCCCTCGTCGTATCCGACGTATCCGGGAGGAGCTCCGAAGAGACGGGACGCGGTGTGCTTCTCGGAGAACTCCGACATGTCCAGTTGGATCAGGGCGTCCTCGTCCCCAAAAAGGAACTCTGCCAAGGTCTTCGCAAGCTCTGTCTTACCAACCCCCGTTGGACCCGCGAAAATAAACGAGCCTCCCGGCCTCTTCGGATCCTTCAGGCCCGCACGACTCCGGCGAATTGCTTGGGACAGAGCCCGAACTGCCTCGGTCTGGCCGATCACCCTCTTGTGTAGGGCGTCTTCCATGTTGATCAGTTTCGTGGTCTCTGTTTGCGTCAACTTGAAGACAGGAATTCCGGTAGACATGGCGAGGACTTGAGCGATCTCTTCCTCGGTAACCTCGGAAATCTCCCCATCACCCTCACCGCGCCAGAGGTCCTCTTCGTCTTTACGCTTCGCGGTCAGGCGCTTCTCCTCGTCACGGAGCGAAGCCGCCTTCTCAAACTCCTGGTTGTCGATTGCGGCCTCCTTGCGTTCACGCAGGTCCGCGATCTTCTCATCCAATTCGCGCAGTTCCGGTGGCGCAGTCATCCGACGAATACGCAGGCGAGCACCCGCCTCATCCATCAGGTCAATCGCCTTGTCCGGCAGGAATCTGTCAGAAACGTAGCGGTCGGCCAGAGACGCGGACGCTTCAATCGCCTCATCGGTGATGATCACTCGATGGTGCGCCTCATACCTGTCGCGCAAACCCTTGAGAATTTCGATGGTTTCATCGAGGGAAGGTTCATCCACCTTCACCGGCTGGAAACGACGCTCCAGGGCAGCATCCTTCTCAATGTGCTTCCGGTATTCATCAAGCGTGGTGGCGCCGATCGTCTGGAGTTCGCCGCGTGCAAGCATCGGCTTGAGCATCTGGGCAGCATCGATCGAGCCTTCAGCGGCGCCCGCTCCCACCAACGTGTGGATCTCATCAATAAAGACGATGACATCTCCGCGGCTCCTGATCTCTTTCAAGACCTTCTTCAAGCGTTCTTCGAAATCGCCACGGTAACGGGAACCAGCAACCAAAGACCCCATGTCGAGGCTGTAGATCTGCTTGCCCTTGATGGTCTCGGGGACATCGCCGCGAATGATCGCCTGGGCCAGCCCCTCAACCACAGCGGTCTTACCCACGCCGGGTTCCCCGATCAATACCGGGTTGTTCTTGGTGCGCCGCGAGAGGACCTGCATCACGCGTTCCATCTCGGTTTGACGCCCGATTACCGGATCAAGCTTTCCCTCGCGTGCAGCTTGGGTCAGGTTGCGCCCGAACTGCTCAAGCAAAGCCGAGTTTCCGCGTTCGCGTCCTTCCCGAACCGGCGCACCCGTTGTGCCCACGGATTCCCGCCCTTCCGCCTGGGTGTGGTATCCCTGCAGAAGTTGCATCACAGACTTCGCGATCTGGTTCAGGTCTGCCCCGAGCTTGTGCAGCACTTGCGCCGCCACCCCGTCTCCTTCTTTCAGGAGTCCGAGGAGAAGATGTTCTGTACCGATGTAGTTGTGCCCCAGTTGAAGGGCTTCGCGGAAGGAAAGCTCAAAAACTCTCTTAGCGCGCGGCGTGAACGGGATGTGCCCTTCGACGGGTTTTTCCCCTTCGCCTATTAGTTCAATGACGGCTGCCCGAGCCTCATCCAACTTCACGTCAGACATCTCCATCGCCTTGGCGGCAACGCCGTCACCTTCATGGATCAGTCCAAGCAGAAGGTGCTCAGTTCCGATGTAGTTATGTTGGAGCCCGCGCGCCTCTTCTTGCGCCAAAACAATGACGCGCCTGGCGCGGTCTGTAAAGCGTTCGAACATGGTTTCCCCCTAACGGCCTTTTGCGCGCACTCGGGCGCACTCTTCAGCCACAGTGACAGCCTAGAGGCGTCACAAATAGAGTGCGCAAATGTTCGCTGAAGGCGTTGGCGCACTCAGTCGCGAGTGTCGACAATCACTGTGAAAGGGCCCTGGTTTACCAAGGCAACGTCCATCATGGCGCCGAAGATCCCAGTTTCAACACTCACTCCATCGCCACGCAGCAAGGAGACGAGTTCATCAAACAGTGGTTGCGCCACAGCCCCGGGCGCCGCATCCGACCATGACGGCCGGCTCCCCTTCTTCGTCCGCCCATACAGGGTGAACTGGGAAACCAGAAGAACAGGCGCGCCCGCCTGAGCCACAGATTGCTCCCCCTCCAGAATTCGAAGACCCCGGATCCGCCGCGCCATCTTCTCCACGTCCGCGTGCGTGTCTTCTCTGTGTGCAGCTACGAGGGCCACCAGCCCCGGCCGGTCAATCCTGCCCACAACTTCCCCGCCGACAGTGACTGAGGCTTCCCTGGCCCGCTGGAGCACCGCCCTCATCGTCCGGCCCCCGGCCCAGTGGTGCGAATGTCCCTCTTCCCAGGATCCAGGCGTTTCAGCCCCACCCCCGGCCGCGATGCGGGGGCATGGTCCGACCGCCCATCCACGGGCACAATAATCTCCTGGGCCGCATCCACCTCACCGATTTTGAGTTGAACCGTTGGATCCAAGTTTCGTTTCACCAAAGCCAGCGCTATCGGCCCCATCTCAAAATGTTGCCCCACGGAAGTGACGACACCAACCTTGCGCCCGTCCAGCTCAACTGCGTCTCCCGACTCAGGAAGCTCTGCCCCTGACCCGTCCAATTGCAGGAAGACGAGACGGCGCGGAGGCTTACCCAAGTTGATGATCCGGGCAACCGACTCCTGTCCCCGGTAGCAACCTTTATCCGTGTGGACTGCTGTCCGCAACCAGTCCAGCTCCGCAGGCAGCGTACGGTCATCGACTTCGTGACTTGCCCGAGGGCGCCACGCCGCAATCCTTGTCGCATCCGCCGCGATTAGTCCGACCATCGCAGATTCACCCGCGCCTGCCAACGCCCGAAGTTGTGCCTCAACAAATGCGTCTGCGCCTTGAACTGGCACTGCAAACACCCGCAGAGGCGTCCGTCCCCCCGGGTGGGTGCCCTGGAAGTATGCGGCTCCCCCCGCGGCCACTCCCGGCCACGGATCATCCCACAGCAAAGATCCAGCAAAGTTTTCTGCTGGTCCCGCGCCGACCGTTCCGAATCCGACGTAGTCACCACTCACGTCCGCGATCTCCACGCGCAGCATGAACTTCATCGACTGCAAATACTCGGCTAGAGACGCCGCGAACTGAGGTTCGGTCAGAAGCCACGCGCTCTCACCATCGTCAATCACACCGGCAGCGAAATCGACGCGTCCCTGCGGATCCAGGATCAACAGTTCCTTCGATACTCCAGGCTCCAAATCGGATACAACCTGTGACGAAAGCGTCGTTAGCCACGAAAGCCGGTCTGGCCCTGTAACCCTTACGACCCCGAGAGGGCCGAGGAAAGCGAGGCCCCGGCCTTCCTCATACGCCTCTTGCTCAGCGGACGGCCAGCCGAAATGGACCGGCAAACCATGCCACGACCCACCCTCCCCCAAGACGGGATTGTGTGCCATCACAGCGGCAGGCACGTATGGGGTGGCATCTTGTTCAGGGGTGGAAGACATTGGCTCTCTCAGTCGTCCTTACCGTCGTCTTTTCCTACTGAGGCCCGTTGCAGGCGACCGGTGAATTCGACTTCAAAATCACTATCACCAACCATGTTTTCCGAGGCCCACATCAGTTCTCCACCCACCAGGCCAAACATACGAGAGACGTGATCTACCGGCTCCGCCTCCGGAGCACGTGCGATCGCGTCTGAATCCAAACGAATCCGAGGGCCAACCGCCACTCCTGCCCACAGAATCGAATAACCACGTGACGAAGCGGACGTAAGCCTCAGTTCACGCGGCTCTTCCCCTCCGGCCGGCACCAAAGCCAACGGTGAAACAACAGACCAGTACAGGGTTTCCTCCCACAACAGGTCACCCGCAGTGATCTGGTCCAGCCCCTGGCTTGCATCCCACAACGGATCGAAGTCGCCTTCCATGACGCCGCGGTACACAGAGACGGTCATCTTCATCTGTTCGCCTAGAATCTCTGCATCGATCTGCTGAATTATCGGCTCATCTGGAGTGTCCTCAGGCTTAACCAACGTTCCCCACCCCTGCCACCGGCCAAGAAGCCAAGCGAGCGGACCCAGTCGGAGCGGAAGGTTTTCAGGTATCTCAAACATGGCATCAACACTACTTGGCCCCTCCGACATTTGGAGAACAGC
>CAYFRT010000011.1:13753-31151 GCA_964345585.1 uncultured Actinomyces sp. | reverse complement strand
ACAACGCCAACAAGCAACAACGGCAGAGGCCGTAACAACAAGAGGAACCGCAACAGCAGAAGGGAGCCACCCTCGCGCGTGCAGCGATCAGGTGCCCCACCTGATTCGCGGGGACGCTATCGCACTCCGATAAGACGATGAGATAAGACACTGCGGAGAAACGTCCCACAACTGTAATCCGCGCATTCCGCCGTGACCTTGGCAGATACGTTACAATGAAGGTGACGTCGGGCCAATGCCCCGGGCTCCAACTTCAGCCGCTACGAGCGGCATAAGCGCCGACAGGCGCACTGGCCCGACGTCACTTATCCCCTCGCACTGCTACAGAAGCTCTGTGCGCACAATCGTCGCGTCGCGCGCCGGCCCCACCCCGATTGAAGAGACACGGCAGTGGGCCTGGTCCTCCAGGAACTCGACGTAATCGCGAGCTTCAGTTGGCAGATCCTCAAACTTCCTGACGCCGCTGATGTCTTCTTGCCAGCCCGGGAGTTCCTCATAAACGGGCTTTGCCCGAACGAAGTCTTCCTGGTAGACGGGCATTTCCGTCATGATCTCCCCGTCGACGTCGTAGGCGACTGCGACCTTGAGAGTCTTGTAAGAATCCAGAACATCCATCTTCGTCAGGACAAGGTCCGTCAAGCCGTTGACGCGGGTCGCGTACCGAAGCACCACTCCATCCGCATGGCCGACGCGGCGGGGACGCCCTGTTGTGACGCCGTACTCCCCACCCAGCTCGCGCAACTTCGTGGCTTCTTCCCCGAACACCTCGGTCGGGAACGGCCCCTCTCCCACGCGTGTCACGTATGCCTTGGCAACCCCAACCACGCGGTCAATCTTTGTGGGCCCAACCCCCGCACCCGTAAGCGCACCTCCCGCTGTGGCGTTGGACGAGGTGACATAGGGATACGTCCCATGGTCAATATCGAGCATGACCGCCTGACCGGCCTCGAACAGCACTGTCTTGCCCGAATCTAGCGCTTCGTTTACCAGGAGCGAGGCATCCACAATCATCGGTTCGATGCGGCGCCCATATCCGAGGAGCTCTTCGACCAAAATGTCGACTTCTCCGACACCTTCATGGCCCGCTGAGTGCAACGTGAAGTTCTTGTCTCCCAGCGACTGATGAATGCGGTCATACAGAACTTCTTCCGACAGGAGGTCCTGGATTCGGATGCCAATCCGGTTGACCTTGTCGGCGTAGGTCGGGCCAATCCCTCGTCCCGTAGTTCCGATGAGGTTCTTCCCCAATGACACTTCGGATGCCTGGTCCACCGCCCTGTTGTAGGGCGGAATCACGTGGGCGTTCGCGGAGATCACAAGTCGGGACGTGTCGACCCCACGGGCCTCCATCGCCTCAATCTCTTTGAACAGCTCCTCCGGATCTACAACAACTCCGTTACCAATGACGGGGACTGCATGATCTGCAAGGATGCCCGCGGGCAGGAGGTGCAGGGCATAAGATTCTTCCCCAATTACCACCGTGTGGCCCGCGTTATTGCCACCGTTGAATTTGAATACGACATCAACCTGATTGCTCAGTTGGTCAGTTGCTTTCCCTTTGCCTTCGTCGCCCCACTGGGCCCCAACGACAATTATTCCGGGCATCTTCCTGGTCCTCGCTCTATCGGACTAGTTACCACGGCAGTTTAGAGGCAAGCGCCGACAGAGGGAGCGCCGTACCAAGAGTCGGTCGTCCTCATCCCGGCTCAGCAAGGTTGCACTGCGCGGTGCGGGCTTCAGTCTTCCAAAATTCCTCGGGTCACCTGCGTGGGATTTCCGAACCTATGAGTGATGATGGACGCGGCCTGTTCGCGAAGGAATGGGAGTGCCTCCACTCTCGCAGCCACCGTGACAGGGCCGTCCCAGATGGCAACGTTCATGCTTCCATCCAAGTCTCGCTGAATCTCTTTGCGCCCAACACCGATTGTGCGGGTCCGGATTTCCTTCCCCAAGTCGTCTGTGGAAAGTCGCTCAAGGTATTCCCCTCGGCTCTCCACCACCACGTCCAACCCGTAGGTGGTTGCCCACTCAACGACGGCCGGAGGGACTGCCTTGTCAAGAGACAGCACGATTTGCACGTCCTTGTTGGCTTTCAGATCGTTCTGACCGGGGGCAACCCGCGTAAGTCCTTGCAACCCTTTTATGTCCTGGTACGTACCCGTCGCAACCGCCGCTGCTGCGATGGAGAGCAAATCAGACAGCTCCCAGTCTCCCTCGGCTCGAATGATCGAATCTGTTGGGATGTAGCGAAGAACGTTGCGTTCGGCTGCCAGGCCACTGGGGTCTTGCAACCGATCGAACTCCTCGGCCGCCGCCCTATCCGCGTTGTACGAGGCCTCCTGAACCTTCGCCAAGTCGCGCCCTTCAAGCAGCCCCTGTGCCACTGTCACCAGGTCCGCCAACTGAGGCTTGGAAATGTGCAATGCCTTGTCAGCAATCTTTCCGTCATGCGGGGTGATGGCTCCGGTGGCGGAGTCGTCCAAGGGCTCCTCGGGCACAAACGTCCCGAAAGAGTACAGATAATTCGGACCGCCCGCCTTCCCCGTTGCACCTACAGAAGAGAGTTTCCAGCCCCCAAATGGTTGCCTCCGCACGATTGCGCCGGTGATGCCCCGGTTCACGTAAACGTTGCCGGCCTGGACGTGATCAATCCAGTATTCAATTTCGTCGTGTGACAACGAGTGCAACCCCGCCGTCAACCCGAAGTCGGTTCCGTTTTGAATCTCAACGGCCTCCTCCAAGGTTGCGGCTTTTACGACACCTAGGAGAGGACCGAAGTACTCAACCATGTGGAACTCACTGCCCGGCTTCACTCCGGCACGCAAGCCCGGCGTCCATAGTCGTCCTCGCCCATCCTTGTTGTACGGCTTGATAGCCCACGCTTGTCCAGGCTCCAACTGGGTGAGTCCGCGAGCCAGCTTCGGGCCCGGCAACTTTGAAAGCGGACTCATTTCTGAGGCGCTGTTACTTGGCCAATCCACCTCGAGCGAAGAAATCGCGTCAACCAACTGGTTATGGAAACGGCGTGACGTACCGACCGAACCAACCAGGATCACCAATGAAGCCGCTGAACACTTCTGTCCCGCGTGACCGTAAGCGGAGCGGACAACGTCCTTGACGGCAAGATCAAAGTCGGCGGTGGGGGTCACGATGATGGCGTTCTTCCCCGAGGTCTCCCCGATAAGGCCCATTTCTGGGCGCCAGCCGAGGAACATTTCGGCGGTGTCCGAGGATCCCGTCAGAACAACCCTTTCCACCTTGTCATTGTCGATGAGGGCCCGTGCGACCTCCCGGTCTGCGGGGATCACCAGCGGTGCCAGATCCTTGGGCACCCCGGCCGCATACAGCGCCTCCGACAAGAGCGCACCACAACGCTTTGCAATGGTGGCGGGTTTCAGAACTGCGGCGCTCCCGGCGGCCAGGGCAGCGATGACGCCACCCATCGGGATTGCGATGGGGAAGTTCCACGGCGAAGCAACCACGGTCAAGTGCGCCGGCTCAAACTTGACGCCGTGAACCTGGTCCAACGCCACGCCACAGTCGGCGTAGTAGTGGGCAAAATCGATGGCCTCGGACACCTCTACGTCTGATTCCCCGACAGTCTTTCCAAGCTCGGAAGCGGCAGCCTCTACCAACTCTGCACGACGAAGCGCCAGTTCCACACCAACCTTGTGGAGGATTTCCGCGCGCTCAGACGCGGGGCGTTCCGCCCATTTCTCCTGCGCCTTGAGCGCCTTGTCCAGAATCCGATCCAGCTGGGCAACCGACTTAACTTCGCGTTTCTTCGCGGTGGAGATCCCCAGTTTTGATGCGGGGATCCTCGCAACAATCTCATCCATCCACTCGCGGTTCGCCAGGAGCGCCGGGTCCGTGTCGGGAGTGTTCTGGAACCGCCAGCCGCCTCCGGGTGCCCTCAGTGGACGCTCAATAATTCTGGCGGTCTCCTTCTGACGGTTTTGCGTGCGGGTGGGGCGGCAGCGCTTCGTTCCCTCTCCGATCATCAGGCGAAGGGCCAGTTCAAACCTGTCCTTCTCCTGATCGAAGACTTTAGGATCTGTCCCTATCTCAAAAACATTAGACATGTAGTTCTGGTCAGAGGCGTTTTCTTCGAGGCGCCGCACCAAGTAGGAAATCGCCACGTCAAACTCTTCGGGATGAACAACCGGGACGTACAGAAGCACCTCGCCAATCTCATCGCGAATCGCTTGGGCTTGACCGTCGGCCATCCCGACCAGCATTTCGAAGTCGATGGCTTCCGTAACGCCGCGGACCTGCGCCAGTTCCCAGGCAAGCGCCAACGTGAACAGGTTGTGGCCCGCCACCCCGATCTTCAACGCATCGGTGCGTTCAGGTGTCAGAACCCAATCAAGCAGGCGAATGAAGTTGGCGTCCGTTGCCCGCTTTGACTCCCAGGTCGCCAGTGGCCAGCCATGAAGTTCAGACTCAACACGCTCCATCGCCAAGTTAGCGCCCTTGACCAAACGGACCTTTACTGGGGCACCTCCCGCTTTGCGGCGCTTCGCAGCAGATTCGTATACGTGTTGCAGCGCTGGCAAAGAGTCGGGGAGATAAGCCTGGATGACAATCCCCATCTCTAGGTCTATCAAGTCTGGGTGCTCCAGTAGGTTGTCGAAGACATCCAGAGTTAGATCCAGGTCTTTGTACTCCTCCATGTCCAGGTTGATGAACTTCGGGGAAGCCGCCGACGCAGCGTACTGGAAAAGCGGGAGCAGCCGGCTAGTGGCCTTCTCCACCACTTCCTCATATCCCCAATCAGAGTGGGGACCTACCACCGCCGAGACTTTCAGCGACACATAGTCAACATCATCGCGGCGCAGCAACTCAAAAGTTTCGTGAAGCCTGCGATCCGCTTCGGCTTCGCCAAGGACCGCTTCCCCCAAAAGGTTCAAGTTCAGACGCGACCCATCGGACTTAAGCTTCGCGATGGCGTCACCCAGTTTTTCTGGGCGAGTGTCCAGCACCAGGTCCTTCACCAGTTCCCGGAACGCCCGACGCACGGCCGGCACAACCACCTCCGGGGCGACGCGACCTGTCAACGCCCCCAGCCTGGCGAGTCCTCGCAACCAGCCGGGAAGGAAGGTTGGGGCCCGTTTCATCAGCTGTTCAAGGCTGGCGGCCGCAACTTTCGTGTCTTCCGGACGGATCACGCCGTCGACGAACTCGACAGTGAAATCTAAGCCATCTGGGTCTTCCAGTACGTCAGAGAGCAGTCGTGCAGCCCGCCCCGTAGGGTACCGCGTCGCCAATTGGGTCCAGCGGCGTGCCGTTAGGACCGCACGCTCTCCAGCACGTTCAAGATCTTGATGGGGTTGGGCTGCCCGGCTCATGAAGAACTCCCTCTCGGCGCGACGCGAGCGACAGCTTTGCGGTGATTGCCCGTCAGCCGTGCTCCTGTGCCCGACCAGGAGCGCTAGCCCCGGCCGGTGCTATCACTTCGACGATACCCGCCCCAGTCCGAATATGCGTGGGTAAAAAGCCTCAAAGCCCAGAGTTCCTGAAGTAGTGCCCCCCCGGTTCACTCCTGCGTGTCCGCGCCTCTCTTCGACGCGATCTCATAGAGCGCGACCGCGGTGGCAACCGATGCGTTCAGGGACTCCACGCGTGAGGTCATCGGGATTGAAACGATGAGGTCGCAGGTTTCCCGCACCAACCGGGACAGTCCGTCGCCCTCGGCTCCCGTCACCAAAACCAGCGGTTCGGTCGCCAGATCCAAGTTCCGGACATCAACGTCCGCGTTACCGTCCAACCCCACCACGAAGTAGCCTGCCTCCTTGCACTTTCGCAGTGCCTGAACCAAGTTCCCAACGCGTGCAGCCGGCACCCTCGCCGCAGCTCCGGCGGAGACCTTCCAAGCAACAACCCCAACGCCAGCCGAGCGACGCTCCGGAATGATCAACCCGTCCGCTCCAAAGGCGGCCCCGGAACGCAGAATCGCCCCAACGTTGTGCGGGTCCGTGATGTGATCAAGGGCCACCAATAGCCCGGGTTTGACCTGCTGGGCCGAGTGAACCAATAGGTCTTCCAGGTCCCAGTACTTATATTCTCCGACCTCGATCCCTATGCCCTGATGAACAGCGCCGTCTGACGCTCGATCAAGGTCCCGCCTGGTGACTTCTTGGAATGGAGCGCCCGTGGCTGCCAACGCTTCGAAGACCTCCCGCATGCGGCCCTGGCTTGGGTCGGACGCAATGAAGATCTTCTTGATCCGCACCCCGGAAGCGGCGGCCTCCATGACCGCGTTGCGGCCGACCACCAACTCGTTTCCGGGCTCCAGGCGAACCGCTGTTCGCGTTGCGGCCTTCGCGCGGGCAGCAGCCTGCTCTTCGCGCCGTTCCTTGTCCGCCTTTTTCTTGTAGGCGGGGTGGTACGTGCGATCTTCAGCTTTGGGCGTTGGGCCCTTGCCTGCCAGTTTTCCGCGGTGCCTGGCTCCCGAGCCCATCTTCGGCTGGCCATCTTTGCGCTGCGACGCTTTTGAGACGGCACCGCGTCTTCCCTGGTTGCCCTTCATGGTTTCACTGCCTTCTTGTTAGAGCTGCTTGTGGTGTGTTGCGCCTCGAATCAGTACGTGTCCGAGGGAGCCACGAAACTAGTCGTCTGTGCTACTCGTCAGAGAGAAGGATCCAACGAGCACCCTCCGGCCCGTCTTCAACCCCAATTCCGAGTTCAGCGAGTTGATTCCTCAACTCATCCGCCCGCGCCCAGTCCTTTTCTTCCCGGGCCACCTGACGCTCATCGAGGATGCCTTGAAGGAGGGTGTCTAGGACCCCTCGCACCCGCGAGGAATCCTCGCCCCCCTCCACGAAGCCGATGTCCGACACCGCCTCGGCGACCACCCACTGCGGGGAAAGCGGATCCAAACCAAGGACGTCAAGCATAGACCTGACCAACAGAAGTTCCTCAGCCACACGCGTGGCGTCTCCCGGCGAGGAAAGAGCCTTCCGACCGTCCTTCACATGCTTGTGGATAACCGCAAGCGACGCCGCCACGTTCAAGTCGTCGTTCATGGCGTCAGTGAACGCGGACGGCAGTTCGTCGGGCGTGAGCGAATCGGGGGCTACCTCCGGGTTTCCCACGGTGTCCGTCGCTTCATACACGAACGAGGAGAGCTTGTCCCACCCCTTCTGCGCCAGTTCCAGGGTGCGGGGCCCCCACTCGATCGTTGAGCGGTGATGCACCGATGAGAGCGCGAAACGAATAACCGGGGCAGGGGCGACCGTCAGCAGCGACTCAAGGTCCAGTGTGTTCCCGACGGACTTGGCCATCTTCTCCCCCGCGATTGTCACCCAGGCGTTGTGCACCCAGAGGTTCGCGAAGTCGTAGCCGGCAGCGTGGGATTGGGCTTGTTCATTTTCATGGTGCGGGAAACGCAGGTCGATGCCTCCCCCGTGAATGTCGAACGCGTCGCCCAGGTAGCGCCGGGACATGGCCGAGCATTCAAGGTGCCAACCCGGCCTACCGACACCCCACGGGGAGGACCAGGAGGCGGTCTCGGGCTCGTTCGGCTTTGACGCTTTCCACAGGGCGAAGTCCCGCGGGTCCCGCTTTCCAGGAGTCATCTCCTCGCCCTCAGCCGACTTCATGTCGTCGGGGTTCTGGTGCGTGAGCGAGCCGTAGTCGGGTTGTGAGGAGACATCAAAGTAGACGCTCCCTTCCCCGTCGGGGTAAGCGTGACCGCGGTCAATCAGGCGCTCGATCATTTCAATCTGGTCGGTTATGTGACCCGTTGCGCGCGGCTCAATGGTCGGCGGCAGAAGCCCAAGCGCGTTGTACGCCTCCTGGAATTCGCGTTCGTAGCGTTGAGCCAGCGCCCACCACTTTTCTCCTGCCTCCGCAGATTTATCCAGAATCTTGTCGTCAATGTCCGTAACGTTCCGCACGTAGGTGACCTCAAGCCCATAGCGGCGCAACCAACGAATCAGAATATCGAAGGAGGCCGCCGCGCGGAGGTGGCCAATGTGTGGGCTCCCCTGAACCGTGGGTCCGCACAGATAGATGCCGACGTGTCCCTCTTCAAGGGGCACCAGTGGTCGTAGGGACGCCGACTTCGTGTCGTACAGGTTCAGTTCCATGCGGCCAATCGTAGCCCGAGCCGCCACGCGTACACTTCCCCATATGGTGCAAAAGATCCGTGTCGGCCAAGGTATCGACGTTCACGCGTTTGTGGACGAGGACACCTGGGAGTCCGCCAGCCCCCAACAAATCCTCTCTTTGGCCTGCCTGCAGTGGCCTGGACAAAGACCGCTTGAAGGGCATTCGGACGCGGATGTCGCAGCACACGCCGTCTGTGATGCCCTCCTGATTGCCGCGGGAATTGGGGATCTAGGTTCTGTGTTTGGCACCTCGGACCCCCGGTGGGAGGGAGCTTCCGGAGCGTCCATGCTCGCAGAAGTGCGCAGGCTGCTTGACGAATCTGGTTGGGAAATCGGAAACGTAACAGTGCAGATCGTCGGCGAGCAGCCGCGCATCTCCCCGCGTAAGGAAGAGGCTGCAACGGCCCTCTCAGCCGCCTTGGGCGGAGCGGACGTAACGCTGTCGGCAACTACAACGGATCGTTTGGGGTTCCTCGGACGCGGTGAGGGCCTTGCAGCGCTTTCTACTGCCCTAGTAACGAAAGCGGATTAGAACTTTCAGTCCTTCTTCGGGGCGTCAACCATGCGGGAGTGCTCGGGCTTCACGGGGATCAGCAGGATCAGTCCGATAGCGATCACTACGACGATGCCGACGATGCCCCAGTGGGTCGGGTCTGCCTCGGCCGAGACTTTCCCTCCGATCGAAATGGCGAGAGCGTAAAGCGCGGGAGCCATAAACGAAACTGCCCGCCCTGTTGTCGCGTAAAGACCGAACACTTCGCCCTCCCGGCCCGGAGGAATCATGTTGGCTAGGTAGGTGCGGGAAGCCGACTGCACGGGGCCAACAAATATGGTCAACCCAAGGCCAAAGATCCAGAAGATGATGGCGCCGGCCTTCCAGAAGAAGAAGATCGCCATTCCCGCAATGATCATCAGAACCAGAGAAATCATCATGATGTTCTTGGAGCCCCACTTGTCATCCAGGGGTCCAAAGGACATGGTGGCGATTCCCGCAACAACATTGGCGACAATCGCGAAAACGATGACCATGGTGCTGGAGAATCCGAAGACGGAGCCGGCTATCACTCCACCAAAAGTGAAGACGCCGGCTAGGCCGTCACGGAAAATCGCGGAGGCAAGCAGGAAACGCAGGGTGTGGGGAGCTTCCTTCCACAGGGACTTCACCGTGTGCCAAAGGTGCTTGTAGGAGTCAGCAAGGGTTTCGCGGGTGCCGTCATGAGCGACAGGTTCGCGGTCGGGAGGGTTGACCAGAACCGGGAGCGCAAAGACGCCCCACCACAGTGCTGCGAACAGCATCGCGACTCTAACGTCTAGGCCGTTCGCCGAGGTGACCCCGAACCAACCTACGTCGGGAAGAATGAACCCGACCAGCAGGATTGCCAGCAAAACGATGCCGCCGACATAACCTGATCCCCACCCAAACCCGGAGATGGTGCCACGGTTCTTGTCGGTTGAGAGGTCGTTCAACATCGCGTTGTAGTTGACGGAACCGAACTCAAAGAAAATGTTTCCAACTCCCAGTAGCGCGATGCCCAGCCAGAGCGCGCCGATGGGGCCCAGAGAAGACTCTGGTGCGACAAAGAACATTGCCGCCAAACACAGGAACACAAGGAGAGAAAACCAGCCCAGGAGTTTCACACCGCTTCCGGATCGGTCTGCACGCTGCCCAGTGATCGGTGCCAACAGTGCGATCACCACTCCGGCTCCGGTCATTCCCCACGCCAGGTACTGGTTCGACAGGGCCTGGTCCGCGAACAGCCCAGAGGTCAGGTAGACCGAGAAGACGAATGAGGTAGCGACGGCGTTGAATGCCGCCGACCCCCAGTCCCACGAAGCCCAACAAATGATCTTCGATTTCGGGACTTTTTTCGTGACTACCGAGTCTGGGCCCCCTTCCGCGAAAAATGCGTCGAGGGCCGCCTCTTCTCCGTCTTCTGGTCCTGGAGATGGCGCTAAAACACTGCCTGGATCTGACATTCTTCCTCCACGGTCGCCGGAGGGGCGATTGCGTTTTGCACACCGGCGTGCGCCCACCAACTCTAATCACTTTATTGGAACTTTGAGGAACCGGCCCAACGGGAGAGTGTCAAATGCGCTCGCGGAAGACTATTCGGCGCCCAATTCCGCAGCGACGCGTGCAAGGTCGTCTTGAACTGTCACTTTGAACGCCAGTGGGTTGCCCGAAATGACAAGCACCGGTGTTCCGCACTCTTCCACCAGCGCGGAGTCGTCGGTGGCAGCGCCTAGTTCCGAGGTTCCTCGTTCCTTCTGCTCCAGGTGAGCCCGTCGAAGCACACCCCATTTGAACGCTTGAGGGGTCTGAATGATTCGGAGATTTGCCCGCGGAGGGGTCTCCACGACGACACCTGTTTCAGGATCTATGACTTTGATGGTGTCTGCCGCCTCAAGGCCCGGGACGGCGGCGGGGACGCCCGAGTTGATTTGGTCCACCAGTTCATCCACGAGCACCGTTGGGGCGAGGGCACGCGCTGCATCATGTACCAGCACCGGAGTCGAATCGCTCAGGGACGGGCCGAGGCGACGTTCTAATTCTTCCAGCCCGGCGTTCACTGACGCTTGGCGGGAGTTACCGCCCGCCACAAAGGTGACTCTCTCAACTTCAGGCAGATGCGAAACAGCCCGCTGAAAGGTCGCGACCTGGCCCGCTGGACACGTCACTACAACAGCGGAAATACGGTCGGATGCCAGCATCCGCTCTAGCGCCAGTTCCAAGAGGGATCGGCCGCCCGACTGGACCAGCGCTTTCGGCATGTCCATGCCAAGGCGGGACCCGCTGCCGGCAGCCGTGATAACCGCAACTCCGCGAGGCTTATCCATCAACGCCAGGGTCAGCTCTTCTTGCCTTTTGCTTTGTCTTCCTTCGCAGCCTTTGCCGCCACGGCCTCAATGCCGGCGTCGAGAACACTGTTGAGGAACTCCGTCGAAGCTTCCTCATCCTCTTCACGTGCCAACGCAATCTCTGAGGTGAGGATTTGACGCGCCTTGCCGAGCATCCGTTTTTCGCCGGTGGACAGGCCCTTGTCCTGCTCCCTGCGGTAAAGGTCGCGCACAACTTCCGCGACATCCAGAATCTTGCCCGAGGTTATCTTTCCCTGGTTTTCCTTGAACCTTCGGGACCAGTTCGAGTGCTCAACCACGTCAACCTGGCGGAGTGTGTCAAGGACCTCCTGGACTCCCTCTTCGTCAACGACGTCCCGCACACCGATAATCTTCAGGTTCTCTTCTGGGACCTGGATGGTGAGGTCACCATCGCTGACTTTCAATGTCAGGTATCGCTTCTTTTCCCCGTCGACGACGCGAATGTTAACGTCTTCGATTGTCGCCGCGCCGTGGTGAGGGTAAACAACGACCTCGCCAACTTCCAAGTTCTCCAACATCTCTCCTGTACGTGGTGTTTTAGCGGCATCACACCGCTTTTCCTGGTCGATTCTACCAAACTGCACAGCTTAGCCCCCGGTGGAGTCCTACCGCCGGGGGCTAAACGGTGTTTGTGGCTACTTGCCCTGTGCAGCCACCGCGTCAATCTTGGCTTGCGCATCCGGGTCGAGGTAGCGGCCACCCTTCTTGACTGGCTTGAGGGTCTCCTCATCCAACTCGTAAACCAACGGCACACCGGTCGGGATATTCAGCCCCGCGATGTCCTCATCCGAGATGTCATCGAGGTGCTTCACAATGGCCCGAAGTGAGTTGCCGTGAGCGGTCACTAGAACGGTCTTGCCCGTTTGGAGGGCAGGAACGATGGTGCCATCCCAGTACGGAAGCATGCGTTCAAGAACGTCCTTTAGGCATTCGCTTCTTGGGATCGGCTCACCCGCATAGCGAGGGTCGCCGTCCTGGCTGAACTCGGACCCCGGTTCGATAGCGGGTGGCGGAGTGTCGTAGGAGCGGCGCCACTCCATAAACTTTTCCTCGCCGTACTTGTCCCGAGTTTCCTTCTTATTGAGGCCCTGCAGCGCCCCGTAGTGACGTTCGTTGAGGCGCCAGTTGCGTTGCACCGGAATCCAGTGGCGGTCGGCTGAGTCAAGCGCCAGGTTCGCAGTGGTGATTGCCCTACGAAGCAGCGAAGTGAACAGAAGGTCAGGCAGAATTCCTTCTTCCTTCATCAGTTCTCCACCGTGCTTGGCTTCGGCAATACCCTTTTCTGACAGTGGGACGTCAACCCACCCGGTGAATAGGTTCTTTGCGTTCCACTCGCTCTCACCGTGCCTCAGAAGCACCAGTGTGTATGTCATTTGCATTCTTCCTATCTCTCGCTGACTGTTGGTCCTAGCTTCCCATGTTAGGGGCCCTCGCGTCGCCCACTTTCCGTCCCGACCTTGAGGACAGTCGCCTAACTAAACAGGTTCACGACGGAAGAGACTATGAATATGAACAGTGGAATCAGAGAGAGGACCGAAAACACGATTGTGGTTCTTTTGTTGTCCGCGAGGATCGCGATGAACTCGCGGAGCTTGGCATTCATCCAGAAGTAAACGGTGGAACGTGCCCCAATCGCGTTTCCGGCGATCTTGAGGCGACTCATCAGGTTGGCCGCGCGGAATGAGTGGAAGTCCGAGGTGACGACAGTCCACGGGCCGTCCCTGCCCGATTCTTTCAGCAATGTCTGGCTGAACAGAAGGTTTTGGCGCGTGCTCACCGAGCGGGTCTCTGCGAAAACCTCTGGGCCACCGTCGCCCTGTTCCGGGACCGTGAGGCCGCGCTCTTCCGCGTAGCGAAGCATGGCCGTACCCTCCGGGAGAACCTCATCGCTTCCCTTGCCACCTGACATCACCAGCGCGGCATCGGGCCAGCGTTTTTGTGCCTTGCTGAAAGTCTGCACCCCCAAGTTGACGCGTGCAGCCAGAAGCGGCGGAACCTTATCTCCGATCAGTCCTGATCCAAGAACGACCACGCACTGGCCCGTTTTCAGCCAGTGCTTCGCGACAAACCCGTACAGGCCCGAATAAAGCAGGTAAGCGACCAGGGTGAATGAGTAGAGGAAGATGGGAACTCCAATGAGGAGCAGCAGATCGAACGGCTGAAGCGCGTTCGCCACGACGGCAACGATCACCGCCCCTACGTAAGCGTGCATCCCCAGCCCCACCAGCAAAGACAAGGAATGCGCCAGCCCGAACCCTTCCCGGTGGATGAGGATCAGCCCGGTCACAATCATGAAGGCAGCCGCCCCAAGAACCAGAAGCAAAACCACCGCGACGGAGGACGCGAAGATCATGACTTCCTCCCCAGGAAACATGTCTTCGAGGAACACGTTCACGGGGGCCAGAATCTTCGGAATAAAAGAACCCAGCGTCAGAAGAAGGAAGATGGCGCAGCGCATTCTTCTAGGATCACGCAACACCATCACCACGGTGATGATCCCCAGGATCAGGGTGGGGAGCCACTCAAGTAACAGGTTAAGCACGTCTGATCTGCCTCAACGTTCGGGGCTGCGTCGCCGCTGGCACTGCGAGCCTAGGAAGCCTCCACCGCCAATTCGTTAAGCGCCCGCAGGATGGGCGTCGAACCGCCAGCCAGGTCGAAGGCTTGCCGAACCAAAACGTCATAGTCGAGCAGCGCCGCGATAACAGCCGCCACGTCAGCTCTGGAAACCGGGGCGGGACGAGGTTCAGCGGGGAGGTTAAAGGCCGCGGTGACAGCGCCTGTTCCGGGCTCATCCGTGAGTGCTGCTGGACGCACGATGGTCCAGTCCAGCATTGTTTCCGTTAGTTCGATGTCAGCGTCGCGCTTCGCACGAACGTACTCACGCCAGTTGGGAGATGCATCTTCCGGAACCGGGTATTGCAGCCCAAACGCTGAGACCTGAATGAAACGCGAAACACCCGCTTCAAGAGCTGCCCTTTGCGCGAGCACTGAAGCGCCGTAGTCGACTGTCCTCTTCCTCCTTGTTTCTGACCCCGGACCGGCTCCAGCAGTGAATACAACCGCCGATGCGCCGCGCAAAACCTTGGCAAGGTCGGATGCGTTCATCGCCTCAAGGTTAAAGATGACAGCCTCTGCACCCAGTGCCTCAACTGCAGCCACCTGTCGACCTTTGCGAATCACGGAACGTACATCACGACCGCGCTCAATAAGAATCGTCGTGAGTAGTTGGCCAACCTGACCGTGGCCACCCAGGACCACAACCGGTCCCTGCTTGTCATTCACGTGGCACCTCCCTGCAACTTGCCGTACGCCTACTGATTCCGAAAGTTTGGTGACTTCAGAAATCACTCGACCCTATAGTTTGTCCTATTTCTCGGCCAGTTCCGAGCTGGGATCATTTCCCAACCCCCGATTTTCTCTGCGTGGATGACCGAACCGGCTCTGACCAGGATAATCAATGCGGAACCGGACCTGAAAGCCTAGTCCGCTCCGCCCAGACCCTCCGAGAGCTCATCAAGCCGGAGAATCTCCTGATCCGAAAGTGACACGCTCACCCCTTCGAGAAGAGCGGGCACTTGATCCGCCCTGCTGGCCGAGGCGATCGGTGCGGTGACAACAGGTTTCGTCAAGAGCCACGCGATTGCCACCGAGGCTGGTTCCACATTGAGTTCACCGGCAATCTCTGCAAGAGCATTCACCACTTCGAACGCTCTGGGGTTCGCGTGAGCCTCCAGCGTGGCTGCGCGGCTGCCAGAGATCTCCTCCGCAGACCGATACTTGCCCGTCAGAAGTCCTGCCCCCAAAGACCAGTACGGCATCACGCCCAGGTCGTACTCTTCAGCGGCGAACTGTAGAGAGCCCTCGAAACTCTGACGCCACACCAGGTTGTAGTGGGGCTGAAGCGCAACCGGACGAGGCACGCCTTGCCTATCCGCCTCTTCTATCCACTCACTGACCTGGTTGCCGTTGAAATTCGAGAGGCCGATTTCCCGAATTTTCCCGCTCTTTTGAAGTTCAGCGAACACTGCCACAGATTCTTCCAACGGGGTGTTCGGGTCGGGTTCATGCGCGTAGTAAAGATCGATGTAGTCGGTGCCAAGCCGCTTGAGTGATGCTTCAACTCCGGTGTTGACGCTGTCGGCGGACAGTCCGGTGCGGCCCTTCATCCTCCCGACTTTGGTCGCCACAACCAACTCGTCACGGTTCTTCTTAGCAAGCCATGAACCGATTATCTTTTCTGACTCTCCCCCTGAGTTTCCGGGAACCCAGTTCGCATAGATGTCCGCTGTGTCGAGAAAGTTGCCGCCTGCCCCCGTGTACTCGTCGAGGATGGAGTGAGAAACCGACTCATCCGCAGTCCACCCAAACGGGTTCGTTCCCAAACAAAGCGGGTACACATCCAGTGGTGAATTTCCAATGTTTGTCATGGCTTCTCCTTCGTCATTAGTCGGCGGCGACCACTTCCCAAGTTTCCCCAATTAACAGATCAGTCTAGATCGCTCACGCGGGGCGTGGGCCGCGGGAGAGGGGAAAAGTGCGGGGGCCGCGCCAAAAGCAGCGACCCCCGAACCTTCAAGCTAATCCGAGGCTAGTCGGTCAACTCTTCCGCAGCCTTTTCGCCTGCTTTTGCAGCACGGTCTGCATCCTTGACTGCGTCTTCTGCCAAGTCCTCAACGGAATCGACAACCTCTCCGATCCCCTTCTTAACGTGGTGCACGGCCGCTTCTGCGTCTTTCGCGATGTGCTTGCCCTCGCGTTCCAGCACATCTTCGACACGCTTTTCCGCGCGTTCTTCCACACGCTCTAGATGCTCGGTCGCCCGCTCTACACGCCGGTCCGAACCGTCGGCAACCGCGTCAGCCAGCTTCGCTTCAGCCCTATCCACCTTCCGGACTTCCCGCTCCACGACTTTCTCTGCGTGGTGAGCGTGTCCGACGGCAAGAGCACCGTCTACCGCTACTTCGCGCTCCACTCGACGTGCTACGCGCTCATCGTGCTTCTCGGTGTGCTCCGCCTGACGCTCCAAACGTTCAGCTTCGTGCTTCCCGACATCCTCCGCGCGCTTAATTTCACGCTCGGCTTTCTTTTCCCACTCATCTGATTTATCGCTCATTGGCCCTCCTTATGGTCATAAGACTCCAGTATTACGTGCCCTCAATCATACGCACGTAAGCCGGGTCACACCTAAACCCATATTCGCTGACGGAACCAGGTCGCTGGGACTGCCCCCGAGTGAGCACTTGACGCCTTGAATTCGGTAGCCTTCGGGCAGACCCGCTGGCTGGCGGCTTCAAGGGGCAACCCACGAAATGGAAAACACAATGCAAAACGCCCATCGCAAGATTCAGTTTGACCAGTTCCTGTTTGGCGGGGATTACAACCCCGACCAGTGGGGTGAAGAAACCTGGTTGGAGGACGTGCGCCTAATGAAGCAAGCGGGTGTCAACACAGCAACGGTCGGCACCTTTATGTGGGCTTCCCTTGAACCGGAAGAGGGACGTTTCGAGTTCGATTGGCTCGACAGAGCCATGGATCTTTTGGCCGACAACAACATCCGAGTGATCCTTTCGACCCCAACAGCCTCACCACCGCCATGGTTCACCTGGACCTACCCGGAAGCTATGCCGGTGCGACGCGACGGCACGCAACTAATCCACGGATCCCGCGACACCTATAACCCGTCTGCGATCTCTACCGGCAAGCGGCGGCCCGCATTACGCGAAAACTGGCGCAACGCTACGCTGACCATCCGGCTCTCTACATGTGGCACCTGCACAACGAGTACGGAACCACGTCGGTGGGGCCCGTCTCCGACGCGGCTTTCCGCGTGTGGCTGCGTGAACAGTACGGCACCTTGGACGCCCTGAACGAAGCCTGGCACACACGATTTTGGTCCCAGTTGTACACGCAGTGGTCACAGATTACCTGACCGCGCAGCACCCAGTACTTGGACAACCCCGTGCACCTGCTTGCCTACAAGCGTTTCGCCGCGGACGAATTACTGGCTTGCCTGCGCGAACAAATGGAAATCGTCAAAGAGATCACGCCGCGTTCGGCGCGGATCTTCCCCGGTCCTTGAACCAGGGAGACCCGTGGCTGCTAATGGAGCAGGCAACCACCGTCATCTCGGACCACAACCGCCGCATCACCCACAGCCGTGAACCAGGGCGTCTGTTGCGCAACACGTTGCAGTACTTGTCGCGAGGATCCAGTTCCAGCCTGTTTTTCCAGTGGCGAACCGGTGTGGGTGGCTCTGAGTTCTTCCACACGGGCATGGTGCCCCACACTGGAGAGGATTCCCGCACCTACCGCGAAATCTCAGAACTCGGAGCTGTGCTGAAGGACCTGGCCCCCATCGCCGCTCTCCCAGGCAACGATCAACGTACGGTCAGTCCACAGATCGC
>CAYFRT010000011.1:0-13653 GCA_964345585.1 uncultured Actinomyces sp. | reverse complement strand
CCCCCATCGCCGCTCTCCCAGGCAACGATCAACGTACGGTCAGTCCACAGATCGCAATCGTGTGGGAATCTGACGCCTGGTGGGCCACTGAGACGCGGGGTTTACCCAGTTCTCTGCTGGAGTTCTTCCCTTCTTTGCGCGAAGTGCACAAGGCTCTCTGGTACCAGGGGTTCACCACCGACTTCGCGCAGCTGGGCGGCGATCTGTCCCAGTACGGCCTTGTTTTGATCCCCAGTTGTATCCCGGTCAGCGATGAGCAGGCAGCAAATCTGGAAAGCTATGTTCGCGCTGGCGGACACGCTGCGGTGTGGTTCTTCACCGGCTCCACCGACCAGTACCTTCGGGTGCGCGCGGGACGTACGTTTAATGCGGCAGTCGCCCCCACGCTTGGGGTAAGAGTCGAAGAGCATTGGCCCTTGGCCCCAGAAGAACCTGTCGCATTATCGAACGGCATGTCAGGCGCTCTGTGGAGTGAAACCATCCACCTTGAGGGCGCCGAATCCCTGGTCGAGTATCGCGAGGGGCCCTTGGACGGTTTGCCCGCGATCACTCGGCACCGATTGGGCGAGGGCACTGCCACCTACATTTCGACATCCATTGAGGGCGAGGAATTGCAGACATTCCTGGCCTCGCTTACGACCGAAGCAGGAATAGCAAAAGACCACCCCGACAGCGGAAACGGACTTGAAATCGTCACACGCTCCGCCGGGACCGAACGCTACGCCTTCGTGCTGAATCACTCGTCCAGAGCACGCACCGTGACCATCTCGGGCACAGACACCATCAGTGGTCAAAAGTTAGGACCGACCCTGAACATGGCGCCCAAAACTTGGAGAGTGATCACCCTGTAGCACAGGCCCCCGCCACGCCCCCACCGGTGTTCGGCGCTGCACCGAAACGTCGAGCCGAAACCTGCTTGATGATTCCCTCTTGTGCCATCAGGCGGTAATCCTAGATGACCACCCTCAACAAGGTGTGACAATGATCTGGTGACTGAGCAAATAACAATCGAAAAGGCCACGCCCAAAACAGAGCAGTTCTTGACGGACCTCCGCACCGTGATCGAAATAGATGATTCGAGCAGGCGGCGGGCGGAGTACTCCACGGACGCCTCCAATTACCGGGTGGTTCCCGTCGCCGTTGCGTTCCCTCGAAGTCAAGAAGAGGTGGTGAAGGCTCTAACCATCGCTCGCCACTACGACGTGCCCGTCACTTCCCGAGGCGCCGGGACTTCTGTTGCCGGGAATGCGGTCGGCCCGGGACTGGTGTTTGACTTCTCTCGTCACATGAACCGGGTGTTGTCTGTTGATCCCGAAACTCGCACAGCGCGAGTTGAACCAGGCGTAATCCTCACGGACCTGCAAGAAGCCTGCGCACCGTTCGGACTCTGGTTCGGACCAGACCCCAGCACAAAGAACCGAGCCACACTCGGCGGGATGATCGGCAACAACGCTTGTGGGCCACACGCTCTGGCGTACGGCAAAACCTCCGACTCAGTCCTGAGTTTGAAGGTAGTAGACGGACGAGGGCGCCAATTTGAAGCCAGTTCGGGCGAAGAATCTGTTGCGAAAGTTACCGGACTAAAGACACTGATCGATAACAATCTGGCCCTCCTTCGAACTGAACTGGGCCGTTTCGGACGTCAAGTCTCCGGTTATTCCCTGGAGCACCTCCTCCCAGAAAACAAGTACGACCTAGCCAAGGCTCTGGTCGGCACTGAAGGAACCTGTGTCACCATCCTTGAGGCCACCGTCGCGCTCCAACCGATCCCGAAACACAGGATCTTGGTGGTGCTCGGATTTGAAGACATGGTTGCCGCTGCCGATGCGGTGCCTCGCCTCCTCCCCCTGAATCCCCTGGCAATCGAGGGGATGGACAAACGCCTGGTCGAAATTGTTCGGGAGAACAAGGGAAGCGTCCCCCAGTTGCCATCCGGTGGCGGCTGGCTTTTCTGCGAAGTGGGCGCCAGTCGCGAAGCCGAGGAAAACCAGGACCCTCGCGTAGGGGAAGAAAGCGCTAAGGCTGCTGCTCACGAACTGGTGGCCGCATCGGGCGCACTGTCACATCGCATCGTAGAGAACGGGCCCGAAGAGGCGGCACTGTGGCGCATTCGCGCAGACGGCGTGGGTCTTGCCGGCCGCACCCCCGGAGGTAACCAGGCGTGGCCTGGGTGGGAAGACGCTGCCGTGCCCCCGGTAAACCTCGGCGCCTACCTACGTGATTTTGAGGCGTTGATGGGCCGCTACGGCGTGGAAGGGCTGCCGTACGGACACTTCGGGGACGGGTGCATCCACGTTCGCCTCGGCATTCCCTTGGACAGCGAAGACGACGTGCCGAAGTTCCGCTCTTTCATGGAGGATGCAGCAAAACTGGTTGGCCGCTACGGCGGGTCCATCTCAGGGGAGCACGGAGATGGGCGAGCCCGAGGGGCGCTCCTGCCACACATGTACTCCGACCAAGCGATTGAACTGTTTGAACAGTTCAAAGGCCTCTTTGATCCGCAGAACACCTTGAACCCGGGTGTCCTCGTATCCCCTGCCCCCATCACAGAATCGTTGAGGCGCCCGTCGGCGAAACAGATCCGAGGGAAAGGTTTTTCTTTCGCAGAAGAAGATGGAGATTTCACTGCAGCCGTTCATAGGTGCGTTGGCGTTGGCAAATGTCGAGCCGACAACTTCGGCATCGGCAACTTCATGTGCCCCAGTTACCAGGCCACAAAGGACGAGAAGGATGTGACCCGCGGCCGAGCCAGGGTCCTCCAAGACATGATTGCGGGAGCGTTCAAAGGCGATTGGAACTCGCCGGAAGTTGCCGAGTCTCTGGATCTGTGCCTGTCCTGCAAAGCATGCGGCACAGACTGCCCCGCCGGCGTAGACATGACGATGTTCAAGTCAGAAGTCAACTACCGGAAGTACAAGAACCGGTTGCGCCCGATGAACCATTACGTTCTCGGCTGGCTGCCTCGGTGGGCGAAAGTGGCAACTGAAGTTCCACCCGTTGCTGCCCTGGCGAACTGGGCGTTGTCGATCAACTGGATTAAAGGCGCTGTCTTCTACGTTTCAAGGCTAGATTCACGCCGCCAAATGACCGCATTCACCACCCAGCGGTTCTCCAGATGGTTCAAGAAGACCCAGGTGGCCTCGGACCTCCCCACAAAAGAAACCAAGAAGACACGCGACGTGATTCTGTGGGCAGACTCCTTCAGCGAATACTTGGATCCGCGAGGCGCTGAAGCGATGGTGGAAGTGTTGCAGGACGCGGGGTACACGGTTCGAATCCCCTCGGCCACAGCCTGTTGCGGCCTAACCTGGATCTCCACCGGGCAACTGGACGGGGCGAAGGCTCACCTGCGCAGAACCCTGGACATATTAGGACCCGCCGCCGAAAAGGGAGTGCCCATCATCGGGGTTGAGCCCTCCTGCACCTCCGTGTTGCGCAGTGACCTGCAAGAACTGCTGCCCGACGACCCACGTTCCTGGGCCGTCAAATCGATGACGAAAACCCTGGCGGAACTCCTCACGGACCCCGACCTGGGCCCCGGACCCGAATGGTTCGAATCCCGCACCCTGGAAGGAACGGAAGTCATCGCGCAACCTCACTGCCACCAGTACGCGGTCATGGGATACGGACCCGACCTGGAACTGATGAAGTCCCTGGGAGCCAACGTCACAGCGCTGTCGGGATGCTGTGGTTTAGCGGGGAACTTCGGAATGGAGAAGGGCCACTACGACGTTTCGGTAGCGGTCGCCGAAAATCAACTGTTACCCGCCTTGAGGGAAGCGGGCTTGCCTCAAGAAGGATCAAATACGGTGTACTTGGCCGACGGCTACTCCTGCAGAACACAGGCAGAACAGTTGGCGAACGTAGAGGGAATTTCATTGCCGATGCTGCTTAAGCGAGCAAAAGTGCGTGGCAGGAGCTAGGTTTCCAGTATGGCTATACAACTTAACCAGGCGGGCTTTGACTACGCGAAGAAACTGATCTCAGAAGGCAAGGTCGACGATGACCTACACGGTGACTGGGGAGCGGAAAACCCAGACCGCGAAAAGCAAAACCGGTTCATCGAAGAGTACGGGTATGAGTCCTACGGACAATGGCATCTTGGGATCAACCTCGATGACGGTCCCGAGACGAAGGAGGCATACTCCTTCCCCTACGGCAACTACACCCAGGTTGTGCGGTCGGGTCTGATTGCGGCCGAAGAGCGGGCAGCTCAGTACGGGTACGAGGAGATTCGTGACGCAGCCAAACTTCTCCTGTCGATGCTGGACTAGGTTGGCTTCTTCCCTCGACGTTCGCGGGTCCATCGGGCCCGTTTGAGCGTTCCGTGAAAAGGGCGGTAGGTCCGGTGGGTCGCCGCCCTTTTTGTTGCCCGAGGAACCCTCGGAAATCGTCGCCCCCTGCTGCACGTATCCTTAGGGGATGACCGCCCAACCGCCAATCAGCGGGTCCGCCCCCGGACCTTCCGCGACACCCACACGGCGTCAACCGGTGGGCAAGGTCGGCTCTGGCTATATTCCCGCGGCTCTGAAGCGGGAGTTTGTTCCCGAAGCGCCACGCCAGGTTGAGCGCTCTAGAACCGATTTTCGAGCCGCTCTGGGGACGACTCTGTGGGGGCTTGGAACGGCTATTGCGGTGCTGGGGAACTGGCTTCGCTGGGAGTGGCTTGCCGTCTCTGCGCCGCTGCCTTACCCAGATCAGGTGTGGGGGGATCAGTTCGGGCCGCTGTGGGAGAACCTGCTGGTGCTGGTCACTTTGACTCTGGCCGTCCTGGCAGCCATAACGTGGTGGTCAACGGCTTGGTCGCGGCCCGAGCGCCTCAAACCGCGCTGGGCATTCACTCTCGCCAACGTGTTGAAGTGGCTAGCACTACTGGTTTCCGGCGTCGCGCTGGTCGGCATCGTGTACGTCAACTATCTGAGCCTGCAAGAGTGGTGGATGGCCTTCCCGGGCTGGGTTGGCCAGTGGTTCGCGCAACTGTGCGTCTTCGCGGGTGCCGCAATCATCCCCTCGGCGACCAGTCCCTTCCGACAAACCGAACCAGAAAGACACCCGGGCGCCTGGGCCACTGGCGTCGCGATTGTCGCACTGGCCATTGGGCTGCCGTGGGTGGTTCTAGGCTCCGTCAATGCGCTCCAGTTGACTTCCAAATCGTATTTTGTACGAGGGAGTGCCAGCGAAGTGTCTGCCTTCTCCACACTTTCGCCTTCCGCCAGTGCGGGCATGCAGGCGGAGACTTCCGACAGCAGCCTGGTGTGGGAGAGACGTTGGCGTGGCGCGCATAACCCAGTCGTGGTTGAGTCAATCGGTGGGGGCACCGCAGCCCTTCAGTTGTTTCAGGCGACGCCGGAAAGGCCTGCCCTCGTCCTCATGGAAGAACGGACGGGTGACATCCGAGCGTCTCTGTCTGCCCGGGAGATCCAAGAACGCTCCCTGGGGCTTGTGGAAAACCCCGACTACACCCGGGTGATGTTCACCTACGGCGACACGATGCTCCGCGCAGGGTTCGCGGATGAGTGGGTGTCGATTTACGGGGAACGCCTTGATGGACCGCCTGAAGGAACAGTTGAAGAAACCAGTTCCTTCACGGTTCCGACTGACGGGGTGCATGCGGTCAACCTGGTCCAAGGTGGCACGTGGTTCATCGGTGACAGCGGCTCCTGCACCCGGCGGTTGCTGGTAACTGACGGTGTTCCCGTCGCAGACGAGGACGGCACCTTCGTCATGATTCAGGTCTGCAACGCCAGTGCCAAGCAGAACCAAGATTGGGCGTTCCCCGAGGCCTTGCTCCCATTCGTCGATCCACTAACAGCCACTCTGTTCGGCGTCAGCGCACAGTCGGGGGAAGTCGTCTGGGCCGACCCGCTACCTGGTTGGGAGACATACCTGGAGAAGTCGCCCACCAACTTCCCAGCGGCGCTGTGGCAAGACCTCCCCTTTGAAATAGCGCTCATCGCCCAGCCCAGCGACCAGGACACTTCCTCCTCGGACACTTCCGGCACCTATCTGGTCAGCATTGACGGGCACGAAAGTGTCCTAGATCCAGCCACGGGATGGAAGGAATAGCGCCAAGGAAGCCCGACGGACAATCCAACCGGGTTTAGGTACGATCACATTATGAGACGGAAGTTTTCGAAGCAGACACAACTGGTCCTTGATGTCATCGCGGGCATCGCCATAATCGCCTTGATGGCCCTCGTAATCTGGATGGATGTCGCCAAGGGCTGGTGGGCTGAAACTGTCATTCTTTCGGGAATCGCGGCAGGCATCCTCACTTTCTTCCTCACCGCTCTGCTTATTGAACGATGGATGGCCCGCCGTGAACATCGCCAGTGGTACCCCGTCACCAGACTGGCTCTGACAGACATTCTTCACGCGTTGGCTGACGATGAGAAGAGCGACATTCGCCGCGCTCACATCGTCCCCAGATCGCTCCACGCCCCCGAAGAACTCACCCATGAGCATCTGGATAGACTCCTCCACCGAATTGTGAGAGAACGGGACGAGGTCTCCCAGTCGCTGGCTCGATGGGCCCAATTTCTGGCCTCATCCGCAGATGTGCAGGGCCTGATGAATCAGATCGCCGACCTCGCAGAGAACTTAGATGACATGCGCGACTGCGTGGTTGAACTTGAAGCCGCAACACCTGGCACCGCCGAGTGGGACGAAACCGAACTGCACGCAAACCTGAAGAAATACAACGAAGGCAACGACAAGATCATCGAGGAAATCCTGGCGATCCAGAAGAAACTAGAGGTTTACGAGCTTTAGTCCTGGCCGCGTTTGCAGCACCACCTACATGAAACCTGCAATGCCGACGTGTTGGTTCATCAGTTCGAACGCCCGGTCCTCGTCCAACACCTCCATGAAGGGCATCGGGTTGATCTTCTGCGCCTCGACATAGTCTGTGAGCTGCTTACGGACCACCGCCCGTAGCTCCTCCCTGTCCCAAGGTTTAGCGACGTAATGGTGCAGTTCGGCATCGTTCACGGCTTTGACGGTGTCCGCCAGGTCAGCCTGTCCGGTGACCAGAACTTTGCGGGTCTTCGCGGTCCGTTTATCCCCTGCCATCTCAACAAGGAACTCGACACCGGTCTGCCCGGGCATACGGTGGTCGCAGAGAGCAAGCGCCAATTGGTCTCCCGACTTGAGAATGTCTTCGATGACGTGGCGGGCGTCTTCCACGTCCTGTGCCGGCTCCAGCCGGATCGTCGGAATCATGTCGATCAGGTCGCGCTGGAGAGCTTGGCGAACCTCGGGCTCGTCTTCCAGGATTAGGACTGCAAGTTTCACGCTTTCTCCTTCGATAAGGCCAAGGGAAGATCAACAATGACGTTTGTGCCGTCGGAGCTGGTGTCGATCCGAATGGTCCCGTGGTGTTTGTCGATGATCGCCCGAGAAACCCCCAAACCAAGGCCCATCCCAAACCGTACTTGTCCGGCCTTAGTAGTGAACCGTGGCTCGAAAATTCGTTCTAGCGCCGAATCTGAAATCCCTGGACCGTTATCAATGATCTCCACCCGCACATGGTCTGGGTCCAGCTCGCTGGTGCGGATAGTAATGCGACCGGCCGGTGCCTCCGCGTCCTCCTCGGCGGCATCCACAATCGCCTCCGCCGCGTTCGCAATCACGTTCGTCCAAACCTGTGCCAGCTCTCCGGGGTGACCCTCCATAACTGGGAGTTCCGAGTAGTCCTTACGAACGTCTATCCCCGTCAACTTGTGAGAAAGAAGGCGAATAGCATCGTCAAGGTTCTCATGAAGATCGACCTCACTGACCGGATCCCCGTCGGGGCGAGCATATGAGCGCAGAGAGGTGACAAGGTCAGAAATCCTCTTTGAAGCGGAGCGCAGATTCCGCAGTTGCACACCAATGGAGGCTGCAGTTTCCACATCATCTAAGAAAACTCTTGAGTTCTTCTTTATCTGCCTTGCTAACTGCGGATCCCTCACCCCTGCAAGAACTAAGCGCTGAGCCGTAGCAGCGTCCCCGGTGATCGCGGTGAGTTCACGGCGCGCTTTCCTCTCGGCGCTGGTCGACAGCGACTTAGAGTTCAATCCGTTACGCATAGCAGTGCGTGCCACCATGGTCCACTTCCTGTCAGGAGCGGACTGAATCAGATCAATGATGTCTTCACCCAGGTGGTCAACGGTTCGTTCAATCGCCGCCGTAGGATTGTTGAGTTCGTGGGCCATACCCGCAGCCAGTTCGCCCAGGGACGCCAGGCGCTGCTGCGCCATGAGCTCGGTTCGAGCCTGCTCCAAATTCTCCAGGGCCTTCGCAAGTTGAGCACGTTCCCTGTCCAACTGTTCTGAGAGTTCCGCGTTCTCAATATGGAGTTCCTCGGCCCTGCGCAGGCGTCGGTCAAGGGAGCGAATAAACAGTGTGGCCAGAAGAAGGATGATGTCGGGATGTCCATCAATGGCCGAGTTCATCTGCTCTATCGTCAAACGAATTGCGATCACGTCGCTGGTTGTGACGGCAGCAAGTGACGCGCGGCGCCCCTCGGACAACGCCAACAAGCCGACAATGCGGCCAGTTGATTGTTCGTGCATCACCAATCCGCCGTATGGAGTTTCGTGCAGCAACGCCACCGATCCCTCTAAGACAATGGTGACTTCTTCCACCCAATGTCCCGGGGTCGTTAACGTCGTACCTTCGGGGATGGAGACCCGAGGCTGCGTTCCCAGCGCAGATTCGATCCTCTCCATGATTCGCGTGATCAGTTCATCATCGGTGTAGGGCTGGTCAAAGACAGAGTAGATGCGGTTGGTGGTTTGGTAGTGCGTGTACTGGTTGAAGCGGCGTATCTGGGCCCTCGCACTATCCACAAAAGCCTCAACCTCAATGCCGGGTGCGTACCCGATCCAGTCCAGCCGGCCAGCCTCAATCACGCCTTCGACACCGGACACCTCCAAGGTTTCACTGAGAACCATGACTTGCGCCGACTTGAAGATCTGCAAACCCATAAGGGGGAGGAGAATGTCGTCGCCAGTGTCAGTGTTTTCGCCGATGATCGCCACCAGGATCGCTACTGGGGCTGTGAAAAGTTCGTCTTCGTCGCTGGAATCGTAGAAGGCTGCCTCCGTCGCGAGCGGTGTCGGATACACGAAGGTCCGACAATACTCGGAAAGGCTTTCGCGGAACACGTCCGCAAACTTCTCGGCGTATTCGCCGGAGCCGACGATCACCGTCAAAGGCAGATTGGATTTATCGTTCACAGGCCACACCCCCACCCATGACTTTAGCGACTGCTTGGTCGCGGGGAGAGGATCCCAGCACACTGCTCACCCTCGACTCACACGACGCGGCGCCAGGACACTACAAGAAACGTTTAGCAAGTGCGTCAAGTAGTGTCGCCGAGAGGTCCGCCAGATGACGTCCCACCATATCCACCCGGTGTAAGACCTCCCGCCGTTTCAACGTTTCCATTGACAGCTCTTCCTCGAACAAATTTGTTAACGCTTTACGGTGAATGGCCCGAATCTTCGTGGCGTGAGAGTAGGCGCGGCGGCAAGGCTCTGCCATGCTTTCGTATTTGTTCTCCTCCAGAGCCTCCCGGAGTGCCTGCAATGAAGCGACCGCTTGGAGCAGGGCGTCTTCTGACCAGCTTCCCGGCTGCACATCCCACAGCACCATTTCCCTAACGATGTCCCGCGCATCCGCCGTCACCGCAGTGAGCCCTTGTGCGGCACGTGAAAGGTCTTCCCGTTCGAGGGGGACCGTGAGGGCCTCGGACATCTCCGAAACCACCTCTTCGCCAACTTCTTTAGTCTCCGCCCTAAGAGTTTTTACGGGAGCTTTGAGTTCACGCGGGTCCTGTTTGGGGGCACATGCCTGGTTCGCTAACTCGACAGCCTCTATTGCCAGGTCTGTCTGCTTGATCAGCAGCTCCGTGACCGGATCCAACTGCCTCCCCGCGAATGCTTCACGGATGGAGTGAAGGACGCCCATAAATACTCCTTTGTCCTATTGAGCTACCCGAGGATAGCAACACTCAACAACGAAAGAAGATAGGCCACCAGCGTTGCCAGCGGCAACGTCCACACCCACGTGGCTGCCACACGCCGCAAACCATTCCAATAAACGTTGCGACTGGAAATCGCGAAAGCAGTTCCGGCGAGGCCACCTGAGATTGACTGGGTTGCCGACAGCGGCGCCCCTAGGAACGAGCCCGCGAAAACGCTAATGCCTGCCGCAAACTCCGATGTGGTTAGTGCCCCGGCGCTAGACCGAGCAATGCCGTGGCGGATAAATTTGCCTGAGCGGTCCGCCCCGTGCAGCGCCCCAAGGGTGAAAATGAGTGCTGCCAGAAGCACCCACCAAATCCTCCTAGTGGCATCGTCGACTCCGACACCTAGGGCCAACGCAGTCGCAAAAACGATCTTCTGCCCATCGTTGGTGGCGTAGGCGGAAAGCAGAAAGAAGTAGCCGGCGCGCAGGAGGCCCACCCTGCGTCTGGCGTTAAACCTTCGCAAGGGGAGGTTCTGTTGCACCTTGCGGATCAGGAATGCCAGGCCCATAGACACGAGCGGCGCTGCAACGCCCAAACTAACGATTCTGACAAGAGGCCGCCAAGGGACGTCTCCGCCTGTCCCAAGCGCGGTCCCCGCCAAGGAGCCGATCAGTGCAAGCGTGATGGAGGTTGGCGCGTTCAGGAACGCGGAGAACGCCAGGGTGAAGAGGACCGCCAGAAGTAGCACCAGTGTTGGCGCACCCGAACCCGCCGCGTGCGTTGCCGGAGCCGCCAGTTTCTCCAAGTCCAAAGCCACCCGGTTTATCCCCAACAAGACAACGGCAGGGACGCTCAAATAAAGGATAAAAAGCGGCACCCACACTTGGCTTCGTTGAAACTGAAGCGGGAAAGAGAGGAGCGGGCCACCGTCGTTTCTTCCCGAGAGATAAACAAACAAAATGGCGGAGATCGCAACAGCAATTTGCATGGCCCCTCCATCCTTTTGAGTCTTTCGTGGACAAGTTTGCCGTGATGTGCAAGGCCCACTCTGGCTACTCTAGGTGCATGGGTAACACTAAAACTACCAAAGACACCGCTGCTGGCAGCGACGTCCAGGACCACGGACCGTTTTCCTCCACCGCGCCGACCTGGCAGGAAGACCGCTACAACGCTGGGGTAGCAGCCCGGCAGACGCTGCCTCCCGAAAATCTTGCAACCTACACGCCCAACCCGAAACGCGACCCGCTAGGGATCCTGGCGCAGCAGAACCAGTCGCGAGTCCCAGACCTGGTTCCCCTGCGCATGACACGCATGTTGCAGGACCGCTTCGCGTTTTTCCGAGGTGCGGCCGCGCTCATGGCGGCAGACATGTATTACGAACCGATCAGCGGGGGCCGAGTGTTCGTATGCGGGGACGCACACATCAACAACTTCGGGGTTTACGCCACTCCGGAAGGGCGCCTCGTCTTCGACGTGAATGACTTCGATGAGTCAACGATTGGCCCGTGGGAATGGGACATTAAGCGGACCGTGACCTCAGTTGTGTTGGCAAGCCAGCTTCGCGGAGACGACAAGAAGATTGCCGAACAGGATGCCCTCGAATGTGTCCGCGCATACCGTGACTCTCTACAGGTTCACATGGAACGCTACGTGGAGGACCGCTTTTTCCGCCCAACTAAGGCGCAGAAGAAAGAGCGCCCTGGGCCGAAAACCCCTCAAGAAAGAGTCGGTATCGCGCTCAGCAACACCATCAAGACCGCCAAGAAACGCACGTCTTTGCGGGCAGCTGAAAAAATGACTCAACCTACCAGCGATGGACGCCGCGTTATTGTTCCTGCCCCTCCGGTCCTGGTCCCACTGGTGAAAGAGGACTACCAGTATGTCCAACCAGCGTTCGAGGCATACATAGCTCAGATGCCCTCCAACGTTCAGCTCTTGATGTCAGAGTTCAAACTGACTGACATGGCTCGTCGCGTCGTGGGGGTCGGTAGCGTTGGGACTCGCTGCTACGTCGGTGTTTACACGGGCCCAGATGGCGAACCGTTCGTCCTCCAACTCAAGCAGGCTGTTCTCTCCGCGTTGGTTCAGTACGGAAAACAGGCGATTCCTGACAACCCGATCCTGGTTCCGGAGAGGACAGTTGAGACACCGGGTTACCGGGTTGCCACCTGTCAGAGGGCGTTGCAAGAAGTCTCCGACCCGTTCCTTGGAGACATCCAAATCGATGGCTACGGGTTCTACGTGAGACAGTTCCGCGACGAAAGCGCGGGCGTAGACGTGACAACCCTTAAGCCAAAGGAATACACGGACTACGTACGTGCGTGCGGAGCGCAGCTTGGCCGCGCTCACATCCGCAGCCAGGACGGCGCGTTCGCTGCCGGGTACATGGGGAAAGATGACGAAGCAACCAACGCCTTAGCATCCTGGGGTGCCGCATACGCGGAACAATCCGTGCAGGACTGGGAGGCCTTAAAAGCTGCTACGGCGGCAGGCAAGTTCCCGACGATGAAGACTTCGGAGTAGTCAAGATTTTTGGAATTGGTTGGGGCGCAGGAACTCTAGGTTGCCTGCGCCCCAACCAATCAGGGTTAATACAGAACTATTCCTCGTCGGGAAACAGTGCTACGTCGATCTCAGCAATGTTGCCGTAAGACCTCTGGGCCCCTTTGCCCGCGGAAGCGTATGAGGCAACAATCGACGCGAAGCGTGCCGCGTCAACCAGGTTGCTTCCGGCGGCCAGCGCGGCCATCACCGAACCCGTGAACGAGTCACCACATCCTGTCGTATCCACAACGTCAACATCGATCGTGGAAACGTGGGTGGCTCCATTTTCAAGCACGACGGCGCCCCGAGGGCCCAGCGTGACAATCGCCCGCTTCACCCCAAGCCGGTGCACGCGTCGTTCAGCTTCAGCCCAGTCTCCAGAGAAGTCACCTGCGATTGCTTGCATCTCCCCTTCGTTGACCACCAGCACGTCGGTTGCGGCTAGTAGCGCGTCCGGAATCTCATCGGGGAGCGGTGACGGATTCACCACTGTGATTACGTTTGCTGCCTGGGCAATCTCGGCAGCCTTGACAACTGTCTCCAATGGGATTTCGAGGGCCAAGCCAAGAACCTTTGCTGATTCGATCGCGGCCTTTGCTGCCTCCAGCATCTCCACATCAACAGTCTCGTTGGCGCCGGACGTCACAACGATCATGTTCTCAGCGTGAGAGTCAACCGTAATGACTGCGCATGAAGTCGGCTTATCCACCCTCTTGAGGTGGTCAATATTGACCCCAGCTGCACTCATGGAGGACTCCAAAAGCGAACCGTTCCCGTCTGCCCCCACGGCTCCGATAAATGACGTCGGAGCACCCAGTAGCGCTGACGCGACTGCCTGATTTGAGGACTTTCCTCCCGGGAGCACTTCCAGTGGCCCTCCCGCTATCGTTTCCCCGGGGGTGGGCATTTCTTCAACCCCGACCACTAGGTCGGCATTTGCGGACCCGATTACAGCCACTGCCTCATCGAGTGGAAGAACCTTCAGAAGGTCTTCGCGTGTCAGACCCACGACTGCTCTCCTTTCTATTCAATAGGTTCAGAAGGGGACCCCGGTAGTGAGCACCACGTTCGCGTAAGGGGTTGGTTCACCCGTTCGCACGACCAAGGACGCCTTTCGTACCAGTGCTTTCAACCCTTCCTCACCTTCGTGAGGT
>CAYFRT010000010.1:6297-42953 GCA_964345585.1 uncultured Actinomyces sp. | reverse complement strand
AGGCGATCATCAAGTACCGCCCATAGTGGACCAACAGCGCGGCGAGGGCGGGGTCCCCGGCCCGCTGAGGAAGATCGCGGGGCTTTGGGCCGAGGAAACAGACGCCCTTCCACCCCAGCAGGCGATGCCGATGCTGTGGGCAACCTCGGACGGCGAAATGACCGAGGCCGGCACGGTGAGCACTCTATTCGACGTCGTTCACCTTGAAGGCGCCCAGCAACTTGCCGTGTATGGGGGCAACGAGTTCTACGCCGGTCGTCCCGCGTTCAGCGTGAACGAGTGGGGCGAGGGGCGGGTCTACTATGCGTCTGCAATTCCCGACGCGGCCGCTACGACGAGGATCGCTCAAACACTGATCGACGGACTGGACATTGAAGGAATCGAAACGCACGACGGCGTGTTTGCGCCAGCGCGTGTGTCCGAGGACGGCACTACCTTCCGCTTCTACCTCAACACCGTGGGCGAGGTGCGCGACGTCGCCCCGCAGGCTGGCATCGACATTCTGACGGGAGCCGCAACCGACCCCGAGACCACACTCGAACTTGAACCCTACGGCGTAGCAATTATCCGCGAGGGCTGATCAGGCAAGCAAAAGGCCCCGGATCCTTTGGACTTCCGGGGCCTGTAGCGGAGAGCAAGGGATTCGAACCCTTGGTGCCCTTGCGGACACAATGGTTTTCAAGACCATCACCTTCGGCCACTCGGTCAGCTCTCCAACGTCATGATCTTACAGCCCGGGGTGCGGAGAGGAAAATGGGGCACACCTCCCCCACTCACTTCACATTCGAACTCGAAGAAGCCTGGGCACGTCCCTCCGGGCGTAGATCAGCTGTGTCGATCCTTTCCTGGGTATCTGGTACTGGGTATCTGGTACTGGGCCGCTCTTCCCTGGCCTCTGATCGCCCACTTCTGACCAATTGTCCGTTTTAGACACACAGGAGCGAGTTTACAGTGTCCGCACAGCGTTATGGAGCGTTCGCGTGTCTAAAGTGAACCGTGTCTAAAGTGAACGCGGTGTAAGCGGAGAGCCATCGCCGGGCGACAAGGCAAAGAGACCGAACGCCAGGAAAACCTGAACGGCGGCAGGCGAAAGTTAGCGAGTGGGCTTAGCGACCCCAGATCGTTGAGGTGGTTGAGGTTCCTCGTCGTCCCCAGGGGCGCTTCTGCGGGGGTTTCGGCAGTGCACCCTGAGGCTTGTCCAAAAGACCGCGTTGCAAGGCTGCCCCAATCGGCGGCCACAGCGGCAACCTTGGCGTGAGCAGAGCCTGGATCGTGTGGTAAATGTCGGGGCGGGTGGTGATGGTGCCTTCCATGGGCTCGGAGTCCTCGTTCAACGTCCGAGCAAATACCCCCGTATCCAACATCATGTAGTCATTCAGGTAGTCCACCCACGTGCGGTAGGAGTGATCGTAAAGCTCCACATCACCCATGCGGCCCCCATCATCGAGGACGGCGCGGCGCATGGCGGCGGTTGCGGCAATGCCCTCGGACACCACCCACTGGAGCCTCTCCGTCAGGATGGGTTGGCCCTCAAAGTCCACTGTGTAAAGGAAGCCGGGCTTGCCGTTGCGGCGCCAGCCGTCCGAACGCGACCGGTCGAAAAGTTCGGTGGAGGCGGCAAGCAGGTATTCAGGATCCTCACGCCCCAGTTCCCGTATCGCCCCGCGCATCTGAACGCCAAGGCGGGACAGTTCCAGCCCGTGACCAATGACGAACCCATACGGATAGTGCGGGGTGTTTGGTGCCTCAATGTTGAACGAA
Organism: uncultured Actinomyces sp.; assembly: GCA_964345585.1. Lineage (GTDB taxonomy): Bacteria > Actinomycetota > Actinomycetes > Actinomycetales > Actinomycetaceae > Scrofimicrobium. The sequence continues at coordinate 41,192 of CAYFRT010000010.1, read as the reverse complement.
AGCATCGGTTCCCAGTTGGCATCGTGATGCTCTGGGAGCCGCCAGTTGTACTTCTTCGCCTCATTCATGAGCCGTTGAAGCATGCGTTCTGCGCGTTCGATCCACAGCGGGTCGCCCATCGCCTCACCGGCGGCCAGGTACGCCTCGATCGTGTGGAGCAAAGAGTTGGTGCCCCGGTAAGGTGCGCACTCTGACCAGTCCCGGTTGTAACGATCGGCGACGGCACCGACTTCTTCATCCCACCAGCGTTCGTCTTGGTTTTCGAGGGCGTCGCGGAGAAGTTCGTGTGCACCGGGCCTGTTTGCAACAGCCGCAGTTGCTGCTGCGAGGATGAGGAAGGCGTGGGCGTACTGCCACTTTTCGTCCCCACAGTCCTCCCATGGGACGCCCAGACCCGCATCGCTTGGCGCGTGCTCGATCGCTGTAAACCAGCCACCGTACTCACGATCCTTGAAGTAGGTGCGCAACGCGAGAACTCCGTGGTCGCAGTACTTTCGGCAACCGGGGATTCCCAGAAGTGCACCAAGGGAATATGCGAAAGTCATTCTCGCGGTGATTGCCAAGTCGACGGGGCGAGACTCATCCAGACTTCCGTCAGCCTTGAAGTAGCCGAAACCCGTTGGAGCCCAAGCGGCTTTCCCGCGCTCCAAAAGCTCTTGCAACTGGCGTGACAACCAGCGGCTGTGCTCTATCGATTCAATCCAACTCATGTTTATAAGTCACATCCGGTTTCCGACAAGCTTCATCACTACGGGACAGCCCCTCAAGCATAAGGCTCTTACACGCCCAGCGATTGACTCTACCCAAGGAAGACTGCATCAACCAAGATAAGGTTGGTCTATCTGGGACCTAAAGTCCCAAAGGTTCACTGTTTGGCGCTGGGAGGAAAGCGAAAATGTTTTGGTGGCCACTCGCACTCCTCGGTCTGCCCACGCAGTCGGGGGTGGGCGAGACACCGTCGGACATCACCACCGTGGTCTCCGACGCCGTAGGAAACGTCCCCTCCGCAGTCATCATCCTTCTAATCGTGATGATTGTCAGCGGCGTGATCGTGCTGCTGCTGAAGGCCCGTGGAGGGTATGACGAGGAGGACTGAGGCCGTCCTCCCCTAGTACCTCTCAACCAAAGCTTCAATAACCGCCGCGGCCCCGTCGTAGTCAACGGGACCCGCCACAGCATCGGCCGCAGCTTTCACCTGCTCCGTTGCCCCACCCATGGCGACTCCGTGAGCGGCCCACTGCAGCATCTCGATGTCGTTAGTGCCGTCCCCTATCGCAATCGTGCCTTGCTTAGGGACGCCGAGGTCTCCGACCAACTGCTCCAACCCACTCGCCTTCGTTACGCCAGCAGGGGAAATGTCGACCCAAGCGGTCCACCCGACGGAGTACTCGACGTTTTCCAACGGCAATCCGTCCATGATGTCCGCGAAGTGGTCACGTTCCATCCATGGAGCCCGGACCACCAGGCGAGGAGTAGAGAACTTCAGAAGCTCGTCTATCGGCACAACGCGTTCCTTCGACAGCAGTTCCCCTTTCGGGAAGTACTCCGAAACCAGCAGCCCATCAACCCCGTCGTCAACCCCAATCAGGGCATTCGGTAGCGCGTCCAGGACGATGCGGGCCGCCTCCTCGGGCTGAAACCGCACTTCACGTAGGAGCCGGGACTGATGCTCTCCACCTTCGGGCCGGTGCCATTCAAAAGTCTGTGCGCCGTTCGAGGAAACACTGAAACCATCAGGAAGATTCAGCGACTCAAAAACGGGTCTGGTCGAAGGACGACCGCGCCCCGTTGCAATGACAATGTTGATCCCCGCGTCCAACGCATCCGACACTGCGCGCCGCACATTTTGTGACGCACCTTCAGGTTGAAGCAGTGTCCCATCCACGTCCAGCGCCAGCATCACTTCCTTCGCCTTTGTCGGCAGGAAGGAGGGAAGAGTCTCCCGTGCCTCCTCCAGCAACTGCTGGTAGGGAATGGGTGGCCCCTGGTGCGGCGGAGGAACCAGAAGAGGGTTGCTTACGGCTTTAGTCATCCAGACTTCCCCACCGACAGTGGCTCCATCACTTCGAGTCCGCCCATGTATGGCTGCAACGCCTTCGGGATCCGCACGGATCCATCTGCCTGTTGGTGGTTCTCCAGTAACGCCACCAACCATCTTGTGGTTGCAAGCGTGCCGTTGAGGGTGGCGGCGATCTGTGTTGAACCATCCTCGGCGCGGTCCCTCACCTTCAACCGACGTGCCTGGAACGTGGTGCAGTTCGAGGTGGAGGTCAGTTCCATCCACCGGTTCTGAGTGGGGAGCCAAGCCTCGCAGTCAAATTTGCGGGCGGCCGAGGACCCCAAATCACCCGCCGCAGTATCGATCACCCGATAGGGCAACTCTGCTTTCCTCAGCATCTCCTCTTCCATGCCCAACAACAGTTGGTGCTCCTGGTCTGCCTCATCGGGGCGGCAGTAGGAGAACATCTCCACTTTGTTGAATTGGTGCACCCGAATGATCCCGCGGGTGTCGCGCCCTGCTGCCCCCGCCTCACGCCGGTAACACGTGGACCAGCCGGCGTATCGGATTGGCCCGTTGGAAAGGTCCAGGATTTCCCCTTCGTGGTAGCCCGCCAGACTGACCTCGGAAGTGCCGACCAGGTAGAGGTCATCGGCGGCAAGGTGGTAAACCTCGTCCGCGTGCTCCCCCAAGAACCCGGTCCCCCGCATAATCTCTGGCCTTACCAAAGTCGGGGTGATCTGCAACGTAAAGCCAGCCTCAGTTGCCTGGTCAACGGCCATGGACAGGAGCGCCAACTCCAACCGCGCCCCGACCCCGCTCAGGAAGTAGAACCGGGAGCCGGAAACCTTGGCGCCACGCTTCACGTCAATTGCGCCCAGCGCCTCACCCAGGTCCAGGTGGTCCTTCGGCTCAAAGCCTTCTGCTTGGAAGTCGCGGGGAGTGGGGCCCTCATGCCGCAGCACCACATAGTCGTCTGCGCCACCGGCCGGGGCGTCAGCCTCAACCACGTTGTCCAGACTCATCGCCAACTCGGTGAACTGCTCCCCCAAGTCGTTCGAACGAGCCTCCGCTTCCTTCACCTTGGCAGCCAATTTCTTCGCGGCTTCCAACGCCGCAGGGCGATCCTCCGGGGAGGCCTTTCCTATCTCCCGAGATGCCTGCTTTTGCTCGGCTCGAAGAGATTCAAACTCTTGAAGCGCCGCACGTCTTGCGGCATCGGCTTCCAGGACCCGGTCAACTAGGCCGGGATCCTCGCCCCTCTTCTCTTGCGAGGTCCGAACAAGTTCTGGATTTTCGCGAATCACACGCATGTCGATCATGGGGGCAATGGTACCCGGACTGTGGACCCTCGGAGTTGTGCGTGCGTATCACTGCGCGCATTGTGCAAGTATGAGTCCGACGAGGATGGCTGGCACTGCCCTCCCCCTCGGCTCACGGGTACCCTTGCAGCTGGGGCGCATGTAGCGCAGAATATTCGCCCGCAGGGTGTTGACCACTAGCAATAAGGAGGCGCGCGCGTGACCCAGCCACAGAACGAAAGTCCTAGCACCGATATGAGCACGGCTCGCGGCCGCGCCTGGATTGTCGCCAACCCCATTAAGGCGGGGGTGAGGGTCGGCGGGTACCAGAACTTTCAACAAATTGTGAACGCAGCCGTCATCGGCGCCACCGGACATCCGGCCATGTGGATAGAGACTTCCGTGGAAGATCCAGGAACTGGTCAAACTGTGGAAGCACTCAAGCACAAGCCCTCTGTTGTCATCGCTGCAGGCGGTGACGGAACCGTCCGCGCTGTCGCTGCGGGCATGGCTCACTCCGGGGTGCCCATGGGGCTTTTGCCGGTCGGCACCGGAAACCTTCTGGCCCGTAACCTTGACTTGCCCCTTGACCTTGACAAGGCGCTGAAATTCGCGCTCGGCAAATCAACCCGCACCACCGACCTTGCTTGGATGCGACTTGAGCGGGTCGCGGAGGCAGCGACTATCCCGGCTGAAGGTGCTCTCCTAAAGAGGGCAAACCCCGCCGCCGTTCGAACCCTTCCCGACGGTCGTATAGAGCCGGCCGCTGAGGAGTTCGCGTACGTCGTCATCGCAGGCGTCGGGTTCGATGGTGAGACCATGGCGCAAACCCCCGCCAAGCTGAAGAAGAAGGTGGGCTGGTCTGCCTATGTTCTGACCGCGCTCAAGTCTTTGCGCATTGAGCGGATGCGTGCCACAGTGACGATTTTCCACGAAAAAGGCAAGGGCGCGACAGTCTTCAAGTCGACCAGGCACGGGTATATCCCCCGGAAGGTTGAGGCAGCCGTGCACCACTCGCACACGTTTGGCTCAGCGGAGGGGGTCTCCCCCGCCTCGCAGTTCGGAGACACCTGGGACATGACCAGCCTCCGCGCCCGCACTATCCTCTTCGCGAACTGCGGGACACTACCTTTTGCAACACTGGCACCACAGGCTCAAGTTGACGACGGGAAACTGGACATCATCGCGATTGACACTCGTGCGGGGCTCCTGGGATGGGTGCACCTAACTGCGAAAGTTTGGGGCCAAAGCGCAGGCATGAAACCGCTCAACATGAAGAAGGATGCTGCGTCAATACAGTTCAGGCAGACGCCATACGCCCGGGTGGACCTGGCAAGCGCCTACCCGGTCCAAATAGACGGTGACCCTATTGGCTCGGCCCGCACAATCATCGCCCGGGTTGATCGTAGGGCCCTGATCATGAAGGCGCCCCGACCCAAGGAGTAGGCGCAAGCCGCAAGACCGCAAGGCCGCAAGCGCAACGCGGCCCGCCCCGAAGGGCCTCGTGATACACCGACGGTGAGTTCCTAGTGGATCAGTCCGTTAACCCACTCGCGTGCCGCCTTGAATGATGCGTCCGAGGTCCCCTTGCGAATGTCCGGGCGCACCCCATCCACCCTCGGATACGATCCCAGGAAGATAACCTGCGGACACGTCCGGTGAAGTCCGGCAAGGGCAGCCTGCACCCGCTCTTCTGCGAGGTGTCCGGCAATGTCGATGGAAAACGCGTAGCTCCCCAAGCCATCGCCGGAGGGCCGCGACTCAATGCGCGACAGGTTCACCCCGCGGGCGCTGAACTGTTCCAGCATCGATAGGAGCGCCCCCGCCTCGTCGTGAGGTAACTTGACCTGGATCGTTGTTTTGTCTGCCCCGGTCGGCGGCGGAACGTCTCCGGGACGGGACACCATCACAAAACGCGTGACCGCGTCCCGGTTATCAGCGACGTCGACTGCCAGCGCTTCCAGCCCGTATCTGCCTACGGAAGTCTCGTTGCAGAGCGTCGCATCGAAGGCTCGTTCCCCTTGTTCCGTATCAGCCAACAGTTCTGCCCCCGCAGCAGTTGACGTGGTTGGGACGTGAATCGCGTCGGGGATGTTTTTCGCCGCCCATTCGCGGCACTGCGCCCACGCGTGCGGATGGGTCCCCACACGTTTGACGTCTTCCAACTTCGTGCCTTTGGGTGCAGCCAGATAGAAGCGTACTGGGATGACCATTTCGGCAACGATCATCAGTCCGTTGTCGCGGGATAGAGCGTCTATTGTTGCGTTTACCCCACCCTCAATCGAGTTTTCGATCGGGACGACTGCCCTGTCTGCCTCACCCCTCCGAACCGCTTCTAACGCGAGCCCAGCTGAAGAGACTGGGAGCAGCTCCGCCCCTGTCGGCGCCACCTTCCAAACGGCCTGTTCCGTAAAGGTTCCAAACGGCCCCAAGAAAGCAACCGTCATGTGGTCTCCCACTGGGGGCGGCCCTGGAAGGTTAGTGGTGGACTGCTTAGCCATTGCATCCTCTCCTGAGTGGTTTGGACTCTCCAACCATAGTGGCGCGAGGGCTAGTCGCAGGCGGTGATCTTGTAGAGTCGCCCCTCGTCACCCTCGGCAACCAATTCGAACCCGTTTGATGTGTCGACGTTGTAAAGACCCGGGGCCCGATCCGACCTCATCCGCCCGTAGTACGCTCCGTCTGCGTTGGCGAAGTAGTGGGTTATGCCGGTCTCCCGAATAACCTCGCACACCTCCGGGTCAGTGTTTATGTCTTTGAACCTCTGGATCAAAACGTCTTGTTGTTCCGCGTTGTTAGAGAAGGACAGTTGTGGGAAATACGCCCACCGTTGCCCCAGCATTTGGGAATACATGGCGCCGGCTTGTGGGTCGCCGAGGACCACGGCGTCCTCGTCCAAAATTTCCGGAAGAGTTCGCATCATGTCCAGCACGCCTTGCGTTGCCATGCCTGGTTTCCCAAGATTGTCCGCGTCCATGACGTACCGTGCGCCGTTCACTCGGCCGTCCATACCACCAACGACCGACCCGACAAGAAGGATTGATCCCAGACCAAGCGCAGCTAACCCACGCTGCTTGGAAGTGCCAGGTGCCATTGAGTGGTTCCACCACCGCACAATCCAGATGACAAGCCATTCAAATCCGACCGCTGCCAATGTCACCAGCGCCACCGACATCGGTTCCATGATGCGTCGGCCGTCGGAGAACCAGGGTCCCACAATCCACTTTCGGATCGACCAGTTCGGCCCGTAAGCAAAGAAAACCAGCACCAGGAACAGCACGTAAGACCAAACCGGCCAGACAACCGGGTTCCGCAAGGCGGTCCAGCGAGCCCACCGAAGGCGTTTGTACCCGGACCTGAAAGAGAACCGTGCCAGGACAATCCAAAGCGTCCCCACCACTGCCAAAGTGCTGAGAATGGAGGCCGCGACCGTCAACCCGACAGCGCTTGGAAACGGCGGGAGGGGAGTAGCAATCTGAGAGAACGCCGTTGAAAGGCCAACCCCGTGGCGGACATAGTTCCGCATCGACGTCACCTCTGGAGTAAGCATGACAAACGTCAACACGCCAACCCCAAGCACTGCAATGAGAGGAACACCAAGGAACAGCAGGGGCCTTCTACGCCACAGGCCGTAGCGCAGCAGGGCCCATCCCCCTCCGATTACCGCTGGTAAGAGCAACACCAACAGGTTGAACGCGATGACTGGGTGCGCCTGGATGGCCCCCCAAAGCGCCACCAAAAGGACCCCTGTCGAGCTCAATACGGTTGGCCACCCCGGGCAGATCGTTCCGTCCATTGCCTTGCAAAGAACCACTCGCCCAACAATCACTGCCAGCGTGGCAATCCCCGGCAAATACGCGATCGAAAGCGCGTTAGGCCATTGCGAATACATAGTCAGAGCATCCGCCGGCATCGAGGGCATGATCCCCGCAATCACAGGCGCCGCGAAAGCAATTGTTCGCCCCGGGTAGAGGGTGTGAGCGTAGATCCCCACCCCCGCAACCCACAGGGCCATAATCGCCAGGGATGAGGCATTGGACGCCATCACCGTAGTCGGCCCGGTTGCGAACAGCGCCGTGTACGCGTGCCAACCAATCGGGTATTCAGAATTTGGCGACCCGCCGTAGTTGTGTGCCAGCCCTTCACTCGGAGCGCCAATACCCAATTGCGTTATGCCCCACACGCCATTCATGTGGAACGAGGGGTCCCACTGCTGCACCGGATTGTCAGGTGCGCTCACCAGCACCGTCGGAAGAATCGCGAGGATCCAACCAGCCAGAACCGCCAGCGCGAAAATCCGAATTTTGGGGCGAGGAAGAGCGCTGGTCACCTCCCGGAACCCAAACGTCTGGCGAGATGGTACTGGTCCCCATTTTCGGGTGACGAGGACGTACACGACGGCGCCCAGAGCCCCAAACGCGACCAGCACCGGCAGCACCCTTGCCCCCGACCAGAACCATCCAAGCCGGTAATAGACCAGACTGGCCAGCCAAACAACCGCTCCGGTCACCGCCGGCGACACCGCTATTGCCACCGACGTCGGGATCCTGGCGACACGCAGCCAAAAAAAGGAAGTTCCCACCCAGACGACCAGCATCGCCGCCACCACGGGCAGTAACGCCAACCACTCCGGCACCCACTGCAACGTCACGACTCAGCCGGCTCCTGCCCCGGATCCACCACGGTCGTGTCGACAACCCCCACGGAGTTATCTGACTTCTCACCGCCCGCGGCTTCGTTCTTGGAACGACGTTTCGCTAAGAAATACTCCGCGACCATTGGGAGGACCGACACAAAGATGATGAGGATGACGATGATCTCAAGGTTGTCGTGCACGAACTGAACTTCCCCGAGGGCAGAGCCCGCCCAGGTGATCCCGCCACCCCAAATGACCGCACCAAGCGTGTTGAAGATTAGGAACCGGCCATACGGGAAGCGGGCGATCCCCGCAGCGATTGGGACGAACGTTCGAACGAACGGGATGAAGCGTCCGATCACCAAGGACCGTCCCCCATAACGCTCAAAAAAGCCTTCTGCCTGCACCAGGTACTCGGTTTTCAGGAAGCGAGCGTCGTCTTTGAACAGTCCTCGTCCCCATTTCCACCCGATCCAATACCCAGTCTGCGCTCCAAGGAACGCAGCGACGAGGATCGAACCAATGAGCACCCACATGTTGATGCCCAGTTGGAGGTGAAGTAAACCTGCCGCGAAGATCAGCGAATCACCCGGGAGCACTGGGAACAGGACCCCGGACTCCACGAAAACGATTAGCACCACGCCCAGGAGCACCCAGGGTCCCATCGCAATTAGGAGTGATTCGGGATCCCTAAACCAACCGATCATCGTTTCAAACCAAGAAGGGTCACCGGCCCCCTCAGTCATCGGGAAGTTGGTTGCAAGGACTGCGTAAGAGGAACGCAGAATCTCGGTTACAGGTTCGATCGCTGTGTGCCTTTCTGTGCAAGCGTGCGGTCGCGCTGTCCTGGCAGCGTCGCTCCAATCTACGACGCCGACTGTGAGCAAACGGATGCCTTTCAAGCTACGGGCTCTAGCCTAACCGGGGACACCCGGTGTCTCCTGTGTGATTTTGCGCCCCTGCCAAGCCAGATCCAGCCCGAGGCAGACACACCGCCAAGTAACGGCGAAGCACCCGAAGCCAAGTCCCAAGACATCTAGCCCATACGTTTAGACTGATCCACATGCCGGTTACGAGGCCTGGAATGCCCAAGAAGAATGAGGGCACGTCGGGGAGAAAATGGAAGGGTGAGGTTTCCACCTCCCCAATTGCCATGCCTCGAACCACCTCCAAAGGCAATAGACCTGACGCGTCAAAGGCCCCAAGAAAGCCGATGCCAACGGAAGCTCCAACAAGCAGAGCGACAGACGAGCAGGAAAAAACAGCCGGGGCAGCGGCAGAGGAAGCACAAATCCAGGAGCTGACTGAAGCAGAGGCCCCCGTAAAGGTTGAGACCCCCAGCGCGGTGGAGGAGATCCCCGCCAATATTGTTCTTCCACGCCTCCCAAAGCCCGTGTACGTGTCCGACAGAGTCCCCATTCGGTTGCGCCGCACCGACGACCTGATTGAAGCCGGGCTCGCTCTGGCAGGCATCGTACTGATGCTGCTGATCGCCATCTTTCTGCAATCAACAACTCAAGGCGTTGAAGAAGACGTCCGGGCAGTTTTCTCCGACATTGTCCGGAAAGTCCTGTTCCTGCCGTTCTCCGTCTTGGAGGGCCTGTTTGTCATCGTCGCACCCGTTGGGATCATCGTGCACCTGGCCGCCAGGAGAGACTTCGCCGTCATCATCAACACAATATTGACGGCGATCGGAGTTTCCCTAATTGGCTGGGGCTACCTCCTGGCTTTGCCGCATCTTCCTGGGGTCGTGCGGGAAGCCCTCATCGTCTCGACCGTGCCCGGTCAGCTTTCCGCCGTCGACGTCGTCATCGTCGTGTTGGTGTCAATGCTTACCGTCGCAGGCACAGCTGATTCCAGCAGGGCCATCCAGTATTCCTGGTGGGGCGTGTGGATCCTGTTGCTCTACTCCCTGATTCGCGGAACCACCACCCTGCCCGGCGTGGTGCTGACGGTGCTGGGTGGGCGCCTTTTTGGGACCCTCGCCCGGTGGGTCGCGGGTTTCAGCGATGGCCGAGCAATGCCAGCAGACTTGGTCAGCGCCTGCCTGGATGTCAATATCTTGCCGGCGCGGATTGTTCGTGCCGATGTCTCCACAACGTCTGAGCCGCTGGAAACGTGGCTGGTGGAAGAAAGCGATCACAAACCGGACTACCGTCGCGGCCAGATCCATCCGCCGTTAGTCACTGAGCCTGTGAAGGAAGCTTCGGAGGAGTTCGAGGTCTCCCCCCAGTTCTCTCGGGCTGCCGACCGCATGTACCAGGTGTGGGAACACGACGGACCCAACGTGGATTTGCAGATCATTGACCCCGCCACCAGCTTCACCTCAATGGTTGGCGACGTGTGGACTAACTTCCGCCTCAAGGGGATGTCCCGGTGGGTCACCCCTTCGATCAAGGCGAGTGCAGAGCGCTCCATGCTCACAGCCGCTACCGCGGCCTCCGCTGGAGTGAGGACTCCTATGCCCGTCGGGCTCGCCGAGGCTGGAACCTCGATTGCCGTGCTGTGGGAAACCATGCCGCAAACCGTCAGCATCATCACTTTGCGGCAGCACCGCATGGAGGTCACTGACGACATCTTGGACCAGGCTTGGTCTCAGTTGCACCGTGCTCACTTGCGGGGCACCTCGCACAGAAACCTGGGCAGAGACGCTGTCCGGGTTGACGAGGCCATGAACGTCTGGATCGTCGACTGGAGCGAGGGGGAAGTGGGCGCGACCCCCATGACCCGGCGCATTGACTTCGCCCAGATGCTGGTTCTCCAGTCCCTGGCGACGGATGTGGATCGAGCAGTCGATTCAGCTGTCCGGCAGATCGGGGTGTCCGAGGTGCTGGCAACCGGCCTGGTGCTCCAAAGCGCCGCACTGCCCACTTCGGTGCGGGAAGCGGCGCGGAGACGAAAGATCCTTGACCAGCTCCGGGACAAACTCTCCAAGATCGCTCCGGCGGTACAGGCTCCGGAACCGCTCAAACTTCAGCGTTTCTCGGTGCGAACCGTGCTCATGTTCGTACTGGGTGCCACCGCCCTGGTGGTGGTGTTTGGCGGCCTCAACTTCAACGCCGTGGCAGAAGCTGTCAGGGGTTCTAACCTTTGGTGGATCCTTGCGGCAGCCCTCTTCGGCGCCCTCACCTGGGTGGGTGCGGCAATCCCGTTGGTCGCGTTCTCCCCAGTCAAGATCCGCCTATTTTGGGCAACCATGGCCCAAATGGCGGCGTCCATTGTCACCCTTGTAGCACCTGCGGGCGTGGGTCCGGCGGCGCTTAACTGGCGCTTCTTGAGCAAACAGAAGGTGCCGTTGCCCGTGGCTGTCGCCACCGTCACACTGGTGCAGGTATCGCAGTTCCTCACTTCCGTCGTCCTGCTGGTCGTCGTTGTAGTCGGCACTGGGGCCACCGTCGACGTACAAATCCCGACAACAACCATCATCTGGGTTGCCGCCGCCGTGGCGACGATTGCCGTAGCGGTCCTATCGATACCGGCACTCAGGCGATACCTGTGGAAAATCATCCAACCTTTCTGGGATCAGGCTTACCCCCAGTTCCTCTGGGCTCTTGGACACCCCAAGGAACTGTTGGTCGCCTTCGGTGGCAACCTCCTCCAGAACCTGGGATACATCGCCGCGTTTGGGTGTGCGCTTGCAGCATTTGGTTACAACCTCAGCCCGTTTACGCTGGCGATCACGTATTTGCTGTCTTCGACCTTGGGGTCGGTCATCCCAACCCCGGGCGGCATCGGCCCAGTGGAAGCCGCTCTCACAGCGGGTCTCCAAGTCGCGGGCATCCCCACGGCCGTCGCCCTTTCAACCGCCGTGGTTTTCCGCCTGGTGACCTTCTACGGTCGTATCCCGTTCGGGTGGATCGCCCTTCGGGTGATGGAAAAGAGAAAGCTGCTTTAGCTCCAGAAACGGCACGCCCAGCTAATGTTGCTACTCCTGGGGAAGCTGGGTTCTTTGAGCACGCTGAATATCAGTCTTACGTTCGGCCTTCAGGTGGTCGCGTTCAATGGCGCTCCCAATGCGCTCTTTCATTTCCTTGTCAACCCAGTCGGTGCTCCCTATTCGCCCAAGTGCCGTTTCCTGGTCGAACCCGAGCACTTTCATCCAGACCGCGATCAACTCTCGATGGTAAGTGTGCCCATGCCCGGGAGGCGCCAGCCCTGCGACGGGAAGGTCGGTCAGGACCTGCAGGTACGTGGCAATCGGCGTGTAACGCATCGACTTGGAGACGTCCAACCCGACCCGTTCCCGCAACCAATCAGGTTCGTAGATCAGCAGTCGCGGCGTGTACCAAACAACCGGGTCGGAAGCGTGTTGGACGAACACGGAACGAGGGAAGTCCCAGGGACCAAACTGGCGACCGAAAATATCCTCTTCCAACTGCTGTGGGTTGTTGACAAACCGGACGTTGCGTCCCGACTTGTAGACCGGCGCAACCTCTGCGCTCCCCCGGTGCCGATTCCTGGTAAACAAGCGTGAGAGCCGGGAATCATAGGGTGAACCCACCCACAGGGCTCCGTCTGTGCGTCGGTTCAGATCTTCCAGGTTCTCAAACGGCGCCTGCGACCCGTAGGCCCCCAAAGATTCGCCCGTGACAACGACAAGGGGTCGCTGATCCTCAGGCAACTGGTTTATGGCCTCCTCCACAGCTTCGAAGAGGGCGATCCCGGCTCTGGCGCAAGTTTCCAGGTCAGTGACCAGAAGCGCGGCAGAAAACAAATACGAATACTGCATGGAGATGGTGGCGCAGTTCCCGCCAGTCAGATACTCGGCCGGCTGAATCACCCACTGGTCCACCCACCCCGAACCGGTCGCTGTGTTCACAACCAGTAGCGCCCTGTCGAAACCCCCAGCACGTCTCAGTTCGGCAACGGCCTCCGCGGCCACCTCACCCAAGTTTGGATTCGGCCCGTCTATCCCCACGTAGGCGCGAACAGGTTCCATTGCGGGGCGCCGGGTCACTTCCGCAATCTCTTCTGCGGTGGGGCCAAGTCCGAGGAACAGCCGACCTTGACCGCCAATAGATTCCCACGTCTCCAACGACTGGGGGGAACCCGAGCGCTCCGGGACGTCCCGAGGCTTCAACGTTCCGCTGGGCTTTTGGTTCAGCTTCATCGCCAAGTAGCTGAAGTAAGCCATCAGCGCTTTGAAAACAACCTTGTTAGAAATAACAAAGATGATCAGGACTACCACCAGAAGTGCGATTAGGGCAGCGACCGGCTGGTACACCCAGTGTTCAAGAAGCAGAACGATGTGAGAAAAGATCAAGACCAGCAGGTGAAGCGCGGCCAACACCACCACAAACATGCCGAAGCTAAGCACGAAGCCAAGCAGGTATTCGGGCAGCTTCACGGGTTTCATTCCCGTGAGAGCCGCCGCCCTCTTCGATTCGAGGAAAGACAGCACAACGCTACGGAGCGTCCAAGCAGCAACAACAATGACCAGAATCTCAGTCCCCAGAAGCACTGTTTTGGGGGGAGCGCTGATCTGCACCCCTGTCACGTCCAACAAATAGGACCCCAGGGCCGCAACACCGACGCCTAGCCCGTAACCCAGTCCGCTAAGAGTTCCGGACACAAACGCATGCCACCACCAACGCCTGGGCAAAAGCGAGGGGGACACAGAAATCGCGTAGAAGACGAGTGCGAACAGCACTCCCCACAGCGAAAACGTGATCATTCAACCCTCGATCAAACAGAATCGGGGACCGCACCAACGGGCCCTGATCGGACAAGCGTGATGGTCCGGCCACGCACAAGTCTACTGCGCTAGTTCCACTGTCAACCCAACGCCCTTGAGCTAATGGGCATCGCAGTCCAAACAAACGTGCGGTACGGCAACGCGAGGGGAACCTCTGGTTCAAACCGCAAATAGTCATACAGATACCAGCGCAGGTTTCCTTGCATTTTCTCCCGGGTGGCCTCGTTCGAACGCAAAAACGAACTCCGGGTGCGCGCCAAGATCTGCATGTCTTCCGGTGTCACGTAATCGACCCAGGGGATTTCGACGAGGGTGCCCGCAGCGAACCTCTCCCCAAAATCAGGTGGCTTCTCCCGACGCATCACGTCCCCAGACCGCATGATGCGACTGAGTCTGTGAACCCACGGCACTTCCACGTCCAACTGGTTTCCGATCACGGCGGCGACACCTTGCGGACGCAGGATGCGGGAGGCCTCACGCGTTGCGGCAGGCTGATCCAACCAGTGGAAGCACTGAACCCAAGTGACCATATCCACGCTGCTATCCGGAAGACCCGTGCTCTCCGCGGTCGCATCAACGCTGACCAGGGTTCCGGATTCCGTTGCCGTCTGCGCCCAGTCTTGGCGAAGCAGCTCTTCACGCATGGCACTGGAGGGGTCAACGGCGAAAGTCTTGATCTCTCGCTCAACCAGCAACCTGGTGAACTTCCCGGTTCCCGCACCAATGTCCGCAGCCATCAGATCCCCCGGATCGTTGGGAAAATGGGCCCGCAGAGCATCCACGGCTGCCTCGGGGTAACCCGGCCGAACGCGGGAGTATTCGGCGGCCCCATCTTGATTCAACGCTGTGACGAACACGTTCTCGCTCGCCTTCACGTCTGCACCACCAGATCCGCAAGCGAACGAGGATCGTTCTCCTGCCAATGGTCAACCTCCTGCCGATGCCAGGCGTCCCACCATCGCCTGAACGAGGGGCCATCCCGGTCAATGCCACGTTGCCGCGCCACCTCCGGATCCGTCTCTGCCCAGACAACCACATCGGCCTGAGTAACACTGCTCTTGGTCGCGGCCCCACACCCTTCGATGATCCAGTTGGAGGTGGGGTCCGGGGTTACCTCGTCCCCCCACCTCTCTTGTTCCCAATCCCAACGGCGGAAGGAAGTACGCGTGCCCGCCAACAGTTCCCCCGCGGTTCCGCTCCCCTCCGCCATGCCTTCCCACCCCGCGTACATATCGTCAAGATGTAAAACCGTGGCACCCGTCCGCTCCTGCAACTGGTTCGCAAGGGTTGTTTTCCCGGACCCAGACGGTCCGTCGATCAGTATTCGCCACGGCTTCTTTTCGAGGGTGTCGAGCAGGTCGAGGATCTGTTCAACCACCGTCACAGCCCGAACCACCTGAAGGATCCCGCCGCGACCGCGACCCCCAGGGACACCGCAGAAACGGCCGCACACACCAGCACCATCACCAGGTCCGCGCTTGAGAGTTTGGAGACACGGGCGACGGACCGTTTGTTTTCAGAACCGAACCCGCGGGCCTCCATGGTCAGAGACAGCGTGCCGGCGCGGCGCAGCGCGAAAGTGAGCATGGCGAATGCGCCTTGGTAGAACGCGCGGAATCGGTTCCCGGCTCCAAGGCCGCGGGACCGTCGAGCCCTCGCCAAAGCCTTCCAATCGGCGACCATGAGTCCCCCCATGCGAATACCCGCAAGAGAGGCCAGGACAATCCGGGAGGGGAGGTGGAGGACCTGGGTCAGCGCGTCTGCCATGTCGGTAGCGTCGATGCGCGAAAGGAGCAATATGGCCGGCATCCCGACGGCCAGCACGCGCAATCCCAGTGCTGTCGCCAGCATTATGGAGTTCGAGGTTATCGCGGCCGGTCCCCACTCCCAATAAACCGTGCCCGCGGGCGTCCCGTAGAGCAGCATGGAAACTACTGTCAGGGGTGCCGCGACCAGGAGTGGCCAGATTCTCTTGAGGATGCGTTTTGGGGACATACCCAACGAGGGCAAAAGCAGAATCTCCGCCCCCAGAGCAACCGCTGCGCTAATCACGTCTATCGTCACCATCAAGGGAACGGTGAGGACCACCAGCCCGATGAGTTGGGCGACGGGATTCACCGATTTGATAAAAGCGCGTTTGGGTTTGACGGCCCTCGAAGCGGTCTTGGTGGAAAGTTCCGCCAGATGGTCCGGCAAGTGACCCGCCGAGTGATCTTCCGTCGAACGATCCGGTGAGCGATCCGGCGCTTCAATCTGGATCACTTTGCCGTCCAGGCCCTCCAGCAACCGCAGGTCATGAGTGACGCTCACAACTGCGGTCCCTTTTCGGCTCACGGCTCGCAGCAGTTGGACGAGGGCCGCCCACGTGTTCCGGTCTTGCCCGAACGTAGGTTCGTCCAGGATCAGAACGCGCGGGGCAGAGATCAAAGCGGATGCGACCGACAGTCTCCTCTTCTCCCCACCAGAGAGGCTCTGTGGGTGCGCTTTGCGGAGGTGTTCCAGGCGAAGCAACCGCAAGTACTGGTTCACAAGCGCTTCGATTTGTTCTTCCGATTCTGCGTCTTCCCCGCTCATGAGGGTGGGACCTAGCCGCAGTTCCTCCTCTACGGTCGAGGTCAAGAACTGGTAAGCCGGTTCTTGAAACACCATGGACACCCGACCCAGCAGTTCCGGGCCGGACCACTGCTCCGGGTTGGGGCCCAGCGTCCCCCGCAGTTCTTTGGTTGCTAAGACTTCCCCCTCCAAAGGGTCAAGGAGGCCTGCCAAAGTGAGTGCCAGAGTTGTTTTGCCTGCACCGTTTGGCCCCACAATGCAGGTTGGCAGCTGCGGGTCGACAGCAAGGTTCATGTCCCAGTTGACGGGGTGCTCGGGCGCATACCCCACCGTCAGGTCACTTGTCCTCAGCGGGGATTCCGAAAGGGACTGAGCCCACGTCTGCTGTGGGAGTTCCACCTCCGGCGCAGAGCGGAGAACCTCCTGGACGCTCTCCCCTGGGACCCAAACCCCAGCCTCGCGCAGACGTTCCGCTTGCTCTGTCAGAACAGTCTGGGGAGGTCCGGCAGCAAGCAAGGAACCGTGGTCAAGCACCACAATCCGGTCGATCTGGTCCAACCAGGGTTCCACATCGTGTTCAACCAGGATCAGGGTCGCGCCGGTTTGCTCCACCACCTTTTGCGTGAACCAGCGCAACTCTGCTGCGCCGGCGGGATCCAGGTTGGCGGTCGGTTCGTCCAGCAGCACCACTTCCGGGCGCATCGCGAAAGCGCAGGCCAAAGCGAGCCTCTGCTTTTGACCACCCGAAAGGTGAGCCGTTTGCCGGTCGAGTGGGACGTCCAGCCCCACGGCGTCCAAGGCCTCCCGAACTCGCGGCCAGATCTCTTCAGAGGGGACTCCCGTGTTTTCTAGACCAAAGGCGACCTCGTCCCCCACCCTGCTCATCACAACCTGTGATTCAGGGTCCTGTTGGACCAGTCCGACCCGCCCACGAAGCGTTGTGCTTTCAACGGAGATGTTGGCGATCTGAAGGGTGCCCTCGACATCCCCCTCGTTCGGATCCAAAATGCCCGCCAAACCGTGCAGCAGCGTCGATTTCCCAGCGCCTGACGCGCCCGCCAAGAGGATCCGCTCGCCCGGCTCAATGGCCAGGTCCAGGTTGCGAACCGCCCATGCTTGCCGACCCGCGTGGCGCCACCCCCACCCCTTGGCGATAATTTGGGCCGTCTGCACCGGAGTCACCGTCACACTCGCGTCCCCAGGTCACGTCCGGAGGCGAAGCGGGCGAGGACCCCCGTGCGGGCCAGCCCTCGCACAATAAACCAGGACAGAAGGCCCGCCAGCAGAACGCCCGACACGATGGAGCAGGACCAGTACGTCACCTGGAAGACGAAAGACTTCGCGAAGTTGCCGTGAGTGACGCCTTCCAAGAGCATGGCAGCCACCGCCGCGAACCCTCCCGAAAGTGCGGCGACGCCCGGACCGAACCGGCGGTAGCGGAAGATCGCGAACGCCAACTCTGCAGCGGCACCCTGAAGAAGGCCCGCGACCATGGTCTCCACACCCCACTGTGAGCCGATCGCCATCGACACAATGGCGGCAAGTGTCTCCACGAAGATGGCGGCGCCGGGCTTTCGGATTACTAGAGCACCTAGCGGACCGCCCATAAACCAAATGCCAGATACCAAGCCGCCAATGCCGGGTAGCACCGCGTCAAGGGCGTTGAACCCGGCGTAACCGACCTGGTTCCAAATCACGAAAATTATGCCAACTGCAACACCTAATACTGCGGCAGTGACAATGTCTACGACGCGCCAAGATGTGCCTGATTGTGTTGCGCGGGTCACGCCTGCTCCTTCCGTGCGGTATACGAAGACCCGTGCTCACGGTTAGAGCCTCCCTACGCCGGTTCTAACCGGTTCAGGTTCGACGGTCGGGGACAAACGTCCCCCTCTCAGCCCCTCAGCGGGGTTCCCGTGGCACGTTTCGAGCTTAGGCCATTGACACGGCCTGAGGAAGCCGCCCAGGTGTGAAAGCGCGCCTATCATGTAATGGGTGCTTTTCGATTACGGCACGGTGCTTCTCGATGAAGAAGGAGTTGGTATGCAGATAGGCGTACCCAGAGAACATCCGGGGCAGCCCCTTGTGGCGGCCACTCCGGAAACAGTGACGAAACTGATGAAACTCGGATATTCAGTGGTCGTCGAATCGGGGGCAGGACTAGAGTCCTCCTATCCCGATTATCAATATGAAGAGGCCGGAGCGACAGTTGTCGACCGGGAAAATGCTCTTAAGTCAGATATTGTCCTAGCGTTGGACGCCCCATCAAACACCGAAATTTCGGACCTGCACGCGGGCTCCGTGTTTATTTCCCGGTTGGCTCCAGCGCGTCACCCAGAGTTGTTGGACAAACTGGCCGCAGCAAATGTCACGGCCCTGGCAATGGACACGGTCCCACGCATTTCAAGGGCGCAGGCCATGGACGTGCTGTCTTCGCAGGCGAACGTTGCCGGGTATCGCGCGGTTATTGAGGCGGCCGATAAGTTCGGTCGACTCTTCGCGGGCCAGGTCACGGCTGCTGGAAAGATGCCGCCGGCCCACGTTTACGTGATTGGCGCCGGCGTGGCAGGTTTGGCTGCGATCGGCACAGCGGGATCTTTGGGGGCCGAGGTCTACGCGACCGACGTCCGCTCCGAAGTCGCTGAGCAGATTGAGTCGATGGGTGCTCGTTTCGTTCCGCTCCCAACTGTGGAACAGAAGTCGGCCGATGGCTATGCGAAGGCGATGGATGCGGACCAAGCGGCCCTCGCCCGCGTTGCTTACGCGAAACAGGCTGCAGGATCCGACATTGTCATCACGACCGCTAACATCCCCGGCGCGAAGTCGCCGCTCCTTTTGGATGACGACGCGATCGCCGCGATGAAACCCGGGTCTGTGATTGTTGATATGGCTGCCGGAAACGGCGGAAACACGACCCAGACTGTCGCCGATAAAGCGATCACCACCGACAACGGGGTGACCATCATCGGATACACGGACTTGGCTGGGCGCCTGCCAGCACAGTCCTCGCAGTTGTACGCGCAGAACATTGTGAACCTGCTGAAGCTGATGACGCCGGAGAAAGACGGCCAACTGGTGATTGACCTGGACGATGAGATCGTCCGAACCATCACCGTCACGTTGGGCCACGAAATACTTTGGCCACCGCCGCCCATAGAGGTCTCGGCCGCACCAGCACCAGTGGAGGCGAAGCCGGACCCGGCAGAACTTGCGGCAAAAGCCGCAGCGGAAGCCCGCGAAGCCGCTCTCAAGAAGCAACGCCGGTTCGCGTGGACTGGGTTGGCCGTCGTGCTGGCCGCGGTCCTGGTCATGGTCACGCCGTTTAGCGTGGTCGCAAACTACTGGATCTTCGGTTTGGCGATCATTGTCGGCTTCTACGTCATCACGAATGTGACGCACTCGCTGCACACGCCTTTGATGTCCGTGACCAACGCGATCTCGGGAATCATCCTGGTCGGAGCGCTAATGCAAATTGGCTCTTCAAACTGGGCCGTGACGATCTTGGCGTTCCTGGCCATCCTGGTGGCCTCCATTAACGTGTTCGGCGGGTTCAAGGTCACCGGCCGCATGCTGACGATGTTCCAGAAGGGCTGATAGAACATGGATGCTAGTACCTGGACACTTAGTCACGTCATTATCCTGGCTTACATAGTCGCGGCGCTGCTGTTTGTTTTGGCGCTGTCGGGTTTGTCCTCGCACGAAACTTCGAAGCGAGGCAACCAATACGGCATCGCCGGCATGGCAATCGCCGTGATTGCAACAATCGTGGTCGCCCTGGCGGAAAACCCCGAGCGTGGGCCGCTGGTCACCGCGATCCTGATACTGGTGGCGATGGGAGTCGGCGCCACTATCGGACTGTGGGAAGCAGCCAAAGTCGAGATGACAGAGATGCCGCAACTAATCGCGTTGCTGCACTCATTCGTCGGTTTGGCCGCCGTGCTGGTCGGCTACAACTCCTTCATGGCACCCGGGCTTGACGCCCTAATGCTGGGTGGATTCCACCTGGGAGAGATTTTCCTGGGCGTCTTCATCGGCGCCGTCACCCTTACCGGGTCGATCGTCGCGTTCTTGAAGCTGTCTGGCAAAATCTCCGGTGCTCCGCTGATGCTGCCAGGCCGAAACTGGCTGAACCTGGGGGCAATAGTCATCTCTATTGGCCTCATGGTTTGGTTCATCCTGCAGGGCGAGGATCCCATCGCCTTCATCCCGCTGGGCCTCATGACTATCATTGCGCTACTTCTGGGCATTCACCTGGTCGCGGCTATCGGTGGTGGAGACATGCCGGTGGTTGTGTCGATGTTGAACTCATATTCGGGCTGGGCTGCAGCGGCGGCCGGCTTCATGCTGAACAACCCGCTGTTGATCATCACCGGTGCACTGGTCGGTTCCTCTGGTGCATTCCTGTCCTACATCATGTGTCAGGCGATGAACCGCTCCTTCATCTCGGTGATCCTTGGGGGCTTCGGCTCTGCCGAGGGTGCAGTGGCCGAGGGAGGCGAGGAAGGCGAATACACCGAAATCAGCGCAGCCTCAGTTGCGGCAATGCTGGAAGATGCAAGGAAGGTCATGATCACCCCCGGTTACGGGATGGCTGTGGCGCAAGCGCAGTACCCGGTTGCCGAACTCACGCAGGCTCTGCGCGATGAGGGTGTCGATGTCACCTTTGGCATTCACCCTGTTGCAGGACGTCTGCCCGGACACATGAACGTGTTGCTGGCAGAAGCGAAGGTCCCGTATGACATCGTTCATGAGATGGACGAGGTAAATGATGACTTCGCCGACTACGACGCCGTCCTTGTCATCGGAGCGAACGACACGGTGAACCCGGCGGCGGAGGAGCCCGGCTCCCCGATCGCAGGAATGCCTGTCCTAAAGGTTTGGGAATCGAAGAACGTCATCGTCTTCAAACGTTCCATGGCTACGGGATACGCCGGCGTGCAGAACCCCTTGTTCTTCAAGGAGAACACGCAGATGCTGTTCGGCGACGCGAAGGACAGCGTGGACCAGATCCTGACTGCCGTCAAACAGAACGCGTAGCGCCGGGTCAAAGGCTCACTCCGTCAAGGAACTGAGTCATTGACACGCATTCCAGAGGGCCCGCACGGATTCGTGCGGGCCCTCTGCTCTTTGGAACTTCCCGCCACCACGGCCCCGTTGCCCGGCACTTCTTTCCTTCGGTTCGTTCCCTCACGCTGCAAGAAAAGAGGGATATCCCACCTAAGGAACCCCTTGGATCGCCGAGCCGAAAGTCCCTTCCCAACTAAGCTGATCTGGTCGAAAGGTCCCCGTGGATAATTCTCGTTTCTTCACCGTTCCCGGGAGTGACCGCGAATATGACCGCAACTGGATGCTGGCCGTACTGCTAATTTCTTTGGCGCTCACGCTGTTGCAGGTCAGTTCTGTGAACAACCTTTTGCCCTCCATTGAGGGAGCGATGTCAGCGTCCGAGTCCGGCATCCAACTGATTCTCTCCGGTTACGCACTGGCCGTTGGCGTGGTTTTGGTGCCAGCGGGCCGCTTGGGCGACATTTTTGGCCGCTCCAGCCTGTGGGTGATTGGCCTGGCTATCTTCACTGCCGCGTCACTGGGGTGTGGCCTGGCGGGGACAATCACCCATTTGAACTTTATGCGCGTCCTGCAAGGGATCGGTGGCGGTCTCTTCTCCCCTCAAATCACCGGTCTGATTCAGCAGTACTTCCAGGGGCGGGAGCGGGCGCGCGCCTTCGGATACATGGGGTTGGTGGTCGCCGCGTCGGTGGCAGTTGGGCCCCTCCTGTCGGGCACACTGGTCAGTCTTCTGGGCCAGGACCCGGGCTGGCGATACTCGTTCTTCATAAACGTTCCCCTGGGTGTTGCCGGACTGTTGGCGGCCTGGAAGCTCTTGCCGTTCGGGAAGGAACGGCGCACTATCGGTAAGGGTGCTGAGGAAGCGGAGCTTGAGTATGAAGCTGAGCAGGAGGCCTCTGGACGTCCTCGCCCTAAACGCACCGGGCAACGCATCGATCTGGACCCCGTGGGCATGCTGCTACTCACTGCGACGGTGCTGGCGATCATGCTGCCCTTCATCCTGCACGACGCTTGGTGGCGCTGGCTGCTATTAGCCGCAGGTTTCGTCCTGCTGGGCGTATGGGTGGCGTGGGAGTTGTGGTACGGCAATCACGGTCATTTCCCAATGGTGAACATGGAGTTGTTCAAGATCCGCTCCTTCAGTTATTGCACCGCGATCTCGGCTCTGCAATTCCTGGGCAGCTCGACCATTTTCGTCGTCTTGGCGTTATTCCTCCAGGATGGCCTCGCCGTTTCAGCCCTCACCGTGGGAATCCTGGGGCTTCCCAATGCGATCGCCTCCGGCTTCGCGGCAGTGTGGGCGGGGAAACGCGCCTTGGAGCACGGCAAGGGCTTGCAGGTCTTCGCCCTCGCCCTCATGGTGGGTTCCCTAGTGATCTTGGTTGCAGGGTTCTGGGCCACCATCACCCTTGGCTGGTCGGTGTACTGGTTGATGATCCCCCTCATCCCCATGGGTTTCGGAGCAGGCGCTATGGGCTCTGCGAATCAGACACAGACAATGAGGGATGTCCCTCCCGCACACGGTGGCACTGCCGGAGGACTGCAGCAAATGACCCAGCGAATCACCACGGCAATCGGGAACGCCGTCATCACCGGCGTGGTCTTCTCCGTGTACGCCGGCGGACACACCGCAGAAAACTGGCTGTGGGGGGCCTCCGCGGGACTCGGCGTTATTGCGCTGTTCCTGGCGGCAGCGTTGACGCTGGCAATTGTGTTCTGGAAAAGGCTGCCGCAGTCAGCCGCAGAGTGATCACCACGTCGGGTAGGTTTCTGGCGGGCGTCGGACACAGATCCCGAAGCCGCTAACAGAAACCCGGGCGAGCGCGAAAAGTCCGCCGGCTCAAAGAGAGCTGCTGGGGTTAGACCAGTTCGAACTCAACTTCCACTTCCACCGTCGCATTCAGCGGAAGGGCCACAACACCGACTGCAGAACGCGCGTGTGCGCTGCCGAAGAGTTCCGTCAGGAAATCGGAGGCCCCGTTGATCACCGCAGGCTGGGCAAAGAAGTCATCGGTGGAAGCAACAAACCCAACGACCTTTACAACCCTCTTCAGGTTTTCCAGGCCGCCGGCTGCCTCAGCCGCAGCGGAGAGGGCGTTGAGGGCGCATTGAAGGGCGGCCTCATACGCTCGTTCAGCGGTGACCGCCAAGGTTCCGCAACGTCCCTCCGAAACAAGTTCACCGTCACGCATCGGCAGTTGACCCGAGGTCCTCACAATCCCACGATCAACCACCGCAGGGGTGTATGCAGCAACGGGCTTCGGGGTCTTGGGGAGTTCATGCCCCATGTTGGCTAGCTTGTTTTCCAGGCTCACTGGTTTTCCCTTCTAGGCTTGTATTTGGCGGTTATTTCTCCACGTATTTCGCAGTTTAGCGACGAGGAAGGCACCCCGTACCGCACTTACACCAACGTGGATAGTGCGCGAATACACACGCCGAAGAATGAGGTTTGGTCCACAGCTCGAGAAACACGTGTCTCCCAATTTGCTGGCTTGCGGTAACCTGTACGGGTAGTTTCGGCTTTTTTGCGAAGTACTTGCGGGGAGCCGCAAGGCGCAGGACAAGAAGTGTTACTGCCCCAGTTCCGCCGGAGCTGGGAGCATCTGCGGCATAGGAAAGAGAAAATCCGCATGTCTGACTCCAACACTGGTGTCGTCAAATGGTTCAGCACACAAAAGGGCTTTGGCTTCATCACCCCGGATGACGGTTCTGATGACGTCTTTGCCCACTTCTCGAACATCGAGGGCACTGGAATTCGTAACCTGTACGAAGGCCAGCGCGTCGAGTTCAAGATTGAAAACGGCCCCAAGGGTCTGAACGCCACTGAGATCGTTTCGGTTGACTAGTTCCCATTGAGAGCTGTCTAAGACTTCTCCGTAAGAGGCTCGGCATCCCGCGCACACGCGTTGGGTGCCGGGCTTCTTCTTTATCGCGGCGACTCTCCTCCCGAGCCACCAACCCCTAGGTCACGCAACCGAGCCCTAGTTCGCGCAACCGAGAGTGGTTCACTCCCCTGCTGGAGACTTCAGCAGACTCACTGCCATTCGTATAGCGATGAACAGCATGAACGCTGCAAAAAGAATGTTGGCTAGGCGCGGCGACACGATTCCCGCCGTCTGTGAGCCAAGGAATGTCGTTCCGCAAGCCGGAATCCCCACAATCGCCGCTGCCCGCAAGTCCACCATTTTGCGCTTAGAGTTTGACACCGTCCCCACCACGGCCGCAGGAATCATCATGAGGAGTGACGTGCCTTTGGCGATCAGGTCGGAAGCACCGAAAACAAGCATCAGTGCAGGGACAACGATAATTCCGCCCCCCACCCCCAACAGCCCTGACAGCGTCCCGGTGATAACACCCAGTACCAGCAGTTCGATGGCGCTGACCCAAGTAATCGTGAGTACAGCATCCCTTGAGGGAATCACCACAAACAGGCTGACAATCGCAGCGAGGATGAAACCGATAAACACCAGCCTCAACAACTTCACGCGGATCCGTGCCAGCAACCACGTCCCCAGTTGTGCACCCGCCATCGCCCCCACAGCAAGCAAGAGCGCCCCAAGCCACGACACTGAGCCGTGCGTCGCGTAGGAGATCACGCCTACCGAGGCCAGTGGAACAATCGTCGCTAGGGAGGTCCCTGAGGCCATCTTCTGCGTGAATCCAACAACAGCCATCAGCCCCGGCACAATGATCAGGCCGCCCCCAACCCCGAACATTCCGGACAGGAAGCCCGCGAACAATCCGAGGACAATCAGACGGAAGATGGCTGCACCGGTCAAAGGTCCCCTTGAGGAACTTGACATAGCAGGTTGGGAAGAATCAGGCATTGCCCCATTATGCCGCCCTCTTGCCTGCGCCCGAAACCAGGCTACGAACTATTCGGCTAACGCCACCTCCGGACACTCCCGGAGCACGTCCCACAGCACGTCTGCCTCATCACGCGTGACTGAGAGTCCCCACTTCGCCTTCACCGCTACCTGGCGGGCAACGTAGTCACACTGAAAATCCTCATTCGGAGGAAGCCACTGGTCCGCTGTCAACGCTCCCTTCTCATAGTTGCTGGCACCATCCACAGCCAGCAAATTGAGCGGGTCGTTCGCGAACTCCAACCTGGTCTGGGGGTCCCACTGCCACGCACCGGCCCGCCACGCATCCGCAAGCGCTACAACATGGTCGATTTGGACCAGTTCCGAGGTTCCCTGACCACGCACAAACTCGACAACCGAACCCGTATAGGGCTCAGCCAACGTCCCCGTCTGCACCACGCAGTCGTTTGTGCCCTCCCTGTATGTGGGGCGGCTCAGATCCCGCGAAAGAATCTCATTCCTGGTGTTGCAGTTGTCGCCGTCAAGGTCGGCCCAGCCCTCCCCGAACATCGATCTTTCATACTTGGGTTGTGAGGAGTCGTATTGATCCACGACCTCCAACCCCTCCAGACCCTCAATGAGTGCAACATTTGCTTCCGCTCCGTCGGCGTTTTGGGTCGGTTCCTGCCGGAGCTCCAGGACATCAACCCCAAACCCCGGCACAACCAGGAACACCGCAACCACCGCTGCGATCGCGAGAACCAACCAGTCCCTGGCCCGCAAAGGTTTCCATGACGTCGGGGGGCGACCCCGCCCGGAGGGTTTCAGCGTTTTGCCCATGCTCAGATTGTGCCGGCGCCCCAACAAAAGTGCCAGGTCACCCGCTCAGCCCTGTGGATTGACGCGTCATCCGAGCCCTGGCAACATTCCCTGGTTCGGGTCATAGGGGGCGATCAGCTGCGGCGAGTTGTTTCGCACGTTCCCTACCGCTGGCGCAACCATCCTGGGTGCCATCGGCGCCGGTGGGATGGAGTTAATCAGCGATTGGAGTTCCGAGGGGTCCTCGAACATCGGATCCAACCAGAGGGCCCAGTCCGAACGGGGGATGAACAGCGGCATTCTGGGGTGGATTTCCCCCGCGGTGTCAACGGCTTCCCGGGTGATGATGGCGCAGGTGGAGGGGTCGCGTGGGCGTTCCTCGCCGCTCTCCTCGTCCACTTCCTCGTCCCTCTCCTCACTCCTGCGCACGGGCCAGTCGAAGATGCCCGCCATCGCCATTGTTGGTTCCGCACCCAGGGGGGCCGGCTCCCCGTCCGGAGTTGCAAGGGAAAGGAAATAGGGCTGTTTTCTGCCGTCCTCGCCCACCTGCCACTCGTAGTAGCCATTCGTCGGTAGCAGGCACCTCCTACGGGAGACGGCCTTCCTGAATGACGGTTTATCGGTGACCGTTTCTGCGCGGGCGTTGATCAGAGGCTTGAATGATTCCTTCGCCCAAAACGGCACCAGTCCCCAACTCATCAACCCTAGTTGGCGAGCCCCGTCCGACTTCTGCCGAACAGACCGCACCAGTTGGGAGGGCGCCTGGTTGTAGGAGGGCTCATGCTCCCCCTCGACCACATCAATGTCGAAGAGTTTCACCAGCTCCGCGTCATCGACGAAAAGCGTATATCGGCCGCACATGCTCCCAGGTTCTCACGTTTTCTTGTCGGAGTCTTCGTCCGCGCCGACCTCGTCCATCTCCTTTTTCAGGCCACTCAGGCCGTCGGCCGGGTTCGGCCCCTTCGTCGGGATGCCGGAGCGGGTGGCCAGCATGCGCCGCAACTCTTTGGGCGTCACCGACAGACTCCAGTCGTCAAGGATCGGCAACTGCCAATTCCTCCAGTGGGCAACAACGGTGAACGAGGATCCCACAACCGTCGCCGCGATCATCCCAATCATCGGCAAACCCATGCTGTAGAGGAACACCATGATCCCCGCAGAAACAAGTGCAGGGGTCGCATAAAGGTTGTTCCCCCCGAAAACCATGGGCACTTTTCCAGCGCTGACGTCGCGGATCATCCCGCCACCAACGGCGGTCGTGATCCCCAGCATGAGTGCCGGCATGACCCCGAACCCGGCGGACAGCGTCTTCATCGCCCCCGTCGCCGCCCACGTTCCCAGCACTATGCCGTCTGCCAGGATTAACGCAACGATCCAGAACCTGCTTTCCAGTTTCCACAGGAACGCGATTGAGGCACCAACCAGCGCAGTCGAAATGTAGAGGGGGTCAGTCAACGCAACGGGTGGACCCTGAGCGATCATTAGGTCGCGGATGATGCCGCCGCCCATCGCGGACATGATTGCCAGCACTACGAATCCCACCGCGTCGAAGTGCTTAGACCGGGCAAGCTTTCCACCCAAGATTCCGTTCAGCAGCACGCCGGTCAGATCTATCACGCGAAAAACATCATCGAGGGCAACGCTGCTGAAATCTTCCACCCGCGCTCCTTCAGTTCCGTAGGAATGGGCGAAACAAAAGGTCCGCCGCCCGCGTTTAAGTGTAGCTAGACCACGCCTCCGACAAGGGTGCCCAGCAGGAACGTCACGGTCGCAGCCCCCGTCCCGATCAACAGTTGGCGCAGGGCCCCGCGCCACGGCGCTTTCCCGGAAAGGACCCCAACCAGACCGCCGGTAACCAACAGCGCGATCCCTACAACCACGGCAGAGAGTACGAGGGCCCCCACCCCCACTACCCCAAAAATGTAGGGCAGCAAAGGAATGAAGGCTCCGATCCCGAACGCCAGGAAGGAGGAGAACGCAACCGGGAGCGGCTTCCCGACCGCTTCGGCCGCGGTCACGCTTGAAGTCGAAGGGCCCCCACCGGGTCCGGCTATTTGCACTTGGAGGGCCATCATCTTGGAGTCGGTGTCGGTCGGTCCCAGGCTTTCAAAGATTGCTTCGGCGTGACGTTTGGCGTCCTCCGCGGATTCTCCCCGCGCACGGAACAGCAACGCCAACTCGTTTGCATTGACGTCCAGGTTGGTGACCAGCTTTTCCGCTTCGGGGTCGGGGGTCGAGGCTTCCAGGAGTTCGCGCTGCCCGGACACTGAAACCCATTCGCCTGCCGCCATCGACAGGGAGCCCGCCAAAAGTCCGGAAATACCCGTCGCCAATATCCACGAGGCGTCCATCCCCGCTCCGGCAACCCCCAGGATCAATGCCAAGTTGGAGATCAAGCCATCGTTGATCCCAAAAACGGCGGCTCGGAAGTTACCAGCGATTTTCTCTCTGGAAGCCGTCGCCAGTGAGCGCACGATCTCTCCGTGAATGTGCTCGTCTGCCGCCATCTGGGAGGTCGCGTCTGCCTCATCGTCATACGAGGTTCGCTGCTCCGAGCGTTGCGCCAACGCCAACGTGAAGACAGATCCGAACCTTCCCGCAAGGGTCGCGAGCATCCGTGACGACAGCCGCGGCTTTGGGGGAGGATAAGCATGTTTTCCGAGGAGCGCCAGCCAATGCTGCTCATGGCGCCGTTCCGCCTCCGCTAACTCGAGCAGGATCTGCTGCTGCTCCCCCGTCTCGCGCTTCGCAAGGTTCTTATACGTGGCAGCCTCGATCCGCTCTTCCGCCAGGTAGCGACGCCAACGTCGGATCTGTTTCGGTGTTACCCCGAAAGCCGGGTTCATGCCGGCCCCTTTTGTTGTTTCTTCGCTCAAAATGCCCTATTTCGCGATCAAGAGTCTCTTCGCGGGGGTGTCAGTCTTCGATGACCGTGTCGGTCACTCGCGCTTCGATCACCACTGGGTGATTCCCAACGATGGTGCGGTGAACCGCGTCCGCTGCGCGGTCAGACATCTCAATACCCTTGCGGCGTACCGCTCCAGAAACCCCGTCAGCCACCTTTTCGATCGGTGCCGACACCATCCGGGTGTTGCGGAGCCGGCGAAGGCCGTTGCTGAACATCTCCCACGGCTTCGGACCCGCTTTGGACCCCAGAAGGAATCCCGCGACAAGTCCGAATGCCAGCGTCAGTTTGGATTTCATTTGTTTCCTAGGGTTTTTCGTTTCAACCTCGGGTAGAGGGAGCGGAACCTTTCCTCAACGATCCTAACGCGATTACCTTCCGGCAGGGAACCGTCGCCCTGGCCTCCCAACGCTTCCGAGACCTCGGGAACTGCCAACCCTCCCGCCACTTCAGGCGCTCCCGACGCCGCCGTCACGTCCAGCACATCTACGTTTACCGTCATCACCAGCGCAACAGGGTTTCCGTCCCCGTCACAAATAACGGCGAGGTCCCCGGGGCTCGGCAGGTCCTCTTCTCCTCCCGGGAACTCAGAGATCGGGGTCTGCGCCACCCCCTTCCCCGCTTCGGCCAGAGCGTTGACCAGTAACGTTGCTTCTTCCCGGTCCTGTGAAAGGTGCATCCATGGGGGTTCAACAACCGCCTCCTGCTGCTGCCCCAAGATCACTTCGAGGCCGGCCCAACCCACATTCTTACGGGCTTGAGCCCAGAAACGGGAAACCTCCCGTGGGTCCGGCTCCACAGCTTCAAGGCGATTCACATTTGTCATTTCGTTACCCCTTTTCCGGGATGCGCGAGGGCCGGGTGGTCACCGACCTCTCTAGTAAAACTCCGTGGTGTCCATCGTGTAACTCATGGGACGCCCCTCAATGAAGTTGGTGGCGTTTTCCGCGAATCGGCGGGCCATCAGTTCTTCCTCGCCCGCATTCAGAGCAGACGTGTGGGGGCAGATCAGCACGTTTTCCAGATCCCACAGTGGAGAGTCCTCCGGCAACGGTTCAACCGTGAACACGTCCAGTGCCGCGAACCCGATCTTGCCGGAGCGGAGAGAATCGATCATGGCGTCCTCGTCAATCACAGTTCCACGCCCAACGTTTGCGATAATCACGCCGTCTTTCGCCTTGTTCAGCAGGTCCCTGCTGATCATGTGGTGGGTGCTGTCGGTGCCAGGCGCGGTGATGACGATCGCGTCAACCTCACCCATAACGTCTCCCAACCGGTCGGGAGTCAAAGCGCGGTCCAGTCCCTCAACGGATCGGCCGCTGCGGCTGGCGCCCCAAACCTTCGACCCCATGGCTTTGAAACGGGTAACGCACTCTGACCCGATCCCACCAAGGCCAACAACCAGCACGGTCATGTCGTAGAGCTGTTTCATCACCCAACGACCACCCCACTTGTGGTTCTTCTGGTCGCGCTGAAGCTTCGGCAGGTTCTTCGCGCCTGCGAGCACCCCAAAAAGGGCGAACTCGGCGAGGGGTGCCCCTGTGATTCCCGCCGCGGTTGTCACCGTGACCCGTTCCAGTTGCTCACGGGAAAGGTCGGCAGCTTTCACCTGCGCCCCTCCTCCGGCAAGCGTGGTCATGACCCAACGGAGGTTCGGGTTGGTATCCACGGTTCTCTTGAGCGAAGCAATGTCCAGATCCGGGATGCCGAAAAGGAGATCCGCGGAATCAATCATCTCCTCGTACTCCACCTGCTTTTCTGGGGACCGCTTAACACTCTGGTCACCCGCCCAGTCTGCGGCGATTCGCATTGGGTAATAGAGGGAGTGGTCGCGCACCACCTCAAGACGTGGCTCCAACTCTT
The DNA here is from genome assembly GCA_964345585.1 of uncultured Actinomyces sp. GTDB lineage: Bacteria > Actinomycetota > Actinomycetes > Actinomycetales > Actinomycetaceae > Scrofimicrobium. The sequence continues at coordinate 10,548 of CAYFRT010000010.1, read as the reverse complement.
CAATCAGGGCGCAGTGCTCTTCCTTCAAAGGAACCGCTATGACCGCCCTGAGCTTCCTATCCTCAGACATCGAAATCCACAACTTTGCTCTTTGACCGCGAAGGCACCGTGCCATTTCACCCATCCCAATGTACGTTGGATGTGTGAGTGAAGTTGAAATCTTGACACCGCGCGGTGTGCGTCTTTCAGGGACTTTCGTGGACCCTGTGGACTCCACTGACGCCGCCGTCATGTTCTCTCACGCCGTACTATGCGACCGTACCTCAAGCCCCCACTTTGCTGGGCTCGCCGCACTGTACCGCTCACTTGGTTATGCCACTCTAATCTTCGATTATGCGGGCCACGGATTGTCTGACGACGACGTGATCACAACAGAGTTGCGGGCTCAAGACTTGCGCGCAGCATCCGCGTGGCTTGAGGAACGGGGATTCACCCGCCAACTCCTCCACGCTCACTCCAGCGGAACCATCCCGGCGCTGAACTTGCGGGCACCCGCAGTGAAATCGATGTTCTTCACCAGCGCTGTTTTAGGGCCTATCGACTACGACTGGCAAGCCATTTTCTCTGATGATCAGCTTCGGGAATTGGAACGACGAGGACGGCTGGAAATTTCGGATGACTCCGAAGGACCTCGTTCCTCATTCACCATCACTTCCCAAACACTGATTGACCTGTCCCTAAACGAGCCTGCGAAGCTAACAAAGGGCCTCACCGCCCCCGTCGCACTGGTGTACGACAGCGATGATATAAACCAGGGCCTGGTTCAAGGAGGCACAGAGGTCTTTCATATGCTGCCCAACGGCTCTCGGTTAGAGGTCGTCGACGACGCGCGCTTTTCTGACCCGTCGCACCTGGACAGGCTGGGCCAGTACGCCCGCGACTGGATCACCACCCAAATGCCGATAGTCCGGGACGGACGTTGACGCAGGAGGAGAAGTCGGGCAGCCCAACGCGTAAACCCCACCGGCGGGGGCGGGGCCGTGGGCGACGAACCCCGCAAAGGTTCCCCGGCAGCGACTACACGCCCGCACAACTGGCGCAACGTGCCGCAGCGCTGCCGGTCGTAACGTACCCAGACCTGCCCGTTAGTCGGCAGCGAGACCAAATTGCAGAAGCAATCAAGGACCACCAGGTTGTGATTGTTTCGGGTGAAACCGGCTCCGGAAAGACAACGCAACTCCCCAAGATCTGTCTGGAACTGGGACGTGGGATCAAAGGGATGATTGGTCACACACAGCCCAGACGAATAGCTGCTCGCGCTGTTGCTGAACGGATTGCAGAAGAACTTGGCGGCCGCGTCGGTCGGGACCCCGGCGATGTTGTCGGATACCAGGTCCGATTCACGGATGAGGTGGGCCCAACAACCCTCATCAAACTGATGACAGATGGAATCTTACTGGCAGAAATCGGTGGCGATCCGATGCTGAGCCAGTACGACACCATCATTGTTGATGAGGCGCATGAACGATCCCTGAACATTGACTTCATCCTGGGTTACCTGGCAACCCTGCTGAAGAAGCGTCCAGATTTGAAGGTGATCATCACTTCCGCAACCATCGACTCCAAGAGGTTCGCGGCCCACTTCTCCAAGTTGATTGACGCCCCGGTGCCGGTGATCGAAGTGGAGGGCAGGGCATACCCTGTGGAGGTTCGGTACAGGCCACTGGCCGCCGACATTGAACCGGTCAGCCAGCCGGGGGAAGCCCCGGATCGTGCCGCACTGCACGACAAGGACCGAAGCGTCTGGAGCCCCCTGCCTGCCGAGTCCAAGGAACCAACGGTTCAGATCGGCACCCAGTTACGCCCCGAACCAGACCCGGGAGAACTGGGAACGTTGGGGTATGGGTTGGGCGAGGACCTGGATCTTGAAACCGCGCTTTGTGAAGCCGTCGATGAACTCCTGACCGAGCCCGACGGTGACATCCTGGTTTTCCTTCCCGGGGAGCGGGACATTAGGGAGGCCGAGCGCACTCTTGCGGAGCATTTGGGGCCGCAGTATGTGAAGGACCCTCGGGCTCCCCACGGGCCGAACGGAGTGGAAATAGTTCCCCTCTACGCTCGCCTCACCGCCGCTGAACAGCACAGAATCTACGAACCACACAGTCTGCGACGAGTCGTTTTAGCCACCAACATCGCTGAAACCTCGCTGACGGTCCCCCAGATCCGTTACGTCATAGACTCCGGCTTGGCGCGCATCAGTCGGTTTTCCAACAAGACGAAAGTGCAGCGCCTCCCAATTGAAAGGGTGTCTCAGGCATCGGCGGCGCAACGTGCGGGGCGGGCTGGGCGGACGTCCCCCGGCATCGCGGTTCGCCTCTTCTCCGAACGCGACCACATCTCCCAACCAGAGTTCACGGAACCGGAGATCCTCCGCACCTCACTGGCCTCCGTCATCCTACAGATGAGTGCGTTGGGTTTGGGGAGGGTCGCAGACTTCCCGTTCCTCGACAAACCCAGTTCCAGGGCTGTGAGGGACGGCGTGCAACTACTGGTCGAAATCGGCGCCCTTGATGAGAAAGACCAGATCACACGCCTTGGGCGAAGGTTGGCGAAACTCCCCATCGATCCCCGCCTGGGCAGAATGCTGATCGAAGCGGACCGTTTAGGTTGCGCGTCCGAGGTCCTCGTTATCGTCTCCGCCCTCTCCATCCAAGACGTTCGGGAACGGCCCGCAGAGTTCCAGCAGCAAGCGGATCAGGCGCACGCAAGGTTTGCCGACCGCACCTCGGACTTCATCACCTTCCTGAATATGTGGCGCTACTTGGGGGCGATGTCTCGGGACCTTTCCGGCAACGCTTTCAGACGCATGTGCCGGGCAGAGTTCTTCCACTATTTGAGGTACCGGGAGTGGCGCGACATTGTCACCCAGATCCGGCAAATGTGCCGCCAACTGGGGATTCATGTCGAGCCGCTGGGGCTGCCCAGTCCTCGGCTGATTGCTTCCATGCGGGAACAGCCAGAACCTGTCGCCGCGGCAGTGCTGGAGTACGGCCGCAGTGGTCGGTCGGTTAGTCCGGACGAGGTGCACCGGGCAATCCTCCCCGGCCTCCTTTCCAACATCGGGAACTGGGACGAACCCAAACGCAACTACCAGGGGCCGCGCGGAACCCGTTTCACCATTTGGCCCGGGTCCGCCCTCCGTCGGCGCACCCCCGCTTGGGTGATGGCGGCAGAACTGGTGGAAACCTCGCGCCTCTTCGCCCGCACCGTTGCCGGCATTGAGCCTCAGTGGGTAGAAGAGTTTGCCGGTCACCTGCTAAAACGTTCCTACTCAGAACCGATCTGGTCCCGTTCCCGCGGCAGCGCCACCGTCAAAGAGCGCGTCACCCTGTACGGGCTCACGTTGGCGGCCGACCGGCAAGTGCCGCTAACCTCCCTGGGTGACGCCTTGATCGGTCGCACGTTCCTGGGCAGCGAAGTTGAACTGACCGCGAAAACGCTGGCCCGCGAATTGTTTATCTCAAACGCGCTGGTTGACGGAGACTGGCGGGAAAACTATCACGCGTTCGTCCGTCACAACCAAGACGTGATGGCCGAGGCTAAGGACCTATCCAGCCGACTGCGCGACCCCGCCGTCATCCCGGACGAATCAGCGCGCTACCGGTTCTTCGACGAACGAATCCCAGCGCACATCACGTCGGCAGCCGCGTTCAACCGCTGGTGGAAGCGTGAGCGGGCGGAGAACCCGCACCTCCTCGAGTATTCCCTTGCCGAACTGCTTCCCCCCGGCATCCTGCGTGACCCGGAAGGCTTCCCCGAAAAATGGGTGCAGGGAGATTTGGAACTGCCGATCTCCTACTCCTTTACTCCCGGTCATCAGGAGGACGGGATCACCATCTCCATCCCGCTTCGGGTCCTCCAGCGCGTCCGCAATGTTGGTTTCGACTGGCTGGTCCCAGGGCTCCTCGACGACCTGTGTGTAGCGATGGTACGAGGACTGCCGAAAGGAAAACGCCGCCTGCTCGCACCCGCAACCGACACGGGGCGGATAGTGGCCGACAGACTCCGCGACCCGAACGCCGCCGAGATGGAACCGACCAGTCCCCAGGCTGCTGGCCAGGGGGGTTCTGCCACAGCCGCCGAAGAGGACGAGGTGGACCCGTACTCGCTGGAGGCCTCGTTCGCCCGCTTGCGGAAGTGGACGGGACAAGAGGAACCGGAAGCACCCCCCGCACGCAAGTCGAAGCCGGCGTCGAAGCCGGCGCCAGAATCAGCGTCAGAGTCACCTTCTGAACCACCAGAAGCCGAGCC
>CAYFRT010000010.1:4321-6197 GCA_964345585.1 uncultured Actinomyces sp. | reverse complement strand
GCGCCAGAATCAGCGTCAGAGTCACCTTCTGAACCACCAGAAGCCGAGCCGGTCGAACGCGCTCAGAAGGACCCTCGGGAGCAATCGTTCTCGGCCGCGTTCTCCCGCGCGGTCCGCAACGCTAAGGGGGTTGATTTGTCCGAGGAAGATGTGCAACACGCCCAATCCTCACTCCCCCCTCACCTGCGGATTGGTTTCCGCGTCCTGAACAAACAGGGCGCGATTATCGGCGCTGACGACTCTCTCCCCGCACTTCAGGCAAGGTTCCGCAAACAGGCCGACGACGCGGTGCAGGACTCTGTCCGAGGCGCCATCGCCAGCGCTTCCCGCGAACAACTTGAGCAGAGGGTCGCCGAAGACCGAGCCGCACAAATCGCAGATTCTGCGAAGAGGCTGGCTGACCAGCGAGGGCAACTGTCCGAGGCCGGCCTGAACGCAGACAACATCTCCGGTCTCCCCCCAGAGCCGCTGCCAGAGAGACTGGAACACGTGGATGCTTCCGGACTGTTGATCCGCGGTTATCCGGGGCTGGTTTCCCAAGGCACCCCCGCAGAGCCGAAGGCGGGGATCCGGGTTCACGCCAGCGTAGACCAGGCAAAACGGGAGCACCGGGAAGGCCTGGTGGCGCTTCTGCTGCAACGTCTCAAGTTGGAAACCTCGCGCGTTACGACCAGGTGGACGGGGGTTGAGGCGTTGCTTCTGGCAGCCTCGCCCTACCCCAACACCGAAGCCCTCGTCGCGGATGCACAGTGGGCGGCAGCGGCAAGTCTGGTGGGGGAGTTGCTGGTTGCCTCGGGCCCCGAATCGATTCGTAGCGAAGCGGATTTCGAGGCTTTTGTCCAAGATGCCAGGAACCTTTTCGAAGACCGGGTTTACGAGATTTTGGGGGAAGTGATCCGGTCCGCGAAAGCCTATGCCGAACTCCAAGATGCCCTGGCGAACAACCCGCACCCCGCGCTCAAAAAGACGCGGAACGCTGCGTTGTCCCATGCCCGAGGCCTGTTCCGGGACGGGTTCCTCACCTCCGTCCAGCCTGCCATTCGGGTGAACATGCCCCGCTACTTGCGCGCCGATGCCCGCCGCGTTGAGGTGGCTGCGCGCGGGTCCGCAGACATTCAGGCAGATGTGGAGCGTGCCCGGGAACTGCGTTTGGTTCAAACGGCGTACGAGGAAGCCCGCGAAAGGATCGCCGCCCGCCCCTACTCGGCATCAGTCAGCCGCAACATGGAGGAAGTTGAGTTCCTGTTAGAGGAACTGCGCGTCTCCTTGTTCGCGCAGATGTTGGGAACCGCGAAGAGGGTGTCCTCGACACGCCTGCTACGTCGTATTGAAGGGATTGAACGCGACGCATGACTTCTCAGGCCTCTTTCGAATTCGTGGAGTCTCTTTGCCAGGAAGCCCTCGTTGCCCACAACCTTTCAGGGTGGGAGGTGCGCTGGGACCGCGCGAAGCGGCGTGCCGGATATTGCAGCCACCGGGATAAGGCGATCAGTTTTTCAAGAGTCCTCGTCCCCCTCTACCCCGTAGAAGTGTTGCGGGACGTTGTGTTGCATGAGGTGGCGCACGCCATCGCCGGGCCCCGTGCCGCACACGGAGCCGCGTGGAAGAAGGTTGCCCAGGAGTTGGGCGCCACCCCCAAGGCGATGCTTCCGAACTGGCTTCCGGCCCCACCCGCAGAGTGGGTTGGCCGGTGTCCTCGGTGTAATGCGGAGAGGAAACTGCACGCGTCGCCTCGGCGGGTGGTGGCCTGCGGCCGATGCAGCAAGACGTTCCGTGAGGACCTGATCTTCGAGTGGGAGCACCTGGGAACTCGGGTCACCCCAGGAGGAAGCTACGGCAAAGAACTGGCGCGAATCAGGCGCACCGCACGAAAATA
>CAYFRT010000010.1:0-4221 GCA_964345585.1 uncultured Actinomyces sp. | reverse complement strand
CCAGCCACACGCGCACAAAATGCTGGCTCGCGACCGGCCTGGCACACGAGAACGGGGCGAAATGTGGCCTATCAAACTGTATAAAAACGCCGTTATTCCCAATTTTGCGCCCTTCTTGCCTTTTCGACACGCCGTCTGACCTGCGGCGTTCATTTTATAACGCCATTGAATATCGGCGCGATACATCTCTGCTAGCGTGGTTCGCGGTTCAGGATCGCTGAGCCCCGTTCAAATTCTAGAGGTCGTGATCAATCAGTGGGTGTCCGCTCCAGCATGCTTGAGCTCGCCATCCTGGGGGAGCTTGAAGAGCCCCTTCATGGATACGAGGTCCGCAAGCGTCTCTCGCGGTCACTTGGCCCCGTTAGGAGTCTGTCATTCGGATCTTTGTACCCGGCGTTGCACCGTCTGGCGGATCAGGGTCTGATCACTGTTGTTGATCTTCCGAAAGACCCAGCTGAATCTTCCGATGCTGGGGGAAAGACTGGCAAGGCAACCTCCACCTCGGCTCAACGGAAGGCCGCGCAGAAGAAAAGCGCGTCTCGCTCGACCTCCAAGAACAGTCGGCAAGTCGTCTACCAAATCACCCTGGCAGGGAGCGCTTACCTCCACGCTTCGTTGGAGGAGGCCGCGGTGGATGATGAATCCATGCCGCTGACTGTCGCTCTGATGTCTCAGGCGAGTCCTCCGGCGCGGCTAGCGATCTTGAAGGAGCGTCGCGCGCAGGTCCTGGAACGTAAGAGGGCCAGTGAGGATGCGAAGAAGTCCTCGGACTTCTGGGTCAGTTCCCGGGGAGAGCTGGACGCATTACAGGCCGACAACGAGCTTTCCTGGATTGACCGTCTCATCAAATCCGACCAGGAACTGATAGAAAACCCGCCCATTGCAACAAGTTCCGCCAACTAAGCAGTCGCTAACCAGCGGCCAACCACAGAAAACCGAAGGACAAAAAATGAGTGTGATACGCACTGCGATTGTGGGAGTAGGTAACTGCGCCTCATCCCTAATCCAGGGAGTCGAGTTCTACAAGAACGCGGCTAAGGACCAAGAGATTCCGGGGCTGATGCACGCCCAGTTCGGCGACTACCACGTCAATGATATCAAGTTCGTGGCGGCCTTTGACGTCGACGAATCCAAGGTTGGCAAGGACCTCTCCGAAGCGGTCGTGGCAGAACCCAACTGCACCATAAAGTTCGCTGACGTGCCCCTGATGGGAGTCACAGTTCAGCGCGCCCCCACGCTGGATGGCTTGGGTGAGTACTACAAGGAAACCGTCACCGAGTCCTCGGAAGCTCCAGTCGACGTTGTTGCTGCCCTGAAAGAAGCCAAGGTTGATGTCCTGGTGTCCTACCTGCCTGTGGGTTCGGAGGAAGCAGACCGCTTCTTCGCCCAGTGCGCGCTGGACGCCGGATGTGCATTCGTGAACTGTCTGCCGGTCTTCATTGCCTCGGATCCCGTGTGGGCGGAGAAGTTCGCTGCGGCCGGGCTACCCATTGTTGGCGACGACATCAAGAGCCAGTTTGGGGCAACCATCAGCCACCGCGACATTGTGCGCCTGATGGAAGAACGCGGCGTCAGGATTGACCGCACCTACCAGTTGAACGTCGGCGGCAACATGGACTTCAAGAACATGTTGCAGCGCTCCCGCCTGGAGTCGAAGAAGATCTCCAAGACTCAGGCCGTCACCTCAAACATGAAGTCGGAGTACCAGGACCGCGACATTCACGTTGGCCCCTCTGACTACGTGCCGTGGTTGGAAGACCGCAAGTTCGCGTTTGTTCGCATTGAGGGCACCACGTTTGGTGAAGTCCCGATCGAAATCGAATACAAGCTGGAAGTGTGGGACGGCCCCAACTCTGCGGGCATCGTTATTGACGCCATCCGCGCCGCAAAGATCGGCTTGGACCGTGGAATCGGGGGCCCGCTGTTCGCCCCCTCGGCCTACTTCATGAAGTCCCCACCAGTGCAAATGGCCGACAAGGATGCCCGCGCGCAGGTCGAGGCCTTCATTGACGGCACCCTCCCTGCCGGTAGCTCTGGGCAGCGAGTCGCGCCAGCGGAGAAGACTGCCAAGGACGCCGAGAAGAAGGACTGACGCGCTGCCTGCCGTCAGCAACAAAAGAGGCTGGGACCCCGTCGGTTGGGGTTACAGCCTCTTTTGCTCAGCGGCCTGGTTGAGTCGCGCAGGTCAGTTGCGCAGTTAGGTCACGCACCTTGCCGACCAGTTCAACCGCGCGGTTCAGCCGCTTGTTACAGCCTCTCAGTTCAGCCGCTCAGTTCTGCGTCTGCTCCCGCACGTATTCCACAATGTTGTCCAGGGCATCCTCGATGGTTTCCAGGGTTTCAATGAAGTCTTGCCGGCCGCCATACCAAGGGTCCGGCACGTCCATCTCATATGGGCCGCGCTCATCCGCGTCGGTGGCGAACGTGCGGAATAGGCGGATTTCCGCCAAGGCGGGATCATTGGGATCCAGTCCGCCGCTGCGGGCAATCCGGTTGATCGCAGACTCGTGTTGTGCGGTCATCGGGAGGATGAGGTCGAACTCCTCCAGATCGTCGACATCCATCTTCCTGGCTGCCCGGTGCGGCACCGCATATCCCGCAGAGCGCAGTATTTCTTGGGCTCGATAATCGATCGGGTTCCCAACTTCACCAGAAGTCACCGCCGCCGAATCCACCTCCGCATCAACCCCGGCTTTGGCGAGGGCGTCGGCCAAGACGACCTCGGCCATCGGAGATCTACAAATGTTTCCAGTGCACACGGTGAGAATCCGGTATGTCACTCAGTTTCACGTCCTTTAAATGTTTTCTCGCCAGCCTCAACCCGCCTGGCGATGCGGTTTTCTGCCGGCGCCTGCGGACACGTGCCGTAAGGGCTCATGTGCGCGGGGAAGATTGTCGCGCGGTTGAAATCTACAACCACTGTCTCGCCATCAATCACGGCGTGAGCGGCCCGCCAACCCGGGGTGGTATCCCCGTTGGTTTCGTCGTAGAAGAAAACGCTGGAGTCCTCGGGCCCCTCCCCCGTCACAACAAGGGAAAGGGTCTCTTTGTTCTCCGGTAGCGCCAGGTCGGCCCGCGCCCAAGTGTTCAGCTTGTGCATGTGCCCATCGATGGCCGAGGGGACCTCGATTTCCCGGACCGCCTCGTACGGCACCAGCCGACCACGCAACACCCACTGGGGGTCGAAGTCGTACCGATCTAAGCCCTCGTACTCCTCAAGACGTTTGGCGTGCGGGTCGCGAACCCGAACACAGGGGCCGTCGAAGCGGTAAGCAATTTCGATCTCCCGCCCAGTTTCGTCGCGCAGTGACCGGTCAGATTCACCGCCTGGAACGACGTCGACTTGGAACTCTCCCTTGACGCGTTCACCGTCCCGGTAAACCTTGGGTTGCCCCTTCTTGAATACCGCTGTCACAGTGTTCCCGCCCGCGGACCAAAGCCCGGGGAAGTTCGCCAGTTTCTTCGGCATTTCATCCAACCAAACAAGTTCGACAAGGGAGAGCCAGCCGTATGGGTCTTTCTGCGACTCATCGCGCTCTTGGACCCACTCTGCCCACCCCTGTTTGGTGCCGAATGCTCCGCTCATCTTGGTTCTCGCCTCTTACAAATAGCGTTGCCGGCCGTTGAACGAGGGGTGAACCTCCCCAACAACCCATAGCAACCCAGGTCGGTGATGTTTAGGAACCCTAATTCTATCGTGAGCCTGAAAAGGGGGCGCTTGGCGGCCAACGTTTACGCCGATTCCTCGCCCAGAAGCCGACGAAGCACCGACACCACACCGTTTTCGCTGTTTGCGGGAGCCAAGTAGTTTGCCGCTTCTTTGATTTGTGGATGTGCGTTCTCCACGGCGAACGACCAGTGGCCCGCGCCAAGCATCTCCAGGTCGTTGAGGTAATCACCGAAGACGGCTGTCTGTTCGGGAGAAACCCCGAGTTCTTCCTGCAGCCGGATCACGCCCTGCCCCTTGTCGACGCCGACCTGCATGATGTCGAGCCAATGCTTTCCTGACAAGACAGCTTGGTAACCGCGAGCGGCTTCCTTGAACTGCGTTTCGTAGTTAGCCTCGGAGTCGTCAAAGTCGTAGACCGCCAGTTTGAGGACATCGTCGCGAACTTCGGTGAGGTCGTCTACCAGCGTCAGGTCCGCATAATACTTGTCGCATTCCTTCACGAACTCTCGGTCGCCGCGTTCGATGTAAGCACTTTTTACGCCGCACACCAC